>DASUFY010000144.1:0-60283 GCA_036274315.1 Planctomycetota bacterium | reverse complement strand
CCTCAAACAAGCGAACGCGGAGTGCATCGCGGCGGCCCCGCCGCCCGGCCGACCCCGTCAAAAGATTGACGGACCGCCTCCACCTGCCGCATCGCGGCATCGTCTCGATCGAGTTGCGCATGTTGTTGAAGCGTTCTCCGGCAAGGTGGTCGAGGTGGACCGCGGCGTCCATACCGCGGCTTCGGGTCAGGATCGTCAACAGCGTAGAGCGCGCAGGCCGTCGACGCCGCGGAAGAGAGCGGGCAGCCATCGGTTGTAGGCCATCAGTCGGAAGACCACGCGGCGCCCGGTGCGCACGATCTGCGTTGGGACACGGATCATCGCGTTCAGAAAGGTGCGGAACTCCATCCGGAGCAGAGTCCGTTGCTCGTCGCGGTAGCGATCGCGCCACCGACCGGCGGTCGGCAACAGCAAGGCAAACCAAGCCTTCATGCTCCATGCCAGTGCAGTCATCACCATGTAGGCCCAGTTGCTGACGAGGGTGTCGACCGGCGCTCGCAGCGCGCGAACACCGCCCTTCAGATGGGCGTTCAAGTTCTCCTGATCGCACCGGTCGTTCGCGTGCGCGACGACCTCGGCAGCGGTGAGGTCGCGGCGATTCGTGAAGTAGAAGAAGTAGCGGGTCTCGGGGTAGAGCAGCTTCTGGCCACGCTCGACGGTGATCGTCTTCCGCAGCGCGATCATGCGGTAGCTCTTCTTGCACGCCGACGGCCGGTAGGCGAACTCGGCGATGTCCTCTTTCACGAGGTGGAGGTTCAGGTACTCCTTCTGCTCGACGATCGCTGCCTTGACGTTGTCGCGTGGCGTTCGCGGCTCAGTCTTCACCTCGTAGCGAGCTGGCCGCTCGAAGCGTTGCCAGGCCTCTTCCTTCAGGGATTCGGCCGTTTCGACAAGGTTCTCGCGGGCGTCGTAGCCGAACACGAACTTCACGCCAGCCTCGTCCCAACGGTCGCTGTGCGTCGTCTGCGAGAAGTCCGTGTCGCCGCGCAACAGCACGTTCTTGAAGCCGGCCCGGCGCACAAGTTCGATGGCCTGATCGAAGCGCTCTGCGGCACCATCCTGCGAAGAGCAGTTGGCGCCACGGTTGACGAGGAACAGCGGCTCCCCCGTGTTCGCCAGCGACATGTTGAGGACGCTGTAGCCCCACGTGCCCTTGTAGGAGAGGCCGATCCCCTCCTTGCACTCGCCCGCCGTCGGCACCTCGGTGCCGTCGGCATCGATGATCGCCTGGTCGAAGAACTCCTTCGGTTGGCGCTGCCAAACCTTCACGCGGATCTCGTTGATCACGTCTTGCAGCAAGTCGACGTCGCCGACATCGAAGCGGCGACAAAAGTCGCCGGCAGTTGTCGGATCAGGAATGCGCTGTGCACCAACGGCGTCCAGGTAGCCCTCGCTGTTTCTCAGCAGCTCGAGATCTTCGATGCACATGCCGCCGGCCAGCGCGTTGAAGGCCAGGTTGAGCACGTGGTCCGATTCCTGGTAGGGAAGGTGGACCTTCAGCAGATGTAGCCTCGCGTCAATCGCCTCGGCGATGCCAAGGCGCTGCGCCAACAGCTGCATCGCGCCGATGCCGCCAGCGCCGATCGCGCGGTCCCTTGACGACATCTCGTAGTGGATGTTCTTCGCCGACTGCATCGGCCGGTCCTGGGGCATCCAGACCCGATCCCGAAGGCGATGTTCGATCCGTTGCTTGCTCCGCCGCAGCTCGCGCTTGATGATGGCTTTCACTCGAAACGCCCCTCCCAGGGCTTCGTGGTTGTTCTCGCAAACGCCATCATCGCTGCGGGAGGGCGCGTTTCGAGTCGTTTCTCAGCTCAGAGGAGCTCGCGGCACACTGGTTCGAGGTCTAGCATGCCCACCCGTCGCCTGCGGGCCTTCGTTGCGGCGGGAATACGCACCCCGTCGCATGGACAGATACTGAACGGCGCATCGAGCCCGCAGGTGGCGGCGCCGCTCCGCCCGCCGCGTCAGCCCCACCGCGGCGCGCGACCGCGCCGCGCCTGCCCACCGGCACTTCGCCGTCTCGAGGCGGGACGAGCGGTCGCGGGCGCGGCCAGCGGCCTGGCGGGCCCGCGAAACGCGAGGGTGATTTTCAGGGCATGGCACCTAGCATGCCGGCCCGATGGCCGCGCGCCGCTTCGTCCTGTCGTGGCTGCCCTGGCTCGCAGCGACTGCCGCGGCACAGGCCAACGGCGACGCGCTCGTGCGCACGGGCATCGACGTCGTCGCCGCCGGGGGTGCCGCGCCCGCGCTGCGCGGCCGCCACATCGGACTCGTCACCAACCAGACCGGTCGCACGTCGGACGGGCGGCGCACCGTCGACGTGCTCGCGGCCGCCGACGGCGTGCGGCTCGTGGCCCTGTTCTCGCCCGAACACGGGTGGAACGGCGTGCTCGACGCCGTGGTCGACGACACCGTCGACGAGGCCACGGGCCTGCCCGTGCATTCGCTCTACGGCGCGACGCGCGCGCCGACGGCGCAGATGCTGCAGGGCCTCGACACGCTCGTCTTCGACATCCAGGACATCGGCTGCCGCTTCTACACCTACGTGTCGACGATGCGGAACTGCCTCGAAGCAGCCGCGGCCAACCGGCTGCGCTTCGTCGTGCTCGATCGGCCGAACCCGCTCGGCGGCCTGCGCATGGAGGGCCCGGTGCTCGCCGCCGAGCGCCGCGACTTCACGGGCGCACATCGCATCCCGGTGCGGCACGGCCTCACGGTCGGCGAACTCGCGCGCATGATCGTGGGCGAGGACGGCGTCGAGGTCGACCTCGTCGTCGTGCCGTGCGAGGGCTGGCACCGCGCCGACCTCTGGGACCGCACGGGACTGCCGTGGATCGACCCGTCGCCGAACATGCGCAGCCTGACCGAGGCGCTGCTCTACCCGGGCATCGGCCTGCTCGAAGCGACCAACCTGTCGGTCGGGCGCGGCACCGGCACCCCGTTCGAGGTGCTCGGCGCGCCGTGGTGCGACGGCCTGGCCCTCGCGGCCGCGCTGCGCGCCGCCGGCCTGCCGGGCGTGACGTTCGTGCCGGTGCACTTCGAACCGTCGTCGAGCCGGTTCCACGGCGAACGCTGTTCGGGCGTGCACGTCATCGTCACCGACTGGCGCACGTTCGAGCCCGTGCGGACCGGCGTGCAGATCGCGTGCACGCTGCACGCGCTGCACGCGACGCAGTGGGACACGAGCAAGCTCGACCGCCTGCTGAAGCACGAACCGAGCTGCCGCGCGATGCTCGCCGGCGAGAAGCCGGCCGACATCGTCGCGGGCTGGCGCAAGGAACTCGACCTGTTCCGCATGCGCCGCCAACCGTTCCTGCTCTACGAGTGACATGGCCCCCACCGTGCATTTCGGTCTCGAGGTCTGCTGCCAATCGCCGCCGGACCTGTTGCGCTGCTCGCGCGGCTTCGGCCTGCTCAGCAACCAGGCGTCGGTCGACGCGTCGTTCCGCCACGCGGCCGACGCGCTGCACACGCGCTTCCCGGGCAAGCTCAAGGCGCTGTTCGGACCGCAGCACGGGCTGTGGTCGGGTGAACAGGACGACATGGTCGAGACGCCGCACGGCATGCACGAGCGCCTCGCCGTGCCCGTGCACAGCCTGTACTCGGAGACGCGCAAGCCGACGCAGCAGATGCTCGAAGGACTCGACCTGCTCGTCGTCGACCTGCAGGACGTCGGCACGCGCGTCTACACGTACGTCTGGACGCTGACGCTCTGTCTCGAGGCCTGCGCGCAGAAGGGCATCCCGGTGCTCGTGCTCGACCGGCCGAACCCGCTCGGCGGCGAGGTCGCCGAAGGACCGCTGCTCGATCCCGATCACCGCAGCTTCGTCGGTCGCGCCGCGATCCCGATGCGGCACGGGTTGACGCTCGGCGAGCTCGCGTCGTTCTGCAAGGCCGACCTCGGCGTGGCCGGCGAGGTGCAGACGGTGCCGATGCAGGGCTGGCGCCGCAGCATGCTCTGGCCCGACACGGGCCGCGCCTGGGTGCCGCCGTCGCCGAACCTGCCGCGCTGGGAGGGTGCGCTCGTCTATCCGGGCCAGGTGCTGCTCGAGGGCACCAACCTCAGCGAGGGCCGCGGCACGACGACGCCGTTCGAACAGTTCGGCGCGCCGTTCCTCGACCCGTGGCAGGTGCAGGCGGTGCTCGCGGCCAAGGGCTGCAAGGGCGTCGCGCTGCGCCCCGTGCGCTTCGAGCCGACGTTCCACAAGTGGCAGGCGGAGACCTGCGGCGGCCTGTTCCTGCACGTGACCGATGCGATCGCGTTCGAACCGTACCGCACGACGCTCGCGCTGCTGCGCGCGGTGCACGAACTGTGGCCGCAGCAGTTCGCCTGGCGACCGCCGCCGTACGAGTACGAGGCCGAGAAGATGCCGATCGACATCCTGACGGGCGGCCCGACCGTGCGCACGTTCATCGATCGCAACCGACCCTGGGCCGAACTCGACGCGTTGGCGCGCGCGCCGGCCGACTGGTGGCAGCGTGTGCGCAAGCACCTGCTCTACTGAGCAAGGGTGCTGGCACGGACCACGCCCGCCTTCGCCCGGAGTGGACGCGCCGAGCGGCGCACAGCCCCGCGGCGAGGACCGGGTCAGGCGCGGACCCGTCGTTCCTGCCCGGCTTCATCGCTCGGGGACCGGGCCCTCGCGGATAGAACACCGCCGAAGTCATGCACCAGCGCCCGGCGCTCGCGCCGGGTCCCACGCCATTGTCCACCGCGCCCTCCATCGACCGCCCGAACCACGCGTGGCTGCTGCTCGCAGTTGCGCCGGCGCTCGCGCTCGCCGCGGTGCAGGCAGCGTGGCCGTGGCCGTTCTTCTCCGACGACTCGTTCATCTCGCTGCGCTACGCCGCGCGCCTGCTCGCCGGTGAGGGTCTGACCTGGACCGACGGGGAACGCGTCGAGGGCTACAGCAACCTGCTCTGGGTGCTCGGCTGCGCCGGACTCGGCGCGCTCGGCCTCGAACTCGTGACGGCGGCGCGCCTGCTCGGGGCGCTGTGCACGGCCGCCGCGCTGTGGTGCCTCGCGCGCGCGGCCGGACCGCGCGACCTGCGCACGAGCCTGTGCGCGGCCGCGGCACCGCTGCTCGTCGCGTCGACGCAGCCCGTGCTCGTGTGGACGCTGGGCGGCCTCGAGGGTCCGATGGTGATGTGGCTCCTGGCCTGGGGGTTCGGCGGCGTGGTGCGCGCGCTGCGGGTCGAACCCGCGCCGTGGCGCCCGGCTCGGCTGCTGCGGCTCGGTGCGCCGTTCGCGCTGCTGTGCGTGACGCGACCCGACGGTGCGCTGTGGGCCTTCTCGACCGGCGTCGTGCTCGGCGCGTGCGCGCTGCGGTCGGGCTGGCGCGGCGCCGTGACGCGCGCCGCGTGCTTCGGTCTGTGGCCGCTCGTCGCGTTCGGCGCGCAGCTCGCGTTCCGCCTCGCCTACTACGGCGACTGGGTGCCCAACACCGCGCACGTCAAGGCCGAGTTCGACCCCGGTGGTGCCGCCGGCCTGGCGTACGTCGGCGGTGCGATGTGGGTGCTGCAGGGGCTCTCGTGGCCGGCGCTGTTCGCCGCCGTCGCGCTGCTGGCGCGGCGCGCGGACCGCTGCGTCGTGCCCGTGCTGGCCGTGCCGCTCGGCGCGTGGCTCGGCTACCTGGCGGCGATCGGCGGCGACCACTTCCCGGGCCTGCGGCTCGTGCACGGCGCGCTCGTGCCGATGGCGCTGCTGGCCGGGGCCGGCCTGCGCACGTTGGGCCGCTCGGCGTTCGGCGCCGCGGTCGGGCTCGCGCTCGCGGCCGGCGGTGTCGTCACCAACGTGTACTTCGCGCGCACCGACGGCCGCAGCCACGAGGCGCGCGGCGAACTGTGGGAATGGCGCGGCCGGGTGCTCGGCGAAGTGCTGGCCGCCGCGTTCGAGCGGCAACAGCCGCGCCTCGCGGTCGATGCCGCGGGTGCGCTCCCGTACTACGCGAAGCTGCCGGCCCTCGACATGCTCGGCCTCTGCGACCGCACGATCGCGACGACGCCGTCCCCGGCCTGGCTGCACACCGTGCGGCCCGGCACGCCGCTGCCACCGGGACACCTGCGCGGCAACGGCCGCTACGTGATGGACCGCGCCCCCGACCTGATGCTGTTTGCGCCGCCGCCGGGCCTGCCGCTGCCGGTGTTCGTCAGCGCGGCCGAGTTCGAGGACGACCCGCGCTTCCTCGACGGCTATCGCTGCGTGCTGCTCGAACTCGGCGAGCGCGAAGTGCTGCCGGGCCGGGCCGAGGCGCTGGTCTCGCCGCTGTGGGTGCGCATCGAGGGCCGCATCGGCGTGCAGCGCAGCGCGCAGCGCATCGAGATCCCGCCGTGGTTGTTCGGCTCGTACGCGCTGCCCGAGCCGTTGCAGCGCCGGCACCAGCCGCCGACCGGTGACGCCGCGGCCGAAGCGCGCCGCGCCGCGCACGTCGCCGAAGCGGGCGCGTGGTACGCGGCGCGCGCCGCGGTCGCGGTGCCGACCGACGCCGGTCCGCTGTCGCTCGAGCTGCGCACGCGCGAGCCCGCCCGCTTCACGATGCAGGTGCCCGGCGGCGTGTGGCGGTGCGAACTGCAGGCCGAGCCCGCAGCCGTCGCGGGTGCGCCGGACCTCGCCGCCGGCCCCGCGCCGGGGTCCTTCGTCGTGCCAGCGCCGGGTCATGCGGTCGATCTCCGCGTGCAGGCCGCCGCCGAAGCGGACCTGCCGGTGCGCGTGCGCTCGGTCGTGCTCGTGCGCAGCGACTGAACCGGTTGCGCGAACCCGCCCGTCGGCGGACGATGTCCACCGAAGACGACGATGAGAGCTCGCGACCCACTCAGCCTGGCCCTGCGGCGCCTCCTGCGAGCGGTCCGCCGGGGCCGGGTGGCGGAAGCGCTCGCGGTTGCCGAGCACTACTGGCAGGCGAGCCGCGACGACGAAAGTCAGGGCGGCGTGCGCTGCACGGTCTTCATCCACTACGTGTTCCAGAAGCTGGCCCGTTGCAATGTCGCGGCGCTGTCGGCCATGGAACGCTGGCTGGACGACGCCCGGGCGGCGCTGGGCGGGGACGCACGCGGCGACACGATGCGCGCGGCCGAAGTTGCCGGCCTGACCAGGGTGCTCGATCGACCCCAGGTGCTGTTCGCGGTCACGGAGCAGCAACGCGGCACACCGGCGATGGACCAGCTGGCCAGGCACAATGCGGAGATGTTCGTCGCCGCCCAGCACTATGCGTTGCTCGTCGAGACCGGGGTCTGCGAGCCCCAGTACGTGCGGTCGCACTGCGAGTCGGTTCGCGAGCACTTCGCCAGCGCGGAGCCACGCGACGCCGAAACCGCGGAGATCGAACGCGAATGCGTGGTCGACGATGTGGCGGTGCCGTTCGAGGCGCTCGCCGGCGTCGGCCGGGATGCCGATGCGCTCGCGCTCGCAGCTCTCGTGCTCGGGCAGCACGACGACGCGGAGGTGCGTGCTCGGCTGGCTTCCGCCGCGGCGCGCGCCGGAAACCCGGTGTTGGCATGGCAGATCCGCGACGGCGTTTGACCCCTCCCCTCTCGCAACTCGACCGCGAGCACGATCGGACGCGACGATCGATGCGATCAACGAGTTCTGGCGAGGGTCAGCAAGGAGATGCCGGGGTTCTCTTCGCCAGACGCCTGGCGCCGCGTCAGTGCACCGCGACCTCGCGCACGAGTTCGGCGCCGGGCCTCAGGTCGACCTCGCCCGCGTCGCGGCCGGCACCATCCGTGCCGCGCCGCAGCACGATCCGGTACGTGCCGGGCAACAGGTGCGCGAAGGTCCGCTCGCTGCCGATCTCGGAGCTGTCGCTGCGCCCGGCGGCGCTGGCCAGCGCGACGTGCGTGTCGCGCACCGCCGCCTCGTCGCCGAGGAGCCTGACGACGAGGCGCGCGGGCGCCGCGGCGCGCAGCAGGCCGAGGTCGCGCACTTCGTGCGGCTGCAGGTCGAGTTCGAACGCGGCGAACAGGTAGTGCTGGTGCCGCGGCGCCAGCGTGTAGTGCCCCGGCGGCAAGGCGCCGAAGTCGAAGCTGCCGTCGGCGCAGCCGCGCAGCATCTCGTTGTGCAGCAGCACGGGCCAGTCGCCCTGGTGGCAGTCGAACGTGACCTCGGCCAGCGGCGAACCGTCGGGCGCCAGGCACTGGCCGCGCACGCGCGCGCTCGGCATCGACGCGGCGGGCACGACGAAGTCGCGTTCGCGTTCGGAGGGCAGCACGTCGTCGAAGCGCAGGATCGCCGGCGCGAAACCCCAGTCGTCGTGCACGATCAGCCGATTGCCGGTCGCCTCGCAGCCGGCGACGACGAAGTGGCCCTGCTCGTCGGTCTTGGCGCGGCGGTCGGCGCCCGCGCGACCGATCCACCACGCCGCGAGCGGCGCACCGGCTTCGTCGACGAGCCGGCCGCGGATGCGCAGGCCCTTCGCCAGCACGATGTCCCAGCGCTGCTGCTCGCCGCTCGCGAACGTGAAGCTGCGGGTCTGCTTCGGCAGGCCCGGCGCCGCGACGCTCACCTCGGCCGGCGCGAGCGGCAGGTCGTGCAGCACGAAGGTGCCGTCGGCAGCGGTCGTCGCGGCGCACTCGAGGCCCTCGACGTACGGGGTTTCGACCTCGGCACCCGCGACCGGTTCGCCGGCGTCGTCGCGCACCGTTCCCGACAGCGTGCCGCCGGCCCGCAGCACGACCTCGAGTTCGCGCGCGACGTAGCCGTCGAACGCGAAGTCCTCGCGGTGCGGCGCGAAGCCCCGGTGCGTCACGAGCAGGCGGCCGCTGTCGGTGCGCGCCTGCGCGACCCGGAACCGGCCCTCGGCGTCGGTGGCGCCGAGCGCGGCCGGCGGCTTCGCCGTGAGGTGCCCCGCGGCGTCGGGCACGAGGCCCGGCATGCGGTCGCCGAGTGCAACCCACGCGCCCGCGACGGGCCGGCCCCCGGTGTCGCGCACGTGCACGCGCACGTCGCACACGCGGTCGTCGAGGTGCAGCACGATCTGCTCGGGGTCGCTGCCGCCGTGGCTCTCCGAGTCGAGCATCACCGTGTCGCTCACGCCGAGCGGGACCGCTCTGGCGCCGACCACCATGCCCGCGCGACAGCCCGCGATCGCGAAGTGGCCGCTCGCATCGCTGTGGCCGGCGGCGAACGTCCAGTTCGGTGCGACGCCGACGTGCGCCGTCCAGATCTCGGCGCCGCCGACGGGCGCGCCAGCGCGATCGAGCACGAGGCCGCGCACGGCGAAGCCCCGCTGCAGCGTGATCGCGAGCCGTTCGTGTGCGCCCGCCGCGAGCTCGACGAACTGGTTGTCGTACCGCGCGGTGGTGACGAAGTAGCGACCCGGCGCGAGGTCGGCGAAGACGATGCGGCCCGCGGCGTCGCTCGTGCCGCGGCGCACGGTCTGCGCCGCCGCCGCGTGGCTGTTGCAGACGATCGCACAGTCGGCGGCGGGTCCGCCGTCCGGCCACGAGAGCTCGATCGTGAGCTCGGCGGTGTCGGGCGACGCGGGTGGCGCGGGAGGAACGGCGGCGACTGCGGTGCGCGCGCTCGCCGCGGCGTCGGGTGGCAGTGCGACCGCGGCGGGCCCGGCCGCCGCCGCGGCGCGGGCGGGCGCGCCGGTGGCGTTCGCGGCGGTGGGTGGCGCAGCCGCGGGCGGGCGCAGCGAGACGGTGACGAGCAGCGCGATCAGCGCGAGCGCGACGGCGACGACGACGTGTTTGGCATTCACGAGCGCACCCCAGGCGACGAGCGACGTGAGCGAGACCCTGCCGCCGCGACCCTCGCGCGGCGGTGGCACGAGCTGCGCGCGCAGCATCGTCAGCGCGCGCTTCTGCCGCGTGCGCACGGTCTGCTCGGGAACGCCCATGGCCGCGGCCGTCGCCGCGAGCGGCAGCCCCTGTAGGAAGCGCAGCAGCATCGTGTCGCGGTAGGCGGGCGGCAGCGCCAATACGGCGGCGACCGCACGCTGCTGCAGCTCGGCCGTCGCCACGAGTTCGGCCGGCGACGGCACGGGCTCGGCGCGCGGCAGCGCGAGCAGCCGGCGCTGCTCCGCCGAGCGCCGGCGGCGCCGCGTGATCGCGAGGTGGTGCGCCACCGCGGCGAGCCACGAGCGGTGCGCCGCCGCCTGCGGCCGCGCGAGCGCCGCGAGCGCTACGTCCTGCTGCAGGTCCGCGGCGTTCTCGTCGCCGACGAGCCGGCGCGCGAGGCTCTGCAGCCACGCGGTGTCGGTGAGCAGGCGATCCGGGGCGAAGCCGGTCATGGGCGGGTGGTTAATCGCCGCGCGGACGCGCGGGGGTTCACAATCTCGCGGGGGCGGCGCGGCCGGCCCGCGGTGCACCGGGCACCATCCGGCCTCACAGCGAGGTTCATGGTGCTCCGAAGGTACGGGTCGCCCGCTTGGAACGCCTGCGCGAGAGCGACGCCGGGAAGCGCCGCGAGAGCCATCGCCTTGCGCGCCGCGCCGATCGGCACTCCACCCGCTCCCCGCTCCCCGGCGACACCGACCTGCGGCAGCGGCTCGGCCAGTGGTGGCAACCCGACCGCGAGGGTCGCAGCGGCGCTGGACCTGAAGGTCGCGTGTGGACGTGCGACGCCCGCGTGGTGTCGGCGGCGCGGTCGCGGCTTCAGAAGTCGAGCGTGGGCGGTGGACAGGACACTTCCGCACCCATCGCCCGCCGAAGTCCTGGGTAGATCCGGCACCCGAGCACGTTGACCGCGAGTTCGGCGAACCCTTCATCGCCAAGCTGCCAGCGCAGTTGCTGCACGCGAGCGGCATCGGCGTTGCCACCGCGCACAACCTGCGTGGCATAGTCGTGAACCATGCGCAGCACGGGCGGCAGACTGTCGGGGTCTTCCAGCAATTGCCGGAGCAAGGCCCGATGCACGCCAGCTTCCACTGCCATCCGCAAGTTCAGCTGCGTGCACGCACCGCAGTCGTCGGCGAGCAGCGCACTGATGCAGCCGACGTAGTGCGCGTCGACCGGCAGGTGCACCCGGTGCTCTGCCATGCCCATGGCGGCGGCGAAGGTGTCGTACGCGGCGGGCGACAGGTCCAGCAGCCGCTCCATGTAGCCAGTGTCGTACGAGTACTGCGCCGCGAAGTCCTTCAGCCATGCGCGCGTCGCGGCGGGATCGCTGGTGTCGGTGGCAGCGCATGCGGCAAGCAGCAGTGCGAGACTTGGAACGATCATCTTCATGCCGGGTATGGTATGGCTGCGGCGACAGCGTCAACGATCACTTCCCGCGCAGGTGACGCCGTCGATGCCCAGGTGCTGCCAGAGCCGCAGGAAGGTCGGTCCAGTAGTCTCGTTCGCCATCATCAGGAAGCCGTCGTTGCGCGGCGCGCCCCAGTACTTCAGGTCGTGCATCACGATCGGCTCGTCGGTCAGGCCGTTGCGCTTCAGCACCACCTCGGCGAGCTTGGCGCCATCGAGCTTGGCGACCGGTCGATCCTTGCCGCCGTTCCCATCGCAGCGTCGCGGCCGATGCTGAAGTTCTGCCACTTCACCGGGTACGATGCCTCGAGGATCGTCTTGATGCCCTCGCGCTGCTCCTCGGTCACCGCGGGATCGAAGTGCACGATCGACCACTGCATCGCGCCCTGCGAGAAGTCGGCACCGAGGTCGCCCGCGACCCAGAACCTGACGCCGTCGAGCTTGGTGCCGTTGCGCGACGAGGACGCCGCGGCCTTCGCATCGTGCTCGCAGCCGGGTGCATGACCCCGCCGCGGGCAGCGGGGCAGCAGGGCCCATACAGGCCCTACAGGATGCCGATCTCGGTCCCCAGCGCAGTGCCCCAGACAGGCGTCGTGCTCTGGTCGAAGTACCAGCACTGCAGGTAGTACCTCAGGCCGGCCAGCGCGGGGTCGTTGGGGATCGGGATCTGGAAGTCATGGAACAGGTTGCCGAATCCGTCCGGAACGAGCGCCCCCTGAAGCAAGACGGTCGGCGACTGCAAGTGCGGAGAGGCTGCTGGTTGGCCCGGGTTGGGGAACAGGCTTCCGTTCAGGAAGCAAGCCCCGAACAAGGGGGCCGGTGGAATGCACGGCGGCAGCGCCACCGTCGGATCGGGCATTCGCATGCGCGTCGTGAACACCGAGTTGATGCGAGGACGCGTGTCCGTGAACAGGAACGGGCCGCGGCAGACCTCGTCGGTCGATGGGCCGTAATGGCGGTACTCGGCGAAGCCCGCCGGCAGCGAGCCCGATGCCGGGCGTCGGATCCACTGATTCGTGAAGTTGTTCGAGAGTCCGCCATAGACGACGCATTCCTGCGCGTCGCGGTCGTACGCCATCGCGTGCTGATAGATGTACGCCGGGTTGTTCTGTTGGAGACCGAAGCCGGCCGGAGGCGGAGTCACGTTCTGCCAGCCCACGGCGAGGTCCATCTGCCACACATCGGACTGCGCGAGGCTGCCGTTGTGGCCACCGACAATGGTGATGACGCGGCGACCCGAGTCGTACACCATCGCGAGTCCCTCGCGAGCCGAGGGCGGCGCTGAGCCATCGGGTGCGAACCACTGCGTCCACACCGGTCCACCTGCTGCGACCGGCAGGTAGGTCCAGACGTCGTTCAGCCAGTACTGGCCGAACCCGACGCTGCCGGTGCCGCCGAACATCACGACCTGACCTGTCGCCTCGTCGAAGGCCATCGCGTGGTTCTCCCGCGGCAGCGGGCTGACCGCCGGAAAGACCTGGATCCAGGTGACGCCGTCGTATTCCCAGGTTTCGTTCAGCGAACCGCCGGGGCCACGACCGCCGAACATCACCACGGTGCCACTGCCCTGGTCGGTCGCGATCGCCGGCATCTGCCGCGGGGGCGGCGACACCGGGGTCGGGATCTGCGTCCACGTCAGGCCGTCGAACTCCCAGGTCTCGTTCGACAGGAACGAGGGCACGCCGCCGCCAGGCAACACGCGTCCGCCGTGGATCACGGTCACGCCGCGCGCGGCAACGAAGGTCGCGGAGTGTTCCGCCCGCGGCGAGAACGGCGGCGTGGCGATCACGACCGGAACCGGCGCCCAGACGTTCCGGTCCCAACGCCATGTGTCTCCCCAGTACGAGTTGTAGCTCGTGCTGTGACCACCATGGAGATAGATGCCGGGATTCGCCGACGACATCGGGTGGTAGGTCATGACATGGTGGAACCGGAACCAGGGAACCGTGAGCTGCTGCTTCTGCAGCCATTCCTGCGCGGGCAACTCGGCTGCCGACACGGCCAGGAACAACGGACTCAGCCAGAGATTGAGCTTCGACATTGTCGACTCCTTCGCGTCGTCGAGCGAACAAGAGGGGCGGGCCGATCCCACCCGATGCTCCCGATCCCCGGCAGGACCCAGGATGGTTTCAACTTCTCGGGCGCAGACTCCTGACGAGGCTTCGCCGCAGACCGACGAGGTGTTCGGCTTCGTCGGGTCGAGGTGGCGTGCGGCCGTTCTTCCGACCGGCTGGCCGCGCGCGGGCGGAATCTCGTGCCATGCCGCGGGCGACCAAGAACCGAATCGCACGCTGCTGAGGATCGGCAACTGACGGCGGGTCGGGTCTGGCACTTACGATGCGCTTGCCGCGGTCGCGCACGGCGTCGGCCTCGTCGTGGGCGTACACCTCGGAGTTTGCCGACAGCACCGGCCCGACGTTCGGATCGAGCACGAGCAGGTACGACGCCGATGCGCACGCCGCCCGCCTCGGGCCGCAAGAACGCGAGACCGTCGCCGTCGGCGCGCGGCGCCGCCAGACTCGCTTCCCCGTACCCCCGGTCGCTGCGGATGCGGATGATGTCCCACCATCAGTGACGCGGCAGCAGCGCCGGCACGAAAGCCGGACTTCGGAATCGACGCGCCGGGAGTCGTCCGGTGTGCAGGCCGCCGCCGAAGCGGACCTGCCGGTGCGCGTGCCCTCGGTCGTGCTCGTACGCAGCGACTGAACCGGTTGCGCGAAGCCGCCCGTCGGCGCCGGCCCCGCTCGGCGCACACGACCTCGGCTCGCGGTCGACACGATCGCCGGTTTCGGGTTCGATGAACCGACGGGGCAGAGCCCGGACCGCCACCCCTTCCACCCAGACCAAGGAACCACATGCACTCGATGCTCGGCCGCATCCTGCCACTCGCGTCGCTGGCGCTCGCATCGCTCGCGACGGCGCAGACTCCCTTGACCTTCGGCAACCTCGTCGTCGTGCGCATCGGCGACGGCGCCGCGACGCTGACCAACGCCTCGGCGCCGGTCTTCCTCGACGAGTACACGCCGGGCGGCACGCTCGTGCAGACGATCGCGCTGCCGACCGCCGCCGCCGGCACGAACCTGCCGTTCACGGACTCGGGCACGGCGACCTCCGAGGGTTACCTCAACATCTCGTCGAACGGCATCTACCTGCTGCTCGGCGGCTACGGCACGGCACCCGGTCTCGCGGCCGTGCCGCAGACGGACTCGATGACGGTGCCGCGCGTGATCGCGCGCGTCGACCTGATCGGCACGGTCGACACGAGCACGGCACTCACGGACGCCTACTCGGGTGGTGCGGGCAGCAGCGCGCCGATGCGCTCGGTGTGCAGCGACGACGGCCAGCGCTTCTGGACCTCGGGCACCGGCGCCAGCGGCACGAACGGCATCCGCTTCGTCGCCAACCTCGGCGCCACGACCTCGCTCGGCCTCAACGCCGGGGCACCGACGAACACGCGCACGGCGACGATCTACAGCGGCCAGCTCTACACGTCGAGTGCATCGACGGTCTACCAGGGCGTGTGCACGGTCGGCACCGGCCTGCCGACGACGATCGGCCAGGCGATCACGCTGCTGAACGGCTTCCCGACCGCGAGCGGCCCATCGACGTACGACCACTTCTTCGCCGATCCGGACACGCTGTACGTCGCCGACGACACGACGGGCGGCGCCGGCGGCATCAACAAGTGGACCCGGTCGGGTGGCGTCTGGACGCTGCAGTACGGCCTCGCGCTGCCGGGCAGCGGCTGCCGCGGCGTGACCGGCTTCCGGCAGAACGGCGTCACGACGTTGTGGGCGACCGCCAACTACGCGTTCCCGAACCTCTCGACCGAACTCGTCACGGTCGTCGACACCGGACCCGGCTCGGTCGTGACCTCGATCGCGGTGGCCGGCGCCAACCAGGTGTTCCGCGGGCTGCGCTTCCTCGACGTGCCGACCACGCTGCAGCGCCTGCCGGCGACGTGCGGCGTCGCCGACATCGTCGCGACGGGCACCGGCCAGACCGGCACCGAGGTCATCACGACCATCGGCAACGCGCAGGGTTTCGCGTTCGTCGGCTACGGGCTCACGGCGCTCGGCCTGCCGTTCTGCAACTGCACGGTCATGCACGACTTCTCGTTCCTCGTCGGCGGCGGCTTCGGCGGCGTGCAGCACACGCTGGCGCTGCCCAGCTCGCCGGCGAACATCGGCACGCAGGTGCTGATCCAGGGCCTGGACTTCCTGGCGCCCGGTGGCTGCCCCGATCCACTGTTCACGCTGACCGACGCCTACTCGTTCGTCGTGCAGTGAGGCCCGGCGCGATGTGCCGGCACTCGCGCGGGAATGGTCCGCGCGAGTGCCGACTGCGGGTCGCGCCTCGCCAGCGACGCACATTGCTCCGCGAAACCAGAGGGCCGCGGTCGGGACACGGCACTAGCATCGCGGCCCCATGCCCTGGCTGATCCTGTTCCTCGCCGGCCTGCTCGAGACGTGCTGGGCGGTCGGCATCAAGTACACGGCCGGCTTCACGCGACCGGTGCCGACCGCGTTCGTCGCCATCACGCTGGCCGGCAGCATGTGGCTGCTCGCGGTCGCCGCGCGCGACCTGCCGATCGGCACGGCCTACGCCGTGTGGGTCGGCATCGGTGCGTTCGGCACCGCCCTGTGCGGCATCCTGCTGTTCGGCGAGCCGGTGACCGCGGCCCGCATCGGCTTCCTCGTGCTGCTGCTCGTCGCGGTGCTCGGACTGCGGCTCACGGCGAACTGACGGCCGCACACGCGGCGCGAGAAGGATCCGGCAACCTCGGCGCGGGCCGTCGCTTCGGTCGCCGGCGCACCGTCTCGCGCTGCGGCAGCGCGCAGAACCGCCTGCGCATTCGAGCCCATGGCGCGGCGCGGCGCGGCGGCGAAGTCCTGGACAATCCGCGGCGGCGGAGGGGCCGTGCACTACAATGCGGCCACCAGGTGGGCAGCGTCGCGCGCTCGAACCGCCGCGACGAACGGCCCGCCAGAGGACCCCAGCAACTTGTCCATCCATCCGACCGCCATCGTGCATCCCGACGCCGTGCTCGGCTGTAACCCCCAGGTCGGTGCCTACGCCGTCGTCGAAGGCGATGTGCACATCGGCGACGACTGCCGCATCGACGCGCACGCGATCGTGCGCTCCGGCAGCGACATCGGCAGCGGCGTCTCGGTCGACAGCTTCGCGGTCGTCGGCGGCATGCCGCAGATGCGCACGCCGCAGGCCGCGGCGGGCCGCGTCAGCGTCGGCGACCGCACCGTGATCCGCGAAGGCGTGACGATCCATCGCGCGACGAAGGCCGACGGCGTGACGGCGATCGGCAACGACTGCTTCCTGATGGCGCACTGCCACGTCGGCCACGACTCGACGGTCGGCAACTTCGTGACGCTGGCCAACAACGTCATGCTCGCGGGCCACGTGCAGGTCGGCGATTCGACGTTCGTCGGCGGCGGCGCCGGCGTGCACCAGTTCGTGCGCATCGGCCGCGGCGCCATGATCGGCGGCAACGCCTCGATCTCCTACGACGTGCCCCCGTACGCGATCGCCGCCGACCGCAACGACATCTGCGGTCTCAACGTCGTCGGCATCCGGCGCCAGGGCGTCGGCGCCGCCGCGGTCGCCGACCTCAAGCAGTGCTTCCGCACGGTCTTCAACGGCCGCGGCAACCTGCGCACCCGGGCCCAGGCGGCGCTCGTCGCCGCGACCTGCGGCACGGCGCCCGAGGGCCGTTCGTTCCTCGAGTTCTTCAGCGGCGGCCGCCGCGGCTTCGCGCGGGCCCGCCACGACCGGGTCGGCGACGGCGAGGCCGAAGCCACCGCGGAATAGCCGCGGAACAGGCGCGCGGAGCTGGCGCGCGTTCGTCGTCTGGCCCGCCCGCGCCCGTGCGCCGGACCGCGGTCGTGACCGGGCGGTCGCTACCCGACTTCGCGGCGCGCGGATACGCTGCGCCAGCCGGCCCGCCCGGCGAGCCTCCTTCATGCGCACCCCGCGTCCCCGACTCAGGCACCGCTACCTGCTGGCGCTCGGCACGTTCCTGCTGCCGCTCGCGGTGTTGGCGGTGCTGGGCCAGACCGAGCTGCAGCGCAGCGGCATCCAGGCCCAGGGAGCGCTCGACAGCGGGGCGCGGCAGTTCCTGGCCAGCGCAGTCAAGGAGATCGACCAGGAGCTGGCGCGCTACATGCCGCCGCTGCTCGAAGCGTCGCAGCGCCGGCTCGCCGAACTCGGCCCGGTGCGCACCGTGCTCGAACTCGGCGCGCAGGAGCGCTTCGCGGCCCTGCGCGACATCATCGTGCTCGACGAACGGGCCAGCCTGATCTGGCCGACGCCGCCGCCGGGCACGCTGAGCCTGCCGTTCTCGCGCGACTCGCGCGGCGCGCTGCAGGCCGCCGACCTGCTGCTGCGGCGCGGCCTCTACCAGGACGGCATCACGCTGCTCGAGCACTTCATCGAGCAGCTGGTGGCCGCGAGCCCCCCGGGGCGCGGCCGCCGTCCCGAGATGTGGGACTCCGAACTGCGCGCGCGCTTCCTGCTCGGCACCGCCGAGCGGCGCCTCGGCCACGCGGACCTGGCGCGCCCCGAGTTCGAGAAGGCCAGCAGCCTGGCCGGCAGGTTCCGCGACACCGAGGTCGCGGCCATCGGGCTGTCGGCCGACCTCGCGATCGCCGAACTCGGCACGACCGCGGACCGGCTGAAGCTGCTGCGCGAGATCGCCAACAGCGAACGCGAGGCTCGCGTCGCGGACGGTCTGCTGACGGCCGTCGCGCAGCGGCTGGCCGTTGGCATCCCCGCCGAGGACCCCGATCGCGCCACGGCCGAGGCGCTGCTGCTCGAGGAGCACCAGCGCGCCGCGACGCGCGCGTTCGCGGGCTACTACGACCTCGTGCTCAAGTACGGGCTGCGCCTGCGCCGCATCCGACAGGCGAGCCAGAGCGAGTTCGTCAGCGACGCCGACCCCGAGGAACGCATCGTCTCGACGCCCTCCGACGCGACGACGCTGCTGTCGCTGCGCGCCGCCACGGCCGCGGAGGCCCAGCGCTGGCACGGCTGTGCCCACATCGGCCTGCACGTCGACCTCAACGTGCTGTTGGCTCCGATCCTGCGCGCCTTCACCGGCACGAACGGCACGTTCACGCTGGCAGTCTCCGATCCCGACGACGTGCCGATGCTGCCGTCGCCGGCCGCGGTGCCCGAGAACTTCGTGCCGCCATCGCGGGAGACGTACGGTGGGCTGACGTTGCGCGCGTATCCGGCCAACGGCGAACGCCTGATCGCCCAGGCCGAAGCGGCGGCCCGCAACCGCACACTGCTGATGCTGGCGCTGTTCGTGACGGCGCTCGGTGGAGCGCTGTGGTCCTGGCGCTCGGTGTCGCGCGAGGCCGAACTCGCCGACCTCAAGATCGATCTCGTCAGCCGCGTGTCGCACGAACTCAAGACGCCGCTGGCGCTGATCCGCATGTACGGCGAGACGCTGGGCCTCGGTCGGGCGCGCGACCCGGAACAGGCGAGCCACTTCGGCGGCATCATCACGCGCGAGTCCGAACGGCTGACTGCCCTGATCCAGCGCATCCTCGACTTCTCGCAGCAGCAGGCCGGCACGCTGCAGTACTCGCCCGATGTCGTCGACCTCGGTCGCCTCTTGCGCGCGGTGTGCGACGCCTACACGCCGCATCTCGAAGCCCGCGGCGCCATCCTCGTCGAGACGCTGCCCGACAACATCTTCGTGCGCTGCGACGCGAACGCCTGCGAGAGCGCGATCGTCAACCTGCTCGAGAACGCCGCCAAGTACGGCGTCGACGGCGACGACGACCGCGAGATCGAACTCGACCTGCGCGCAGAAACCGGCATGGCCACGATCGAGGTCCGCGACCGCGGCCGCGGCATCCCGCGCGGCGAACTCGATCGGGTCTTCGATGGCTTCTACCGCGCGAGCAACTCGGGCGAGGTGCGCGGCGCCGGACTCGGCCTCAGTCTCGTGCGCCACTTCGCGCGCGCCCACGGCGGCGAGGTGCTCGCGAGGCCCCGCGAAGATGGCGGCAGCGTGTTCCGCCTGACGCTGCCGTTGGCGCCACCGGCCGACCGACCCCTCGAACCGACCGCGGCGAACGGCAAGGCCCATCCGGCGCCGAGCGCCCCGCCCCCCGACCGAACATGAGCAACCTGTCCGACACCCACATCCTCGTCATCGAGGACGAAGACGATCTGCGCGCCGGCCTGCAGCACAACCTGGAGCTCGAGGGCTACACGGTCGACACCGCCGCCGACGGTCGCGAGGGCCTGCGCAAGGCGCGCGAAGGCTCCTCGGCCCTGATCCTGCTCGACCTCATGCTGCCGGGCATGCCGGGCCTCGAGGTGCTGCGGCACCTGCGCGAGACGGGCCGCGAGACCCCGGTCATCATCATCTCGGCCAAGGGCCAGGACCGCGACAAGGTGCAGGGACTCGAGCTCGGCGCCGACGACTACCTGACCAAACCGTTCGGTCTCAGCGAGTTGACGGCCCGCATCCGCGCCGTGCTGCGCCGCACGCACGTCGGCGCCAAGGCCGGCGTCGGCGAACGCCAGACCGCGGGCGGCGTCATGCGCTTCCCCGACCTCGTCGTCGACTGGAAGCGGTTCACGATCGTGCGCGACGGCGCCGAGACGCAACTGTCGCGCTACGAAGCCGAGATCCTGCGCATGCTCATCGAGCACCGCGGCGAGGTCGTGAGCCGCCAGGACCTGCTGCGCAAGGTGTGGGGCTACGTGCACCTGCCGACGACACGCACGGTCGACAACCACATCGCGCGCCTGCGCAAGAAGCTCGAGCGCGACGTCGAGAACCCGGTGCACGTGATCACCGTGCACGGCCTCGGCTACCGCTTCGAATCGACGCTGCTGGAGGAGTCGTGAACGGCTGCGCGCCGCGGTCCTGGTGCGCAGGTGCGCTCGTGCTGGCCGCGCTCGCGGCGCGCGAGCCAGGCCAATCGGCGGCCGCGGCGGCCGACGCGCGGCCCCCCGCACCCCAAGCTTCGCAGCATCCGTCTTCGCAGCACCAGGCCGCCGAGCGCCAGTGTTCGCTGCATCAGGCCTGGCTGCGCGAGGTGCTCGACCTCGACGAAGCGGGCGCGATCGCCGGGTACGAGCAGGTCGCGCGCGACCTGCATCCGGGCAACCTCGAGCGCTGGATCGCCACGGCTCGGCTCATCGAACTGCATCGCCTCGGCGTCGCCGGTGCCGATCCGGTGCGCCCCAACGATGTGCCCACCGCGCTGCGCAGCGTCTTCGGCGCGGCCCAGGCCGAACTGCCCATGGACGAACTTCTGCACCGAGCCCAGGGCGACCCCAGCGTCGTGCTGCAGGCCGTGACCTCCGAGGCCGGCAAGCTGCCGGCCCTGCGCCCGGCCGTGCCCACCGCCGAGGAGTGGCTGTTGGGCCAGATCGGACCGAGCCTGCGCGATCGTGTGCGCCAGCGCATGGAGGAGAACCTGGTGCGGGGTCGTTCGCCCGAAGCGACGCGGTTCTTCGAGCGCCTCTACGCGGCCGACATCGTGCGGGCGGAGATCGAGGGCCGGACCACGCAGGCCAACGCGCTGCGCACGCTGCACTTCGCCGATTGGCGCCCGCCGGCGACGCCGGGCGACCCGGCACCGCACCTCGCCCGCTTCCACGCCAACCTCGAAGCCTGGCTCGCCGAGGACGGCCTGTCGGCTTCGGAGCAGACGCTGTTGCGGGACCTGCGCGAGGCGATCGACCAGCGCGCTGCAACGGATCCCGCCGGCGCGCTCGCCATGATCGTCAAGCTGCCGACCTACGCCAAACGGCTGCTCGCCGAACCCACGCCGCGCTGACCGGCGCCCCGGCCCGCGCGCCACATTCGCTGCGCGCCGTGGCGAGTCGTGCGACTCTCGGATAGCTTGGCGCTCCGAATGAGTGACTTCGGTGCCAATGTCTTCGACGAAGACGACCCGGTCGAAACGAGGCCGAAGAAGCCCGCCGCAGAGGACCCTGCAGCGCCCCCTGAGTCCCGCGCGCAGTCGGCGCAGTCGCCCGCGGAATCTCCCACGGAGCCTCGAACGGATTCTCACGGCGGGTCTCACGGCGGGTCCCGCGCCAGGCCGACGGGTCGGTCCGATCTGCCGCCCGTGCGCGAGCGCGACGACCGGGGCGCGCCCGACGACGTGCGGCGCGACGACGGCGGCGAACCGCGTCGGGAATCGCCGCGCCACACGCGCGAGCCCGGCCCCGGGCCCCGGCCACCCTTCGAACCGCGCCGCGACGTACCGCGGCGCGACCGCGAGGCGCGGCCGGACCACGGCTACGAAGACCGCGGGCCGCGCCCGTTCGAGCGCGGCGAACCGCGGCGCGAGGGCCGGCGCGAGCGGCACTCGGAGTTCCCGGCCCATTCGGGTGCCCCGGCCGGGCGCCAGGACGCCGTGGCGCGCGAGCGCGACCCCCACCACCACGGCCGCCGCGACGAGCGCCACGGACCGGCCCGAGGCCGGTCCGAACCCGAGCGGCCGCCGGCGCAGCGCCACGAGCCCGCCCGAACCCGGCCCACCGCGGCCACCGCGACCGAACGTGTCGCCGTGCTCGTCGACCTCGACGCGCTGCAGGCCGACGCGCGCGCGCTCAACGCCGAGCTGACCATGCACCGCCTCCGCGCCGGGCTCGGCGGCGATCGCCCGGTCGTGCGCGCCGTGGGCTTCGTCACGCGCGCCGCGACGGCGCCGAACGGCTTCGAGCTGGTCGTCACGGGCGCCGACCTCGGCGGCGGCATCCAGTTCGCGGCGACGGCGCTCGGCCTGCTGGCCTCTGCCCCGTGCCTCGTGATGGCGCCACCGTCGCCGGCGATCCGACAGCTCGCGGAAGTGCTGCGCGGCGCCGGCCATCGCATCGAACTCGCCGGTTTCGTCGACAAGGCAGACGCGGGCAAGGACGTGCGGCGCCTGGGCCGCGACTGCCTGTTCGTGCCCTGACCGGCGGCGAACGCGCCGTGCGACCGGGCCCGCCCGCCCGGCGGAAAGCCCGGCGCCGCCGCCTGCCGCATCACCGGGCGCTATAGTTGTGCGCGCCCGACGTCGAAGATCTGCGTAACCACGTGCCCGAGAACCCGCTCCAGAACTGCAGCCGAGAAGCGCCCGGCCCGCGCGGCCGGCGCTGCTGGCTCGGCCTCGCCGCGGTGCTGATCGCTGCCGTGCCGGCGCCGGCGCAGCTGCCGCGCCGCACGCCGGTACCCGACGCGCGCCTGACGCCGCCGACGGCGCCGCAGACGAGCGTCGACACGCACTCCGAGACGACGAGCCGCGACCTGTTCAGCGCGTGCGACGCCGACGGCGACGACCGCCTCGACCTGTTCGAGGTGAGCGACGCGTTCGATTCGATCATGGGCCCTCAGGACAGCGCGGGCTTCCTGCGCCTCGATCTCGACCGCGATGGGTTCGTGTCGTGGCCCGAGTTCGACGCGCACTTCCTCGCGATCGTCAAGCGCGGCGGCTCCTTCCGCGTGCGCACGTGCCGCCGTCTCGTGCAGCAGGCGCCCGAACGCCAGCCCGCGCAGACGGCGACGCCGCTCGAGCAGTTCCTGCACATGTTCGACGCCAACGGCAACGGCGGCCTCGACCCTGCCGAGTGCGACAGGATCGTCGAGCAGTCGGGCCTGCCACCCGAACTCGGCAGTCGCTTGCGCATGCTCGACCTCGACCAGTCCGGACGCGTCGAAGCGACCGAACTCGCCCCCTGGTTCGAACAACTGCGCGGCCTGCTGCCGACGGCCGGCGCCGCGCGCCCCGATGCTGCGCACGAATTGGCACCGCCGTGGTCGGCCGCCGATCGCGACCACGACGGCGCGATCGATGCGACCGAACTCGACCGCGTGCTGCGCAGCCTCGACCCCGGCCTCTCGCGTTGGACCAGGCAGCTGCTGCGCCGCCTCGACCTGGACCACAGCGGATCGCTCTCGCCAGCCGAGCTGACCGGCAGCCAGCCGGCGGCCGAGCGCCGGACCTCCGCCGCGCCGCCGAACCCGCCGCTGCCGCAGCAGGCTCCGGTGCGCTAGAAGCCGGGCACGGGCGCCGGCAACGCGGGCGCTACTGCGGCGGATCGGGTGCGCGCGCCGGCTCCCAGGTCCGCCCCGTGATGAGGCGCGCGCCGCGGGAGAACGCGAAGTACTGCCACGCCCAGCCGATCATGACGAGGATGCGGTTGCGGAAGCCGATCAGGTAGGCGATGTGGATCAGCCACCACAGCCACCACGCGAAGAAGCCCTGCACCTCGAGGCGCCCGATGCGCCCCACGGCTGCGGCCCGCCCGATCGTCGCGAGCGAACCCTTGTCGACGTAGCGGAACGGCCGCGTCGGTTCGTGGCGCACGAGCGCGAGCACGTTCCTGGCGGCGCGCCGCCCCGACTGGATCGCGGCTGGCGCGATGCCGGGCACAGGCTGACCGTCCTGCTCGAGGTGCATGAGGTCGCCGGCGACGAACACGTGCGCGTGGCCGGGCACGCTGAGATCGGGTTGCACGAGCACGCGTCCGGCGCGATCGACGGGCACGCCGAGGCTCCTGCCGAGCGGCGACGCCGCGACGCCCGCCGCCCACAGCACCGTGCGTGCCTCGATGTGTTCGTCGCCGAGCCAGACGCCGGTCTGGTCGATCCTCGTCACTGGCGCGTTCGTGCGCACCTCGACGCCGAGTCGCGCGAGCTGGCGTTCGGCGCCAGCCGACAGGCGCGGCGAGTACGGCGGCAGCACGCGCGGAGCGCCTTCGACGAGCACCACGCGCAACCGGCGCGGGTCGAACGTGCGGAAGTCCTTCGCCACGGTCTGACGGCCGATCTCCGACAGCGCGCCGGCCAGTTCGACGCCGGTCGGTCCGGCCCCGACCACGACGAACGTCAACATCGCCGGCAGCAGCGCCGGATCCGCCTGCCGTTCGGCCGCCTCGAAGGCCGACAGCACGCGGCGCCGGATCTCGAGCGCGTCTTCGATGGTCTTGAGCCCCGGCGCCCACGCCTCCCAGGCGTCCTGACCGAAGTAGCTGTGGGTCGCCCCGGTCGCGAGCAGCAGGTAGTCGAAATCGAGCCTGCCGTCGACGAGCTGCACGGTGCGCGCGCCGAGGTCGATGCCCGTGACCCGCGCCAGGATCGTGCGTGCGTTCTGCTGGGATCGCAGCACCGAACGGATCGGATAGGCGATGTCCGCCGGATTCAGGGCGGCAGTAGCCACCTGGTACAGGAGGGGTTGGAAGAGATGGTGGTTGCGGCGATCGACGAGCGTGACGCGCACCGGCGCAGCCCGCAGCGCCCGCGCCGCCGTCAGGCCCGCGAAGCCACCACCGAGGATCACGACGTGGGGCGCTGGCAGCGGAGTCGCGGTGGTCAAGGTGCACCGCCCATGGGCCAGCCGCCGGCGGCGGGCCAGGGGGCATTCCGGGGCGCAGATCGCCTCGCATTCGAGAGCTTGCTTGCAGTGGGCCCGCGCCGCGCTACCCTTCCGGCTTCGTGTGGGGAACGCTCCGTTGCGACGGAGCCTCCTCTCACACCAATCGGTGCACCTTGCACCGAAGCCCACCGACGAATCAGTCGCCGCGGACGGGTTCTAATCTGTTGGCTTGACGACTGGATGGACCCAGGCAGTTGCAGTCGAAGTGGCAGAGGAAGAAGCGGTCCGCCGAAGCTTCCCGCGGTACCCGGACCCGGTCGACAACCGACGCGGCTCGACGTGCCAACCGTTCGACGACGACATCCTGGGCCGAGGACCTGTGATCGTATGGGCAAGCGTCTCTATGTTGGCAATCTCTCGTTCCAAACCACCGACAGCTCTCTGCAGGACGCCTTCGCGGCGGACGGCCGCAAGGTCGCCAGCGTGAGCCTCGTGCTCGACCGCGACACGGGCCGCTCACGCGGCTTCGCCTTCGTCGAGATGGAGACCGACGCCGATGCGCAGGCCGCCATCAAGGCGATGGACGGTGTGCAACTCGACGGCCGCGCGCTGCGCGTCAACGAAGCCGAAGAACGCAAGCCGCGTTCGGGCGGCGGCGGCGGTGGTGGTGGCGGCGGCGGCTATGGCGGCGAACGCCGTGGCGGCGGTGGTGGTGGCGGCGGCCGCGACCGCTGGTGAGCGCGGACGCGACGGCTGTCTGGCGCGGCGCACCGCGCGGCGCCCATTCCCGGCTGGCGAAGCGGTGCGGTGACGCGTAGCAATACGGCATGTCCCGCACGCTCCGTCTGGCCGGCCGTCGGGCCGGCCTCTCGGCCGGCCGTCTGGCCGGCCCGCTGTCCGGCGTCGTTCTCGCCGCGGCCCTGCCGCTGTCGGCGCAGGTCGCGCCCGAGCCACGCACGGTACCCGAAGCGACCGGCTACGCCGAGACATCGCGCGCAGCCGACGTCGCGCGCTTCTGCGAGGCGCTGCACGGGCTGCCGCACGGCGATCGCCTGACGACGCGCGTCGCCGGCCGCACGCACGGCGATCGCGAGCAACTGCTCGTGCACGTCGCGCTGCCCGACCCCGCTCCCGGTGGGCGCCTGCGCGCACTCGTCATCGGCAACATCCACGCCGGCGAGGTCGAGGGCAAGGAGGCGCTGCAGGTCCTGTTGCGCGAGTTCGCCGCCGGCGAACACGAGGACCTGCTGCAGAAGATCGAGCTGTGGTTCCTGCCGATCTACAACGTCGACGGCAACGAGGCGATGGGCATCAGGAACCGGCCGGGCCAGAACGGGCCCGCCGCCGCGGGTCAGCGGGCCAACGCGCAGGGCCTGGACCTGAACCGCGACTTCGTCAAGCTCGACGCGCCGGAGACGCGCACGCTACTCGGCCTGTTCACGACGATCGATCCGCACATGTTCGTCGACCTGCACACGACGAACGGCTCCTACCACGGCTACCACCTGACCTACGCGCCGAGCCTGTCGCCGAACGTCGACCGCGACGTGGCCCACCTGACGCGCGCCGTGCTCGACGACGCGACCGCGACCATGCGGTCGGCGCACGGCTTCGCCGCGTTCGACTACGGCAACTTCGAGACGCACGATTGGGACGGTTCCGGCGCGCCGGAGTCCACCACCGGCGTGCGCGGCTGGTACAGCTACGACTCGCGCGCCCGCTACGGCGTCAACTACTTCGGCCTGCGCAACCGGCTCGGCGTGCTCAGCGAGGCGTACAGCTACGCGGACTTCGAGACGCGCATCGCCGCGACGCGGGCCTTCGTGTTGTCGCTGCTGCAGAGCCTTGCGGCGCGCGCGGACGAAGTGCGCCGCGTCTGCGCGCTGGCCGACCGCCGACTCGTGCCGGAGGACGCGTCGGGCTGGTTCGGTTTCGAGACGACGTTCGGCGCGCCCGAGCAGCTGCCCGTGCTCGTCGGCGCCGTGGATCGTGTCGAAGGCAAGGACGGCGCCCCGCCGCGCTTCGTGCGCAAGGGCGACGGCACGCCGGAGACCATGCCCGTGCTGCGTTCGTTCGTCGCGCGGCGGCAGCGCGCGCTGCCGCAGGCCTGGGCCATCGCGGAACCACCACCCGACGTCGTCGACCGCCTGCAGCGCCACGGCATCGTCTTCTCGAGGCTCGACGCGCCGCGGCCGGTGCACGCGGAACGCTTCGCGGTCTCCGCCAAGAAGAAGCCCAAGCGCCCGTACCAGGGGCACCAGGAACTCGTGCTGGCCGGCGAGTGGCAGCCGGCCGCGCCGACCACGCTGCCGGCCGGCGCGCTGGTCGTGAGCGCCCACCAGCCGCTCGTGCGCGTCGCGGCGACGCTGCTCGAAGCCGAGAGCGAAGACTCGCTGTCGACGTGGAACTTCTTCGAGGCGAGCACGGACGACTACTACCCCGTGCTGCGCATCGTCGGTCGCGACTGACGTCTACAGTCGCGCGCGCGGCGGCGCCGATGGCGATGGGGCATGCGTGCCCGCCTTCGCTCGTGGTCCGGCCTTGCGATCGCCGCCGGCGCTGCGCTCGCGTTCGGCGCCGGCTGCGCGCCGGCCGGCCCGACCGCACCCGGCCTGCCGACCGTGCGCATCGACTTCCCGGCGCGCGGTTTCGACGCGTTGTTCGGCGCGCCCGGCAACGCCGGCGACCGCCCGCGGGTGCCGGCCACCTTCACCGACGTCGACCGCGCACCGGTCGCCGCGAAGGCCAGCCTGCGCGGCTTCAGCGCCTGGCACCACGGCGCGGCGAAGCCGTCGCTGCGCCTCGAGCAGAAGGCGGCCGGTGCGGCGGAGTTCGTCGAGCTGTCCCGCCCCGAGGATGCGCTCGCGATCTGCAACTGGTTGCCCGATCGGCTGGCCGTTGGCCTCGGGCTGATGAACGCACACAGCGAGCCCGTGCAGCTGGTCCTCGACCGGCGCAACGCCGGCGTCTACCTGCGGTCCCTGCGCCCCGGCGACGACCTGGCCGCCGCCGGCCGGCAGCGCGGCACGTTCTGGAAGGGCGACAGCCTCGGCGCGCGGCGCAACATCGACCTGTGGGCGGGCTCGGCGGGCTGGCGCGCATCGGGCGCCGACGACGCACGCGCGCGGCAGGTGCTCGACGAACTGCTCGCGACGCTGCGCGAGCCCGCGACGCCGCAGGCGCTGCGGCGGCTCGCCGGCGTGCTCGACGTCGAGGTCGCCGCGAGGGGCGCGGCCGTGGCCGTGCTGGTCGGCAGCATGCACGCCGACCGCGCCCACAACCACGTGCTGTTCTTCGACCCGACGCGCGACGCGCTCGAGCCGCTGCTCTGGGACGCCAACGGCTTCGGCATCCACGCCGAGCCCTCGCTGCCCGTCGAGATCGCACGGCATCCGCTCGCCGCGCGCCTGCTCTGCGATCCGCGCTTCGTGCACCGCCGCAACCAGGTGCTGTGGGACCTGCTGCACGGCGCCGGCAGCGCCGCTGCGCTGATCGCCACCGTGCGCGAACACGTCGCGCGCTGGCAGCCGGTCCTGCGCGCGGATCCAGGGCTCGGCCGCCTGTGCCTGCGGCGCGGCGCGTTCGAACTCGAACCGGTCGCGGCCGACGAACTGCCGAGCGTGCTCGCCGACTTCGAACGGTTCGTGACGCAGCGCGAACGCACGCTGCTCGCCCACTTCGGCGACGCGCGCGCCAGCGTCGAACCCGACGCCCGTCGCACCGGCGTCGCGCACGTCACGGTGTTCGGCGCCGTCGCCGTGCGGGTCTCGCGCCGCGACGGCGGTCCGGTCGTGTCGTGCGACGGGCGCGAGGCGGGCCTGTTGTTGCCGGGCCTCAGCGAGCAGCTGTTCGCCGCGCCGCAGCACGCCCCAAGAGACGGCCGCGGCGTCGCGGCCCCGCACGCGGCCCCGGCCGCGCTGCGTTACACGATCGCGGCGGCACCGGACCTGCTCGTGCTGAAGAACGCGTTCACCGGCGAACCCGTCGCACCTCTTGCGGCGCCGCCCGACCTGCCGACGCGCAGCGTGCACCCCTGGCTGCTCGAGCCGGGCGCGTGCGGCGACATCGTGCTGGGCCCCGGGCGCGTGACGATCGACACGCTGCTCGAGGTGCACGCACACGCGTCGCTGACCATCCGGCCCGGCACGCAGCTCGTGTTCGCGCCCGGCGCCGGCCTGCGCTGCCGCGGCTCGCTGCGCGCGCTGGGTTCGGCCGAGGCGCCGATCGTCGCCGAAGCGCCGCGCAACCACTTCGCCGGCATCGACTGCACCACGAGCGCCTGCGTGCAGCTCGCCCACTTCGAACTGCGCCTGCTCGACGACGGCGGGCCGGGCGCGGCGCCGGCGCCCGCGGCGCTGGCGCTGCGCGGCTGCGCCCGGGCCTGGCTGCGCGCGTGCCGCATCGTGCACTCGCCCGGCGACGCGCTCGAGGTCACGGGCGGCGTCGCCGTGCTCGAGGACACGCAGCTGACGCACGCGCGCGGCCATGCGCTGGTCGCTCGCGCCGGCGCGCAGGTGACCGTACACGGCGGCCGCCTCGCGTTCGCCGACCACGGCGTCTTCGCCACCGACTCGGCCCGCGTGCGGCTGTCGGCCACGAAGGTGCAGGGCAACCTCGTCGCCGCGCGCGCCGAGGGTCCGGGCTCGGCGTTCCCCGCCGCCGTCGTCGAGCTCAGTCGGGTCGCGTGCATCGATTCGGGCCGGTTCGACGTCGATGTCGACGACCGTGGCACCATCCTGCTCGACGGCACGCGCGTGCGCCGCAACCCGATCGCCGGCGCCGGCATCCGCGAGACGCTCGGCGTTCCGGCCGCCCCGGCCGCGCCGCGCTGAGCTACGTCCAGCGGAACAGCCGCATCGCCACCGCGAAGGCGACGAACGCGAACGCGCCGAGCGCCGCCAGGACCCAGGCCACGTCGACGACGCCGCCCGGTTCGAGCATGACGTCGCGCAGGCCCCGGTTCAGGTGCGTCAGCGGCATCAGCTCGGCGGCCCAGCGCACCACGCCCTCGAGCCGCTCGTTGCTGAAGAAGGTGCCGCCGAGCAACCACATCGGCAGCTGCACCGCGTTCATGAGCCCGGCGATGCCCTCGATCGTGCGCGGCCGCGTCGCGAGCAGGCAACCGAGTCCGCTGAACGCGAACCCGCCGACGACGACGAGCAGCACCATGGCCGGCACGCTGCCGCGCAGCGGCACGCCCCAGACGAGCACGCCGAACAGCACGATCGCCGCCGCTTCGGGCACGACGAGCACGAAGCGACCGAGCAGGTAGCCCAGCAGGAACTCGCTGCGAGCCATCGGCGTGACGAAGAGCCGGCGCAGCAGGTTCTGCGTGCGCATCTGCACGAGGTTGAAGCCGACCCCCCACATGCCGGCGCCGAGCAGGTTGAGCCCGACGAGGCCGGGGATCAGGAAGTCGATGTAGCGCGCGCCGGGTCGATCCTCCACCTCGCTCGCGATCGGCACGCCGGGTCCATCGCGCTCGTCGCGCAGCGCGCGCTCGACGAGCAGTCGCGCGACTTCGGCTTCGGGCCGCGTCGGGTCGGCCCGCAACACGGGCTCACCGTCGCGGCTCTTCAACAGCAGCGCGACGCGGCCGCGCGCGAGCGCCCGGTCGGCCTCGGACGCGCCCAGCACCTCGACGTCGAAGCGCCCGTGGCGCCGCAGCATCGCGGCCGTCGACTCAGCCTGCTCGCCGGCGACGACGGCCACGGGCACCGGCGGCAGCTCGCGCGGCCGGAACGCGAAGCCGAGCACGACCGCCATGAGGATCGGGAAGCCGTAGGTCCAGAACACGGCTTCCGGGCTGCGCCAGAACTCGCGGAAGGTCGTCTTGGCCACCGCCAGCACGATGCGCAGCCTCATGGCTTGCTGTCCTCGCGCAGGTGCCGCCCCGTCAGGTGCACGAACACGTCCTCGAGCGTCGCGTGGCGCGTCGCCAGGCCGACCATGCGGATGCCGCGCTCCTCGAGCAGCTGCAGCACGGCCGGCAGCACGCGGTGCACCGAGTCCACGGTGAGGCTCGCGCGCGCCGTCTTCATCTCGCACGCCTGCACGCCGGGCAATGCCCGCAGCTCGTCGCCCGTGAGCTTCTCTTCGAAGCTCTCGACGTCGATGTCGACAAAGTGCTCGGCCCCGAGCGAACGGATCAGCTCCGCCGGCGTGCCGAGCGCGATGATGCGGCCGTGATCGACGATCGCGATGCGGTCGCAGAGCTGGTGCGCTTCGTCCATGTAGTGTGTGGTCAGCACGACCGTGCCCCCGCCCGCGCGGAACGCACGCACCACCTCCCACAGCTGGCGCCGCGACTGCGGGTCGAGCCCCGTCGTCGGCTCGTCGAGGAACAGGATCTCCGGGTCGCCGAGCAGCGCCGTCGCGACCGAGAGGCGCTGGCGCTGACCGCCCGACAGGCTCGACTGGCGCGCATCGGCCTTCTCCTGCAGCGACACGAGCGCCATCACCTGGTCGACGGAACGGCCGCGCGCATAGAACGACGCGAACAGGGCCAGCGTCTCGCGCACGGTCTCCTTCTCGTGGAACCTGGTCTCCTGCAGGCAGACGCCGATGCGCTCGCGGATCTCCTGGTCGACGCCGTTCCCCCACTGCCGGCCCAGCACGCGCACGAGCCCTGCATCGGGCACTGTCAGCCCTTCGCACACCTCGACGGTCGTCGTCTTGCCGGCGCCGTTCGGGCCGAGCAGGCCGAAGACCTCGCCGCGCTGCACGAGCAGCTCGAGACCGTCGACGGCGACCGTCGCCTTCTTGCCCTTCGTGTAGACCTTGCGCAGCCCGCGCAGCTCGATGGCGGGTTCGGCCGACGCGACGTTCGCCGTCATCTCGGGAAGGCCTCGGGCAGGCCGCCGTCGACGGGCAACACGGCCCCCGTGGTCGGCGTGCGCATCGCGGCGAAGAAGACGACGGCCTCGCCGACGTGGCGCGGCAACACGGTCGTCCCGAGCAGGGAACGCCGCCGGTAGTACTCGCGCAGGCCCCCGGCGTCGAGGCCGCGCGCCTGCATGCGATCGGGCCCGACCTCCTGCCAGAGCCGGCTCGGCACGTCGTCGTCGCCGAAGACCGCGTCGGCGTTGATCACGTTGCAGCGCACGCCGAACTCGGCGAATTCGAGCGCCGCGACGCGCGCGAGCTGCAGCGCGGCGGCCTTGCTGGCCGAATAGGCGCCGAAGCCGGCGCCCGGCGCGAACGTGTTCTTGCTCGCCTGCACGACGATGCTGCCGCCGGTGCCCTGCTTGCGCAGCACGTGCGCCGCCTGCTGCAGCACGAGCATCGTGGCGGTCGCGTTGACGTCCAACACGCGCGCGAAGCGGGCCGGATCCATCGCCTCGAGGCGGCTCGTGTGCGCGATGCCCGCGTTGGGCACGACGCAGTCGACACCACCGAACGTCGCGACGCACTCGGCGAACAGCGCCTCGACGGCCGCAGGCTGCACGAGGTCGGCGACGGCCGTGGCCAGCATCGCGCCGTGCGCGGCGAGGCGCTCGGCGACCCGCGCCAACCGGTCGCCGTCGACGTCGGTCGCGAACACGCAGGCGCCGTTCTGCAGCAGCGCCTCGGTGATGCCACAGCCGATGGCGCCCGCCGCGCCCGTGACGAGCGCGACCTGACCGGCCAGCAGCGGTTCGACCGCGGCGCCGAGCTTGTTGCGTTCGAGCGGCCAGTACTCCATCTCGGCGAGTTCGCGGTCCGAGAGCGGCACGAAACGATCCAGCGCGTGCGCCTTCGCCTTGACCCACAGCGTGTGCTCGGCGATGTCGGCGGCGATGCGCGCCGCGCGGCGCGACGCGTGCAGCGCCACGAGCCCGGTGCCCTCGATCACGGCCACGACCGGCGTCGGGTCCACCATGCGCGTGCCCGCCGGCACACAGCTCTCGAAGTAGCGATGGTAGACGGCCGCGTAGTTGGCGACCGCGCGCCGGCAGAGATCGGCGTTCACGGCCTCGTCGCGCGACAGGAACAGATAGTGACCCTTGGTGCGGATCACGTGGTCGGGCGTGATCGGTCCCGTCTCGCACAGCGCGCGTGCCGCGCCGTGCGCCGCGAACGAGGCCACCGGGTCGCCGAGGCGCGCCTCGGCGGTCACGCGCCGCCAGACGGGGCCCCACGGCGAATCGGCGGCGATCGCGAGGGCGCCGCGCAGGCCGGGCAGCGCCTCGATCATCACGCGGCGGCGCTCGGCCGCGGGCAGCGGCGCCGGCTCGCCGCACATCATCGCCGGCTTGCCGCCGATGCGGCGCGAGACGTGGTGTTCGGCGCGGTCGACGAGTTCGATCGTGCGTTCGTAGCTCTGGCGCGCTTCGTCGCCGAACGTGAACAGGCCGTGTTTGGCCAGCACGATGCCGCGACAGTGCGGCGCCCGTTCGTACGCCTGCGCGACGGCCTTGGCGAGCGGGAAGCCGGGCATGATCCAGGGCAACAGCACGACGTCATCGCCGAACGCCGCGTGCACGTGGGCCGCCGGGTCGGGCTGGTCGGTGAGCACGAGGATCGCGTCGGCGTGCGTGTGGTCGACGAACGTGTGCGGCAGGAACGCGTGCAGCAGCGCCTCGACGGATGGATTCGGCGAGCGGCAGTCCAAGAGGGCGCCGCGCACCGCGTTCACCATCGCCTCGTCGTCGAGCCGATCGAGCTGGCGCAGTTCGCGCAGCGGCGCGAGCCGCACCGCCGGCAGCCCGGCCGGTTCGACCGACTGAAGGTCGCTGCCGCTGCCCTTGACGCACATGACGGCGTGTTCGCGGCCGAGCAGATCCGGCATCGTCGTCTTGACCGACGTGTTGCCGCCACCGTGCAGCACGAGGTCCGGATCGCGACCGATCAGGCGCGAGCTGTAGACGCGCAGCGCGATCGCCTCGCCGTGGGCCGCGTAGCGATCGCAGTGGTCGCGGGCTTCGTCGTCGTTCCAGAGGCTGTGCATGGCGAACTCGGCGCGTCGCGCGGGCCGCCAGGGTAGCAGGCGTGGCGCCCGGTTCGCAGTGTCATCGGGCGGCGCCCGGCGCGCGATTCGTGCGCAGCCACGACAGCAGCCGCTGCATGTCGCCGGGCAGCGGCGCTTCGAATTCGACGAGCTCGTGCGTCGCGGGATGCGGCAGCGACAGGCGCATCGCGTGCAGGCACTGGCGGCCCGGGTCGGGTGCACCGGGCGGCAACGCATCGTGCTGGCGGTTGCGCGAACGGTAGGTGCGGTCGCCGACCAGCGAATGGCCGATCGACGTCATGTGCACGCGGATCTGGTGGGTGCGGCCCGTCTTGGGCCGGCACAACACGTGCGCGAACCCGTCGAAGCGTTCGACCACCTCGTAGTAGGTCGACGACTCGCGACCGCCCTCGTCGACCACCGCCATGCGCTCGGGATGCCGCGCGTCGGTCGCGATCGGGCGCTCGATCCAATCGCTCTGGAACCTCGGTTCGCCGAAGACGATGCAGCGATACTCCTTGGCCGCGGTACGGGCCCGGAACTGGGCCCGCAGGTACTCCATCGCGGCGCCCGTCCTGGCCAGCAGCATGACCCCCGACGTGTCGCGGTCGAGCCGGTGCACGATGCCGGGCCGATTCTCACCGGGCGGCGAGGGCAGGTCGCCGAACCGGGCCCGGGCCCAGCTGGCGACGGTGTGGGCCCGCAGCCGGCGCTGCTCGGGCGGGTGGGCCGCGATGCCGACCGGCTTGTCGATCGCACAGAGCCAGTCGTCTTCGTACAGCACGGGGATCTCGGGCAGCGGCAGGTCCGGGGCGAGCGGATCGAACGGCGCTTGCGGCTCGACCTCGAAGGCCACCACCTCGTCGGCGCGCAGCGACAGACCGGGCCGCGCGGGGCGGCCGCCGACGGTGACCTTGCCGAGTTCGACGAGGCGCCGCGCCAGCGGCCGGCCGGCGACTTCGGGTTGACCGCTGAGGAACACGTCGAGTCGCATCCCGGCCTCGGCCGCGCTCACGGTGCGTAGGAACGTCGCCGCCATAGCCTTGCTGAACTGGAGGGCGGATTGTGGGCGCAGCAGCCGCACACGCAACGTCCACCCTGACTTTGTGTCGGGTTCCCGATCGTCGCGGCGGTCGTCACCTGCGGGTTCTCCCCGACCAACCTGGAGAACTCACCACAACCACCGACGCGCCGATGCCAACGGCGGCTTGCCGCCGCGCGGGGCGCGGTGCCACGTGTTCATACTTGTGCACAAGATTTGTGGGGAGTGCGATTGCATCGCGCTCGGCCGCGTGCAAACTTGGCGACCGTTACGGCCCTCCGAGAACTGTCCGGAACCATGCACCGGACATGCGAGACATGCGACTCACCAAGTCTTCCTCCTCGTCTCGCTCGTCTCGAGCCGCCTCGACGAGCGTGATCCCGTTTCCCTTGGCCTCGCCAACCTCCCATGCCACGGCCGCGCCCGGCACCTCGGCGCGCACGAACACGCAGCGTGTGCTGCTCGTCGACGACGAGCCCGACGCGCTGTTGGCCCTGTGCCGCATCCTCGAGAGCGCCGGCTTCCACGTCGTCTGCGCATCGAGCCTGTGCCAGGCCGTCGAGGCGATGCGCCGCGAACACTTCCATCTGGTGCTCACCGACCTCTACCTCGGCGACTCGGAGTTGGGCTACCAGATCACGCAGGTGGCCCGCGAACGGCGCCCGCACACGCCGGTCGTGCTGCTGACGGGGCGCCCTTCGTTCGACAACGCGCAGGAGGCGATGCGCAGCCATGTCGCGGACATGGTCGTCAAACCCATCGAGGCCAACAATCTGTTGGCCACCTGCCGGCGCGTGATCCAGGAGACGGAGCTCGCGCACCGCAACCAGGAATTGGAGAGCGCGAACCGCGTGCTGACCTCGATCCTGCCGCGCACGATCGAGATGAAGGACCCGACGACGAGCGGCCACGCCGCCCGCGTCGTCGGCTACACGGACACGCTCGCCTGCCGCTGCGGCGTCAGCGACGAGGACCGTTCGTCGCTGCGGCTCGCCGCGCTGCTGCACGACATCGGCAAGATCGGCGTGCCCGACCACATCCTGACCAAGCCCGGGCCGCTGACGGTGGCCGAGATGGAGGTGGTCAAGCGGCACCCGGCCATGGGCTACGAGGTGCTGTCCCAGCTGACCGACCACCACGACGTGCGCACCTGGGTCTACCAGCACCACGAGCGCTGGGACGGCAAGGGCTACCCCAACGGTCTGCGCGGCGAAGAGGTCGCCTTGCCGGGTCGCATCCTCGTGCTGGCGGAGGTCTACGACGCGTTGGCCGAGCAGCGCAGCTACAAGCCGGCGTGGCCGATCGCCAAGATCGTGGCGTCGTTCCGCGAACAGGCCGGGCGCCAGTTCGACCCGGACCTCGCGCACATGGTCGCCGATGGCCTCGAGCGCATGGGCTACCGCTTCTTCGCGGCGAACTCCGGCATGCTCTTCTGAGCTGGGTTGCTTTGCGGCGCTTCGCGCCGCAAGGCGAACCAGCTCAGGACCTCCTACCGCTCCCGCGGGCGCCTGGACGGCGCCCTTGGAGCGGGAGAGACCGGTTCTGAACCGGCGCCGCGGCGGCGTCTCCAGCCACCCCCGCGCGAGTGCGGCGAAGCTCGGCGCCTACAAGCCGAAGGTCCAGCGGCCGCCGTTGCTGACCCGGAAGCCGAACGGGTTCGCGGTCAGGTCGTCGCTGATGGCCTGCGACATGACCTGCACGCCGTAGTAGGCGGGGCTCGGCGGGATCGGCACCGAGAACGTCGTGCTCGGCGAGCCGAGCGTCAGGTTCAGCGACGAGTACAGCTCCGGCAGCGAGATGTACGCGGTGCAGCCTGTCAGCCCGAGCACGTCGAGCGGGATGCCCGGTGTCTCGATGCAGACGAACAGCAGGGCCAGGACGCCGTTCGGCGACGGCGCGATGTTGCGGACCTCGAGCTGGAACGTGCCACCGACCTGCGGCAGCGAGCCCGCAACGGCGTCGAGTTCGAGCGGCTGCACGACGATGCTGCTGACCAGCGTGCCGTTGACGGCCGAGAGGTCCACGGGGCCGGGGTCTGGCGTGTTGTTGCCGCCGCTGTAGCCGGCGAGCCAGGTGTGGCCGCCGGCCGAGACGTTGACCCATCGGATCGTCATCACGCCGGTCGGATTCAGCGCGATCTGGCACGTCTGTGGCGGACCCGAGAAGTACTCGGGCACCTGATTCCAGGTGACGACGAAGTCGCCGCTCGACGGATCGAGGTCGGCATACACGCCGCCGCCACCGGGCGGGTAGAGGTCCGCCCACCAGGCACAGACGCGCGGCGGACCCGACAGCAGCGTGCCGACGTCGCCCGAGCAGCAGCCGCTGCCCGGATCGGTCGTGCCGAGCGTCAGGAAGCCGTTCGACGAGACGTAGATCGAGTTGACCATGCCGCCGTCGTACGGGAACGCGAACGGCAACGCGACCGAGAGCGACTGGTCGTCGCTCATGTTGAGGTTGTTGCTGAACCCCGTGAACCAGTTCGGGAACAGGCCCGGCAACGCGATGTACTCGGTCGGGGTCGTCGGCAGCAGCGACAGGTTGAGGCCCGACAGGTCGGGCGTGTTGGCACCAGCGCCGAACACCTCGTAGAGCGCGGGGCCCTGGCGACCCGGGCAGCCGTCGCCGACGAGCTCGAACGCGGCCGGCCCGGGCAGCGGGTTCTGCGTGCACGGGTTGTCCGACACGACGTAGCCCGCCGGCGGGGTCCTCGTCCACTGCATCTGGAAGCCCGAGTACGGAATCGTGCCCGTGCCGTTGGCCGGGATCACCTCGGCGAAGTTGTTCGACGTGAACGTCACCGGGCGCGTCGCGAACGACACCGGGTTGGAGCTGGCGCCGCCGCCCGGGCTCGCGCCGATGATCACCGCCGTCAGCAGCGAGCCGCCGATCGCGGCGTTGGTGCCGTAGGTGATCTTGATGTTGCTGCCCGCGTCGAGCACGACCTGCATGTCGACGGGGTTGGTGCTGCCGAACTCGAAGACCCCCGCCCACGTGATCTTGGCGATGCCCGGGGTCGAGTTGTCGTAGTAGACGTGGCCGCTGCCGAACGCGGCCGGGTTGAAGTCGTCCCACAGCGGGCAGATGCGCGGCGCGCCGGACAGGAGTTCCGCCTCGGTCGGCGTGTAGTCACCGCCGGCGACGCTGGTCGGGCCGAGCCAGATGTAGCCGTTGGAGCAGACGCAGATGCTGGTGTAGGTGACGCCGGCGTAGGTGAATGGGAAACCGAGCGACAGGCCCTGGGCGGTGTCGTCGTCGCCCAGGTTCAGGTCGGTGCCGATCAGGGTGTCGAAACAGTTCTGGGCCGGCGTGGGCGCGATCGCGACCAGCGCCGACACAGCGAGCATGGCGGAACGGAGCATGGAGGACCTCGGGACGGAGTGGGATGTTGCCGGATGGGGCACCGGCGCATGCAGCCTACTGCACCGGGTGCAGGCACGCGAGCCACGCCCGCACCGCTTCAACCCGAGCCGGCGGCGGGCGACGCGACGCGGACCGCGGATCCCGCCATGGCGACGGTGTATTGGGCACCGAGTGCCGAGAAGCCTCGCGCCGCGCGAGGGTTTTCGGCGAGCGAGGTGCCCCGGCTGGCAAGCGGCCATGGCCAAATCGCCGCGGGCTTGGACGCGCCGTGCAACCATGGTTGGTTGCGGCCATGGCCGCGATGGGCGCGGGCCCGGAGGCAGCGCTGCCCGGCGATCGCCGGAACCTGTTTGCCGCGTCGGCCCTTGGCAGACGCGGCGCGAGGCGGACAATCCTGGTTGACCCCAGGGTTGCGAGCTAGCATGCCAACCCCCTCCGGATCCCCAGGTGGTGCCCACCCCCAGCACCGCCCAAGTACGCTCCTTGCCAGGACGCCTTGAATGAACCTGTACTCGCTGCGATCGACCGCGTTGGCATCGATATCCACCGGCGCACTGCTGGTAACAGCCTGCGCCCAGCAAGCCGCGCAGGAGAAGCCCACCCCGGCCCGTGAAGCAGCCGCGGTCCCCGCCGTCGATGCGCGCCTCAACGGTCTGCCCTCGTTCCTGCTGCCGGTGCCGGGTGGAGCCGTCGACGTCGGCCTGCCCGCGGGCCCGTTCGTCGAGGCGAGCTGCGAGGCCGCGTTCCCGGTCAAGCCCGCGATGGCGCTCAAGGCGGCGAGCGAGAAGCTCAAGGGCGTGCTGTGGCGTTCGGCCTCCGTGCTCGGCCGCCGCAAGGTCGTGGTCGACGACTTCCTGCTCTCGCGCTGGCCGGTCAAGAACTCCGAGTACGAGGTGTTCGTCGCGCAGCGCCGGCAGCAGGGCCGCAAGATCCGGGCGCCCTACCACTGGTGGCGCTTCGGCCGCGAGGACGACTACAACAGCAAGCTGGCCGACATCCGCCGCGAGTTCCCCAAGATCGAGAACGGGCCGATCGAGTTCTGGGACCGCTACGGCGCCGACCTGCCGTACGCGCTCAAGGACGCGAAGGGCAACTCGATCGCGAACGATCCCGTCACGTTCGTCGACTACCGCGATGCGAACGAGTTCGCCGCGTGGATCGGCATGCGCCTGCCGACCGAAGCCGAGTGGACGCGCGCCGCGCGCGGGGACGGCACCAACGTCTGGCCGTGGGGCAAGGACCAGGGCGAGGACTCGTACACCGAGGCGGCGCTCAAGCTGTTGAAGATCTTCACGACGAGCGACCACACGATCAAGCAGGTCGGCACGGTGCCCGCGGCCACGGGCCCGTACGGCCACCTCGACATGTTCGCGCAGGTCTGGCAGTTCGTCGCCGAACGCGGCTACCGCCCGATCAACGGCGCCGACGCATTCGCCGAGGAATGGAAGCCGCTGCAGAAGGACAAGGTCGGCAAGATCCTCGAGGCCCCGCCGCTGTGGAAGGATGAACTCGTGGTCGCCAAGGGTGGTTCGTACCTGTCCTTCCAGGATCCGATCCAGTTGCTCGTCGATGCGCGCGCGCCGTGCCAGACGATCGACACCCTCGAGAGCCTCGGCTTCCGCCTCGCCAAGAGCCTCAAGCCCGGCTACGACGTGCTCTATTCGTTGATGCGCAGCGGCTACAACCGCGGCGTGCTCGAGGAGGGGCAGGAACCCGACTTGTCGGCGCAGATCGGCGCGGAACGCTACGTGCTCGGCGCGAACGGCTTCCCGACCTCCTATCACGCGATCTCGTTCGCGCCGCTCAACTGGCTCACGAAGGAGCGCTCGCTCGATCTGCACAAGCTCACCGAGAAGAGCCAGACGGCGCCGATCCCGGTCGGCGCGTTCGCGACGACGGAGCCGCTGCTCGGCCTCGACGTTCCCGCGGGCGTCTACACAATGCTCTACCGCGAGGCCGGCATGCCGCGCGAACTCACCGACGCGATCAAGGCCGGCTACAAGGAGGTCCAGGCCGCGCTCAAGGCGAAGGCCAAGGGCAAGGAAGACGAAGCCAAACCCGACGAGGGCAAGGAAGGCAAGGACGACAAGAAGACGCACTGGACCAACGTCATCGCGCGCTACGGCATCACGACGCAGGATCTCGAGGCGAAGGGCGCCGTCGACACCATCAAGTTCGTGCGCATCGACGGCCTCGAGATCCCGACCGATCGCGATGCGTTCCTGCTGCGCGGCAACGAGGGCAAGGTGATCGCGGTGATCCCGGGCACGAACCACGTGCCGGCGTTGGTCAATCCACAGCCCGGGTCCCTGACGCTCGAGCCCGACGCCAAGGGCAAGGTCGTGGCGAAGTTCCACTTCAGCCTGCCGCTGCAGCAGCAGAACAAGCGCGTCGTCGACTTCCAGGTCTTCGTGACGATGGATGGCACGATGCCGGGCGCCGATTCGCCGTGGCGCCTGCCCAAGTAGGCCCGTACCCGAGCCCCAGGACCTGCCCGTGACCGCACCTTCCCGCCCCGAAGCCAAGACCAGGATCAACGCCAAGGCCCAGGCGGCCTTCTTCTTCCAGGACTACTCCGGCCGGTCGAACATCGACGGCGTGCACATCCTCGAACTCAAGCGCTTCAACGACGACGGCGGTGCCATCACCGAACTGGGCCGGTTGACGGCCGGCATGCACGCGCAGCTGCCGGGCTTCGAGTGCAAGCAGGTGAACTACTCCGAGATGGAGCCCGGGGCCGTCAAGGCGTTCCACATGCATCACCGCCAGACCGACGTCTGGTACGTGCCGCCGTGCGACAAGCTGCTGCTCGTGCTGCACGACTGTCGCGCCGATTCGCCGACCGAGGGCAAGACGATGCGCTTCGTGCTCGGCGACGGCAAGGACCGCCTCGTGCGCATCCCACCCGGAGTGGCCCACGGCGCGAGCAACATCGGCCAGCGCACGGGTCGCATCATCTACATGGTCGACGTGCACTTCTCGGGCACACCCGGCGAATGCGACGAGGGCCGGCTGCCCTGGGACTACCTGGGGGCCGAGATCTGGGACGTCGTCAAGGGCTGAGAGCCCTGACGTCTCACAAGAGCGGCGCCAGCAGTCCGCACAGACCGTCGATCGCGCGCGCCACAGGGTTGTCGGGCAGGGCAGCTTCCCCGATGCGCCGGCAGGCCTGGCGGCGCTGCTCGAGCGTCTGCATGACGCGCGCAGCGAGAGCACCGGCGTCGAGCGCCACCGCCGCGATCTCGAAGTTCAGGTGCGCGCTGCGCAGGTCCATGTTGGCGCTGCCGAGCAGCACCGTGCGCTCGTCGACGACGAGCACCTTGGCGTGGTTGTACTGTTCGACGGTCTCGTACAGTTCGATGCCGGCGGCGAGCAGGCGCGCGTAGTAGCTGCGCTGCGCGTGGTAGAGCACCGCGGCCTCGGTCTTCGGCCCGTTCGTGTAGATGCGCACGCGCACGCCGCGGGCCGCCGCGAGCTGCAGCGCGAACAGCAGCGTCGGCGGCGGGACCAGGTACGGCGAACTGAGGTCGATCGTGACCTCGGCCGCCGAGAGCGCCTGCACGACGGCGAACCAGAGGTCCGGGTCCTCGCGGTCGGGTCCGCTGCAGACGACGCCGACCTCGAGCCCGCGTTCGCGCGGCGGCGCCGAGCCGACGAGCGTGTCGCCGATGACCTCGTCCGTGGCCGTGTTCCAGTCCTCGATGAAGACGTCCTGCAGGCGCAGCACGGCCGGCCCGCGCAGCTCGAGCATCGCATCGAGCCAGAGCCGCGCACGGCCGACGCGGTCGGTGAAGTACTCGTCGCCGACGTTGCGCCCGCCGACGAAGCCGACCGAACCGTCGACGACGAGCAGCTTGCGGTGGTTGCGCAGGTTCATCGTGAACGGCCGGCGCTTCCACAAGAGCGGCAGGAACGGCACCGCGCGCCCGCCGGCGGCCTGCAGCGGCGCCAGGTGCGCCGCCTTGAGCCCGATGCTGCCGAACGAGTCGTAGAGCAGCCGCACGGCCACGCCGCGCCGCGCTGCCCGCGTCAGCAGGTCGAGGAAGCGCAGGCCCGATGCATCGGGCCGGAAGATGTAGACGAGACAGTGCACGTGGTGCACCGCCGCGGCGATGGCGGCTTCGGCGGCGGCGAAGAACTCCTGGCCCGACGGCAACCACTCGAGCAGGTTGCCCGACGTGAGTCCCGATCCGTCGTTGCCGGCCAGCAGCGCGCGCAGGCCGTGAGGAGCACCGCCGCCGCGGTCCGTCGCACCGCCGCCGCTCGGCACGCGCACCTCGCGCAGCCGGTCGCCGCGCACGCGCAGCCGGCGCAGCCGGCGCAGCTGCAGCCGCCGCGGCATCAGGTAGTACAGGACGAGGCCGAGCCACGGCGCCGCGAGGATGACGACCATCCACAGCAGCGTGCTGGCCGGCGAACCACCGCGCACGAGCACGCGGTAGACGAAGACCAAGGCCAGGAACTCGCCGAGCATGGCGAGGGCGAGCACGATCGCATGCCAGGAGCCGGCAACGTCGACCGCCTGCGCGAGCATCAGTGGCCGTCGGCTGGCATCGTCCCGGCATTGGCCGCGACGAGCGGCAGCGTGCGCCGTTCCATCGTGCCACCGGCGTTGCGCGCCTCGACCGTGAACACGAAGTACTGGCCGAGATCCCCCGGGCCCGGCTGGCGACCGAGCGGAGCATCGATGTAGAACGTGCCGCGCCACCCACCCTCGACCACGACGGGCTTCATCGCGGCGTACGGCATCATGTCGGGCCCGACGACGCCGGGCGGGCCACCGAGCGGCCGCAGCAGCACCTCGCCGATCGCGCTGCGCGGCGCGCCGCCGTCGGGTCCCATGCGGAACTCGACCGGCGCCGTGGTGCCGTTCTCGACGACGACCTCGAGGCGGGTCTGCGTGCGGTTGAGGTCGATCGACACGTCCGCCCCGTGCAGGCGTCCGACGAGCTTGCCGCTGCCGTCCATGGTCCAGTTGGTCGGCCCGGCCGGCTGGTAGCGCAGCCAGGTACGCGGCGGCGGCGTGTTGCACGCCGAGCTGAGCAGAGACACCAACACGACAACGATCCGAGACGCATTCACGATTCAGTCCTCCCTCATCGCAACAGACACGGCCAACCGCAGCCCTGCGGCTGGCCGGCCGGCGTGCAGCCGCTCCGGCGCCCCGCGGCGCTGGCGCGGCAGTGCCGACCTGCGCGGCACGATAGGGCCTGCGCCCGCGCAGAGCATGCAGAAAGCCAACCGCCCGCGGCGTCGGCGCCGCGGGCGGTCGAATGGAGCCGATGGTGGGATTCGAACCCGCGACCTATGCTTTACGAAAGCATTGCTCTACCAGCTGAGCTACATCGGCAGGCAACGGGCGGAGCACAGTAGCGATCGGAACCCGGGAGATCCAGCCCTCAGCCTTCGGTCTTCGGCGCCGCGACGCGGTTGAGCTTCTGCAGCAGCTCGGCCTTCTTGGCGGCGTCGAGCTTGGACTTGCCGAGCGCGGTCGCCGCGGCCGTGCGCAGCGCGACGTCAGCATCGCTCGCGAGCACGGCGGTCAGCGCCGCAGCGACCTCCTCGGGGCAGGTCGCGATGCGGGCCAGCACGTTGCCGATGGCCTCGGCGGCTGCCTTCTTGAGGTCGACGCTGCCGCCACCCGAGAGCGCCGAGACGAGGCTCGGCAGCTCGGCCTGGCCGCCGGCGAAGCCGAGCGCCTTGGCCGCCGGCACCGCGACGCTGTCGCCGCGGTTCAGCTGCATGCCGAGGTTGCTCACGGCGCCGGCGACGTTGCCCGCTTGCGACGCGATGGCCAGCAGCGCTTCGCTCGCCTTGGCGGCGTAGGACTCGGCGCGCTCGTTGCTCGGGTTCGTCGTGCCTTCGAGGGCCGTGTTGACGGCGTTCACGAGGCTCTCGCCGGTCAGCGGCGCCGCGACGACGCCGACCGCGTCACCGAAGCGGGCCTTGGCCGCCGCTTCGTCCTTGGCGATCACCACGATCTTGGTCTTCGCCATGCGCGGGTCCTTGCGGATGTTGCCGATCACGTCTTCGGGCATGCGGTCGGGCAGGATCTCGTTGATGACCACCACGTCGACGTTCGGGTTCACGAGCAGGCTGTGCATGCCGCTCACGGCGTTGGCACTCGACTCGACCGCCATGCCGCGGACCCTGCTGCCGGTCTCGACGGCGGCTGCCGTGTCGGAACCCGGTGCGATGACCTGGATGGTGCGCACCGATTCTTCGGCGACGGCCTCCGCGAGCACGGCCACGACGCGGTCGTTCTGCGGCACGTTGACGCCGCGGCTGGCGTCGACGAGCGCCTTGGCGGCCGCGTACTTGACGCGCTTGTCGCTGCTGCCGAGCGCGGCGAGCAGCGTGCTGTGGTCGACCGTGCCGATGCTCTCGGACCGGGCCAGCGCGTGGATGGCGCCGACCGCGACCGGGGCCAGGCCCTGCCGCACCCCGGCATCGAGCGCCGCCCGCAGCGCGTCGACGCCCGTGGCGAGCGCCGAGATCTGCAGCTCGGCCGCGACGGGTTCGAGCGGCTTCATCGCCTCGTCCCCCTGCGCGACCGACGCCTCGATCATGCTGGCCTGGGCCAGGTTGGCCTGCGCGAACATGCTGCGCGCATCGAGGTTCGCCGGCGCGAGGTGCACGGCATCCGCCGCGCAGGACTTGGCCAGCTCGCTCGGATAGAGCAGCGCCGGCACGTCCGTCGCGACGAGCTTGTCGTCGGCCAGGTGCCAGACGACCTCGCTGTAGCCGCCGTTGGGCACGTTGCCCTTCAGGTACTCGCCGGCCTGCTTGACGAGCAGGCTCGGGGCATCGCCGCTCACACCCTTCTTGGCGAGGAACTTGCGCGCGATCGTGCTGACCGCGGCGCGATCGTCGTTGGCGAGGTGGCTCATCGCCGGCACCGCCCGGTCGTCGCCGATCAGGCTCAGCGCCGCCGCGGCATTCTGCACCTTCAGCTCCTGGCTGCTCTTGAGCAGTTCGATCAGCGGCAGCACCGCGGCCGAACGGATCTGCTGCAGCACGACGATGGCCCGGATCTGGCCATCGTTGTCGTCCGCGTTGCCGAGCTTCATCGCCAGTGCCGGTACGGCGAACTCACCGTGGTTGGCGACCAGCTTGTTGATCGCGGCCTGCCGTGTGCCGAAGTCGCCGTCGCTCGCGGTCGCGGTCGCGACCAGCGCCTGGATCTCGGCTTCGTCGCGCGAACGCTGCTTGCGCTCGACCTTGGCGCGTTCGAGGATCGACTGCGCGATCTGCTGGATCTCCCCCTTGGTGGTCATCAGCATGTACCACTCGTCCTGCGAGACCGACTGGTAGAGCGCCATCGCCTCTGCATTCGAAGGATCGGCCGCCAGGATCTCGCGCAGCTTCGCGACAGCTTCGTCGGTCTTGTTCAGGCGCAACAGCGTGGCTGCTTCCTGCAGCGGAGTGTCCTGGGCCAGAACGGAGCCACCGACGACGACGGCGACAGCGGCCGCCAGGAGAGACTGAGACAACGAGCGGGCCATGAAAGGGGACTCCTTGAAATCGGAATGCGGTAGGGGTCTGGGAAGAGGGCTCTGACAGGGGGGTCCGGCACCGCGGGGCGTCATCGGATGGGCGGCCGGAACTCCCCCCAGCCGAGGGGGCTGGAAAGGGCTGTCGAATGCTATGTTCCGACGCCACACCGTCAAGTGGACGAACCGCAGAGCCGTGGCAGTCGTGCAAGGATACCCCGGGCCGCGGTCGCCGCCGAGCCTCGCCATTGCCCGAATCTCGAAGCCCGGTGCCACCGGCCGTAGGGCGGCCGATTTTCCTCGCTGCGGCCGCCAAAGCGCGGCCCGCGACACACATCGGGCTGTGCCGCGGACCCGGCGCAGCTATACCAGGACCCGTATGCCGGAGGCCCCCGCGACCATCCTCATCGTCGATGACCACCGCGCCGTGCGCGAGGAGCTGGCGTTCGCGCTCGGCTACGACGGCTGGCACACCAAGGAAGCCGCCGACGGGCCCACGGGCCTCGCGATGGCGCAGGACCCGACCGTCGACCTCGTGCTGCTCGACGTCAAGCTGCCCGGCCTCGACGGACTCGAGGTGCTCTCGCAACTGCGCGAGGCGCGGCCCGGGCTGCCGATCGTCATGATCTCCGGCCACGGCGATCTCGAGACCGCCGTGCTCGCCGTGCGCCGCGGCGCCTACGACTTCCTGCAGAAGCCGTTCGCGACCGACCGCGTGCTGCTGTCGATCCGCAACGCGCTGCGCGCGGCGCGGCTGCAGAACGAGAACTCGAGCCTGCGCGCGACGCTCAACAGCGACAACCAGCTGCTCGGCACGAGCCCGGCGATCGAACAGGTGCGCACGCTCGTCGCCAAGGTCGCCCCGACCGACGTGCCCGTGCTCGTCACGGGCGAGAACGGCACCGGCAAGGAACTCGTCGCGCGCCAGCTGCACTGCGGCAGCGCCCGCGCGTCGGGCCCGTTCGTCGCGATCAACTGCGCGGCGATCCCGGCCGACCTCGTCGAGAGCGAACTGTTCGGCCACGAGAAGGGTGCGTTCACGGGCGCGATCGCCGCGCGCGCCGGCTCGTTCGAGCAGGCCAACGGCGGCACGCTGTTCCTCGACGAGGTCGGTGACATGCCGCTGCCGATGCAGGCCAAGCTGCTGCGCACGCTGCAGGAGCGCGTCGTGCAGCGCCTCGGCGCGCAGCAGCAGATCCAGGTCGACGCGCGCGTCATCGCGGCGACCAACCAGGACCTCGCGCACATGGTCGCGGAGAAGACCTTCCGCGAGGACCTGTACTACCGGCTGCACGTGGTGCGCATCCACCTGCCGCCGCTGCGCGAGCGCGGCTCGGATCTCGAGGCGCTCGCCACCCACCTGCTCGCCGCGGCCACCGCCCGCAACGGCCTGCCCGCGCGCCGGCTCGGCCGCGGCGCGCTCGCGTGGCTCGCGGCCCAGAGCTGGCCCGGCAACGTGCGCCAGCTCAAGAACGTGCTCGAGGGCGCCGCGGTGCTCGCCGAGACAGCCGAGGTCGAAGCCACCGACCTGCAGGCCGTCGCGACGCCGCCGCCGACGCGCGACGCGAGCGGCAGCACCGACTGGTTCCACTTCGAGCGGCTCGAGGACTTCCGGGCCGCCACCGAGAAGGAGTTCCTGCGCCGCAAGCTGCTCGAGTTCGGCGGCAACATCAAACGCACCGCCGAGCGCATCGAGCTGCAGCGCAGCAACCTCTACAAGAAGCTCGAGCGCTACGGCCTGCGGTAGCGGCGCGCGGCGCGCACCGCGAGCTACTTCGGCGGCAGCACGAGCTTCTTGCCGACCGGGAGCGTCTCGCCGAGGCCGGGGTTGGCCCGGCGGATCTCGCCGACCATGCGCCCCGCCTCCTTGCTGCCGTAGGTGCGGTCGGCGATGCGCCACAGGGAGTCGCCGGACTTGACCGTGTAGGTCGTGCCGGCACGGAGCGCCGGTGCGACCGCACCCTCCAGCGTCCGACCGGGCTCGGCGAAGGAAGGCCGGCCCGTCGCCGGTGTCGGTTCGCCCGCCGCATTCGTGCCGCCATCCCGCCGGGTCCCGTCGCGCAGGGACCCATCGAGCGACAGGTCGCCGTCCGCGGGTCCGCTGGCGAGCAGCCGCGGCTTCTGGGCCTCGAGCGCCGCGAGCACCGCGTCGTCGTCGACCCACGGCACGCCGACCTCCTGGCCCGCCTTCAGCACGACGAGGTCTTCGTTGAGGCACTTCGCCTCGGCGAGGAACGGATCGCGCGCGCCGCACCACCGTCGCACGATCGACTCGAGCGAGTCGCCGGGCCGCGCGCGCACGAAGCGCACGGTGCGGTCGCGGCGGTTCGGGCCGAGCTGCTGCGCCACGAGTTCGGCCGCGAGCTGGGCCCGGTTGCCGGCGACCAGCGGCGGCGTCGGGGTGACCTGTCCCGGCGTCGGCAGGCCGGACAGGCTCGCCGCGGGTGCCGACGGATCGGGCGCGCCGGTTTCGCTGGCGCCCGCCGCCTTCTTGTCGGCCTCGACGCCCGCGTCGCCACCGAGGAGCTGGCTGAGCCCCTGCACCTCGCTGCCGGTGCGCTTGCCGGCATCGGCACCGGGCTCGCGCCCGAAGACCACCGCGATCACGAGGATGACGGCCAGGAAGCCCGTCACTGCATAGACCAACAACCGCTCGTTCTGCTTCATCGGATCCCTCCCGTGGACAAGGCCGCTGTCGACACGGGACTCCACTCGGGGTGCTGAATGACCCGATCGAGAGCCCGCCCGTGGACAACCGCGCCCAAACGCATTGTTCCAGTCGACATCGGGATGACCGCCCGACGTCGCGAAGTATCCTAGCAACTACGCCGCGCGCGCCAAGCACGGCTCGACGAATTGCCGCGGCGACGCGGCGGCTCGGCGCTCACTGCGCCTTCCTGGGCACCGCGTGTTCGACGATCGTCGTGCCTTCGGGCAGCTCGAAGTCGGCCGGTGGCGGCGCGTCGGGGTTGGCCTTCGGTGCCGTGAGTTCGATCTCGACGAGATCGCCGGAGTGGTCGCGATAGGCCACGGCGCACAGGCTCGCGTCGGCGCTGCGCAGCGTCAGCACGAGTTCCCGCAGCCGCTCGGCGACCTCGGCGCGCTTCGGCACGAGCCCGATGCGCACCAGCGCGGCGTGTTCGGGGTCGTCGGTGCACGCGCGCACCTCGAAGTCGCGCAGCAACCGGTCGACGTCGCCGCCGACGGCGGCGAACAGCCCCTGCGCGAGCTCCGGCCCATCGAGGTGGAAGCGCTCGAGCTGCTTCTGCTGCGGCCGGTAGACCTCGTAGGTCGCTTCGCGCAGGCGCACGACCGAGACGCGCGGCGTCCTGGCGCGGAACACGATGCACGCCGGCGCGCGCACGAACAGGAACTCGCCGCGGCTCTCGAGCGGTTCCTTCGCGAGCTTCGTCGTGCGCCGCTGTACGTACTGTGCGACCAGCACGGCCACGCCGCGGCACTTCGCCGCCTGGTCCCGCAGCAGCCGGGTCGCACGTTCCACCTGGGCCGGATCGATCGGCGGCGCGACCGGCGCGGGCCGCGGCGTGGGTTCCTGGACCGGTTCCCGGGTCGGCGCCTGGGCGACGAGCGCAGAACCGAGCCAGATGCAGAGCGCCGCCGCGCCCCGGCGACCGCCGCCCGGACCGTTCATCGCGCCGGCCCCATCGCGGCCGCGGGTTCGGCTCCGGCGATGCGCGGCACGAGTTCGAACCGGCGCTGCAGGCGGCCGATCAGGAAGAACAGCTTCAGGCGCTGGCGGTCGAGCCAGCCGAGGTCGAAGCCGCCGGCCAGCACGGTCGTGACGACGCGCGTGATGCCCAGGTACGGCCGCGGCGCGAAGAAGATGTCGCGCGTGTGCGGATCGTAGAAGCCCGTGACGAACTGCCGCACGAACCGGTAGCGGGCCTTGAGCCGCGCGTCGAAGCGCCGCAGCACGGCCCGCGCGTGCTTCGTGGGCTGCACCCAGGCGAGTTCGGCGGCGTCGGCGGCCTCGAGGCCCGAGCGCAACGCCATGAGCACGCCCGTCGAGAACACGGGATCGAGGAACGAGCCGGCGTCGCCGGCCAGGAACCAGCGCTCGCCGCAGTAGCGTTCGGCCCGGTAGCTGAAGCCGCTCTCGACGTGGAACTCGCCCTGCCGCTGCGCGTGCGCGAGCAGGGCGGCGGCCGCCGGCGCCGCCGCGACACTCTCGGCGAAGATGGCGGCCGGGTCGCCCTTGCTGCGGCCCTGGTAGTCGGCGAGGTCGAGCACGACGCCGACGCTGACGACGCCGTCCTTGAGCGGGATGAACCACACCCAGCCCAGCTTGTGCAGCGCGACGATGCGCGTGTCGCCGGCGCGGCGCCCGGGCTCGCTGGGCACGCCGCGGAAGTGCGCGTAGATCGCCGCCTTCCTGAGTTCTCCGTCGGGCACACGCACGCCCTCGCGGCGCGCGACGAAGCCGGCCCGGCCGCTCGCGTCGACGAGCGCCCGCGCGCGCACCGTGTGGACCTGCCCCGTCGCGTCCGCATACTCGAGCGAGACGCCGTCGGCGTCGATCTCGTAGTCGCGCGCGCGGCCGACCACGGCCTCGGCACCGCAGGCCACCGCGTGTTCGAGCAGCAGCGCATCGAACTCGGCGCGGTGCACCTGGAACGTCGACGGCGGATCGACGTAGCTCGACTCGGCGAAGTCGAACAGCACGGAGTGCCCGCCGCACGGCGTCACGAGCCGGGCCCCGAACTTCTCGACGAAGCCGGCCCTGGCGACCATCTCGAAGCAGCCGAGTTCCTTGAACACGGCCTCGCCGAGCGGCAGCAGCGACTCGCCGATGTGGAAGCGCGGGAATCGTTCGGCCTCGAGCACGAGCACGGAGCGGCCCTTCTGCGCCAGGCGCGCCGCCGCCGCGGCACCGGCCGGGCCGCCGCCGACCACGATCACGTCACGATCCACGGAGGACTGCATGGAGCGTGACCATGGTTGCGCGGCGATGGTCCGAGGGCGAGCGGAAAACGCGTCAGCCGCCGAGGTCGACTCCGGCCGACCGCGCGAACTCCCGCGCCTTGGCGTAGCCGGCGTCCGCGTGCCGAGCGACGCCGATGCCGGGGTCGTTCGTGAAGACGCGCGCGATGCGCGCCGCCGCGGCCGCCGTGCCGTCGGCGACCGTGACCTGCCCGGCGTGGATGGACTTGCCCATGCCGACGCCGCCGCCGTGGTGGATCGAGGTCCAGGTCGCCCCCGACGCCACGCTGAGCATGGCGTTGAGCAGCGGCCAGTCGGCGATCGCGTCGCTGCCGTCGAGCATGGCCTCGGTCTCGCGGTACGGCGACGCCACCGAACCGCAGTCGAGGTGGTCGCGGCCGAACACGACCGGCGCCTCGATCTCGCCGTTGGCGACCAGCTCGTTGACGGCCAGGCCGAAGCGCGCGCGCTCGCCGTAGCCGAGCCACAGGATGCGCGCGGGCAGGCCCTGGAACGCGATCTTCCGCTGCGCCATCTCGATCCACGTGCGCAGCGAGGCGTTGTCGCCGAACATCTCGAGCGCGAGCTGGTCGGTGCGCGCGATGTCCTCGGGCTTGCCGCTCAGCGCGACCCAGCGGAACGGCCCGCGCCCTTCGCAGAACAGCGGGCGGATGTACTCGGGGATGAAGCCCTTGATGCGGAAGGCCTCGGCGACGCCCGCGTCGCGCGCCTCGGTGCGTATGTTGTTGCCGTAGTCGAACGTGACCGCGCCGCGCTCCTGCAGATCGAGCATCAGCGCGACGTGCTTGGCCACCGTGCGGCGCGACTCGACGAGGTAGGCCTTGGGGTCGCGTTCGCGCAGCGCCTTGGCCGCCTCGACCGTCATGCCGTCTGGCACGTAGCCGACGAGCATGTCGTGCGCCGAGGTCTGGTCGGTCAGCAGGTCGGGCACACACCCGTGGTCGCGCACGACGGCCAGCAGTTCGGTCGCGTTGCACGGCACGCCGATCGACCACGCGATGCGCTGCTCGCGCTTCTCGAGCGCGACCTTCAACGCCTTCGCGGGGTCGTCGATGAGCTCGTCGAGGTAGCGCGTCCCGAGCCGCTTCTCGATGCGCCACCGTTCGACGTCGGCCGCGAGGCAGACGCCGCCCGCGAGCGTCACGGCCAGCGGCTGCGCCCCACCCATGCCGCCGAGGCCGGCCGTCACGACGAGCCTGCCCCTCAGGTCACTGCCGAAGTGCTGCCTGCCGGCCGCGACGAACGTCTCGTAGGTGCCCTGCACGATGCCCTGGCTGCCGATGTAGATCCACGAGCCGGCCGTCATCTGGCCGAACATGATCAGGCCCAGCGCGTCGAGGCGGCGGAACTCGTCCCAGTTGGCCCAGTCGCCGACGAGGTTGCTGTTGGCGATCAGCACGCGCGGCGCGTCGACGTGGGTCTCGAACACGCCGACGCACTTGCCCGACTGCACGAGCATCGTCTCGGTGGGCTTCAGGCGCCGCAGCGTGGCGAGGATGCGCTGCAGGGCCTCCGGGTTGCGCGCCGCCTTGCCGAGGCCGCCGTAGACGATGAGGCGCTCGGGATCCTCGGCCACTTCGCCGTCCAGGTTGTTCAAGACCATGCGGTACGCGGCCTCGATCTGCCAGGTGGCGCAGGTGAGCTTCGTGCCCCGGGGGGCGCGGTAGGCGGTCATGACCGTAGCGTGGCCGGCTGCGCGCGCCCGCGCAAGGCGGCGCATGCCCTTGCAGCATCGCCAGTCTCGGGACCCGTTCGCTCATCGCACCCCCGGTTGCACACTTCTCTGCGGAGGACACAATGCACACCATGGGCCTGCCGAGAATCGACCTGACCAGCCTCACCGACGCCGAACGCCTGCAACTGCTGGACGAGGTGTGGGAGAGCTTCCGCGAGGCTCCGGATTCGCTGCCGCTCACCGACGCCCAGCGAACGGAACTGGAGCGCCGTCAGACGGCCTACGACGCCGGTCAGATGTTCGCGCGGCCGTGGCAAGAGGTGCGCGAAGAGATCCGGAGCCAACTGCGCGCGCAGCGATGAGGCTCGTGGTCGCGGACGCCGCTGCGGTCGACATGGCCGAGGCAGCCGCATGGTACCAACATCGAGAACCCGGTCTGGGCGAGACGTTTCTCGCCGCCACTGACGCGCTGCTCGAACACATCGTCGAACACCCACGGCGCTTCCGGATCGCGTACGCCGCCCTGCGGCGAGCCTTGGTGCCGCGCTTTCCCTACTGCGTCTTCTACCGGGTCGAGAGTGAGTTGGTACTGGTGGTGGCGGTGATGCATGGCCGCCGCAATCCGACGGCGTGGCAGCAGCGACGTTCGTGAACCAGACCGCCCCGTGCGGAGCGCTCGCGCCATCGCCTCAGAGACCCTGCAGCTCCCAGCTCAGGCAGTTGCTCTGCGAGAAGCCGAACACGCCGCCGCCGAAGCAGAGCACGAGGCACTGCGAGCTGAACACCGAACCCGCGAGGCCGAGGCTGACCGGCAGCGACAGGTTGAAGCTCGTCGCGCCGTCGCAGACGCCGGCGCCGCCCGTGGCGTTCGCGCCGAGCGCACCGAGGTAGGGGATCGTGTGGATCGGCCCGCAGAACGGCAGTGCCACGACGCCGGGCACGAGGCACGGGCCCTGCCCGATCATGCACCACGCGAAGCTGTTGGCCGGCGCGCCGTCGAGGTCGAGACGGAACGCGGCGTTGCCGAGGCTCGGGTCGTTGCCGAGGCTGTGGTTCATCGGGCACAGCGGGCACGGTGCGTTGGCGCACGGCGTGCCGACCGAAGTCGCGCGGCCCGGGCGGATCGCGAGGCCGATCAGCGGGTCCGCGCCGAGGCTGCCGCAGCAGGTCGGCTGCAGCGGGACCACGTTGGGCGGCACCCACGTGTACGAAACCACCAGCGTGTGCAGGCCATCCGTCGCGTAGAGCACGTGCTTGCCCCAGTCGCAGGCGAGGCCCAGCACCGTGCCGAAGCCCGCGGCACACGACGGCAGCACGAACTGCGAGAGCGGCGCACACGGCGCGGCCATCGTGCGCACCACGATCGTGTTCACGCCCGTCGCGAAGTCGGGGTAGGCGAGGAACACGATGCCGCGCGCCTCGTCGACCGCGAGGCCCGTGGTCGCGCTCATCACGGCGCCGAGCCCGAGCCCGGTGTTGCAGCCGCCGATCGGCACCGGCGGGCACGCGTTCGTGTAGCGGTGCAGGTTGCCGAGGTTGTCGATCATCCACAGCTCGTTCCTGCCGACGACGACCTCGAGGCCGGTCACGAACGCGTTCGCGGCGAGCGTCGGGATGGCGTTCGGCGGACACTGCACGACGCAGTTGTCGTCGACCTTGGCCAGCAGCAGGCCGTTCGTCACCCAGGCGCCGCTGCGCACGGGATCCCAGGCCGTGCCGCCCACGTACGGCGGCAGCGGCGTCGAGGGCGGCATGCCGGGCACCGCACACTGCCCGAGCACGGCGCAGTTCTGGTCGTCGACATGGCGCAGGAACGGCGCGTTGCGCGTGATGCCGAGCAGATGGTCGGACGTCTGGGCGCACAGCGTCGACAGCAGGAACGGGAACAGGACCGCCGGCGCGGCGGTCCCGAGGCACGAAAGCACGGAGGTGGGTCGCATCGTCTTGCTCGCGAAGGGGGAAAGCGCGGCTCGTCGGCCGCGCCCCCCTGAACGAGATTCGCGGCCGCCACCCGTCGACGCGGCCGCCGCGGCCCCGACGGCGGCCGCGGCAGCCACGGCAGCGAACGGATCGGCGCCGCGAGAACCCGGCGAGTAACATCGCCCCCATGCACCAGATCCCCACACGGGGACCGCACGGCAGAACGCTGCTGTCGGTCGCGTTCGCGACGTTGGCGGCGTCGTCCTGCCCGCGATCGCAGTGCACCAATCCATGGTTGCCCGGCATGGCCGTGCCCGGAACCAACGGCACAGTGAACGCACTCGTCAACTGGGATCCCGATGGTGCCGGTCCGCTGCCCGAGGTGTTGGTGGTCGCCGGCAGCTTCACCGCGGCTGGCAACGTGCCGGCGAGCCGCATCGCCGCCTACGATCCGGCGACTGGCAACTGGGCGGCGTTGGGATCTGGCATCGGCGCGAGCGCGGGCGAGACAGTGGTCGCCCTGTCGACCCTGCCCAACGGCGATCTCGTGGCAGGTGGTTCGTTCGACACCGCCGGCGGCTCGAGTGCCAACAACATAGCCCGCTGGGATGGCGCCAACTGGTTGCCGCTCGGTGCTGGCCTCGCGGGCAATGTCGCTGCCCTCGTGACGCAGCCGAACGGCGACCTCGTGGCCGGCGGGAACTTCGCCGCTGCCGGCAGCGTGGCTGCCAACCACATCGCTCGCTGGGATGGCACCACATGGTCGGCGCTGGGTGCAGGCGTGAACGCGTCGGTGTCCGCACTGGCGAGCATGCCCAACGGCGACCTCGTCGCAGGCGGCTACTTCACGACCGCCGGTGGCGCCATCGCCAACCGCATCGCGCGTTGGAACGGCAGTACTTGGGCGGCCCTTGGTTCGGGCATCGCGAACTCGGTCTTCGTGCCCTTCCATCCTGCCGGCGTCTTGGCCCTGGCGACGCTCAGCAACGGCGATCTCGTCGCCGCCGGCTCCTTCGATCTTGCCGGCGCATCGAGCGCCGACAACATCGCACGATGGAACGGCACGACGTGGTCCCCACTGGGGTCAGGGGCGGGCAGCGATGTGCAGGCCTTGTCGGTACTGCCGAACGACGACGTCCTGGCCGGGGGGGCGTTCTCGACCGCCAGCGGCAGCTACGGCGTGTGGCGCTGGGATGGCGCAACCTGGGCGATGCTGGGGTCGGGGATGAGCGGTGCGATCCTCGCTCTGGTGGCGTTGCCCAACGCCGAGGTCGCGGCCGGTGGTTCGTTCCTCAGCGCCGGTGCTGCGGGGGCCAGCTACGTCGCGCGCTGGAACGGAGCGTGGTCGGCGATGGCGACCGGCTTGAACGACCGGGTCGCAGCGCTGCTGACCATGCCGAACGGCGATCTGGTTGCGGGAGGATGGTTCTCGTTCGCAGGCGGTCTGCCGACAAGGGGCGTCGCCCGGTGGAATGGCACGACGTGGTCACCCTTCGGAGCTGGAGTCGCGGGTTCGGTGCAAGCCCTGGCGACCCTGCCCACCGGGGATCTCGTGGCCGGGGGGTTCATGCTCAACGTCGCCGGCGCACCGTTCGGCATCAGCCGTTGGAATGGTGTGGCCTGGTCGCCGTTGGGTTCGGGCGTCGCCAGCGGCAGTCTGTATGCCGCGGTGCAAGCAATCGTGAGCACGGCCAACGGCGATCTCGTGGCAGGCGGCTTCTTCACCTCGGCCGGTGGCGTGCCTGCGAACCACATCGCGCGATGGAATGGGGCCGCGTGGTCCGCGCTCGGCTTGGGCCTGAACGGCACGGTGACCGCCTTGGCGATTCGGCCCAACGGCGAGCTCGTGGCGGGCGGCGCCTTCACCACTGCGGACGGTGCGCCCGCGAACCACATCGCACGATGGGATGGCACGACCTGGTCGGCGCTCGGAACCGGCGTCGACAGCGGCGTCGCCGCATTGGTGACGCTGCCGAACGGCGACGTCGTGGCTGGCGGCGCGTTCACGATCGCCGGCGGCACGAGCGTCAACAACATCGCGCGATGGAACGGGGCCGCGTGGTCGGCTCTCGGCAGCGGCACGAACGGCAGCGTCGGCGCCTTGACGCTGCTGCCCAACGGCGACCTCGTCGCCGGCGGCAGCTTCTCGAGCGCGGGCGGCGTCGGCGCCAACCTCGCGCGTTGGAACGGCTCGACGTGGTCGGCTCTCGGCGGCGGCATGAATGGAGCCGTCGACGTGCTCACGACGCGACCCGACGGCGACGTCATTGCGGGCGGAGCGTTCACGTTGGCCGGCGGCTTCGTTGCCGCCTACCTCGCCGGGGTCACGACGACTTGCCCCGCCCACGTGCAATCGCACGGCATGGGCTGCCCTGGGTCGGGTGGCAACAACACGCTCGCCGCCGGCAGTCTGCCTTGGGCCGGCGCGACCTTCCGTGCGGACGGAACGGGTCTGCCGTCGCCAGCGATCGTCGCTGCCGTGACCAGCGTGACGTCGATCGCACAGGCAACGCTGCCGTTGGCATCCCTGCTGGCACAGGGAAACCCCGGCTGCGACCTGCTGGTGCAGCCCGACGTGATCGAGTGGCTGGCCACCACCACCGGCGTCGTACAATCGCGGCTCGTCCTGCCCGATTCACCGGCGCTCGTCGGCGCTGCGCTCTTTCATCAGATGATCCCTTTCGAGATCGATGCGTCATGGCACCTCGCCGCCGTCACCGCGACGAACTCGCTGCAACTGACGGTCGGCGCGTTCTGATCCAGGCGATGCGTTGCCGCAGACGACGCGTTGGCACATCGGCCGCGAGCGCTTCCCCCACCTACACCGCGAGCACGCCGGCCCCCTTCTCGGCCGCGGCGACGATCGTGCCGTCGAGCACGAGTTGCTCCGCGATCGCGAGGTCCGGGGCCAGGAACCGGTCCCCCTCGAGGCCCGCCACCTTGCGGCGCAGCGCCGCGTAGGCGGCCGCGACGCCGACCCCGGGCCGCAGCTTCTCGCCGAGATCCAGCCCCTGCGCGGCACACAGTACCTCGATGCCGAGCACCTTGGCGGTGTTCGCGACGGCGCGCTCGGCGTGGCGCGCCGCGGTCACGCCCATCGACACGTGGTCCTCGCGGTTGGCGGAGGTCGGGATCGTGTCGACGCTGGCCGGATGCGCGAGGCTCTTGTTCTCGCTCGCGAGCGACGCGGCCACGACCTGCGGGATCATGAACCCGCTCTCGAGCCCCGGATTGCGCGCCAGGAACGGCGGCAGCCCCGAGATGTCCGGGTTGACCATCTGCTCGATGCGGCGCTCGCTGATGTTGGCGAGCGTGCTGATCGCGATCGTCAGGAAGTCCATCGCCTGGCTGACGGGCTGGCCGTGGAAGTTGCCGGCGCTGACCACGTCGCCGCCAGGGAACACGAGCGGATTGTCGGTGACCGAGTTGGCTTCGGTGACGAGCACGTCGAGCGCGTAGCGGATGCCGTCCTTGGCGGCGCCGTGCACCTGCGGCGCGCAGCGCAGCGAGTAGGCGTCCTGCACCTTCGCGCAGTCGACGTGGCTCGTCATCACCTTGCTGCCCGCGAGCAGGGCCCGCAGGTTGTCGGCCGTCGCCTGCTGCCCCACGTGCGGCCGCAGCGCGTGTACGCGCGCCTGGAACGGCTTCTCGCTGCCGCGCAGCGCCTCGACCGTCATCGCACATGCGACGTCGGCGACCTTGGCGACGAGCATCGCCTGGTGCAGCACGAGGCAGCCGATCGCCGTCATGATCTGCGTGCCGTTGATCAGCGCGAGCCCTTCCTTCTCCTTCAGTTCGAGCGGCTGCCGGCGCAGGCGCCTCAGCGCCTCGGCGCCCGGGATCACCTCGTCGCCCGCGTGCACCTCGCCGAAGCCGATCAGCGGCAGCGCCATGTGGCTCAGCGGCGCGAGGTCGCCCGACGCGCCGACCGAACCCTGGCTCGGGATCACGGGCACGAAGCCGCCGTTCCACAGCGCGATCGCCTGTTCGAGCAGTTCGAGGCGCACGCCCGAGAAGCCGAGCGCGAGGTTGTGGATGCGCAGCGCGAAGGCCAACCGGCTCTGCTCCTGGCGCAGCGGCTCGCCGACGCCGGTCGCGTGGCTCAGCAGCAGGTTCTTCTGCAGCTGCGCGAGCTGCGTGTCTGGGATGCGCACGCCGGCGAGCTTGCCGAAGCCCGTGTTGATGCCGTACATCGTCGCGCCCTTCTGCACGGCGCGCTCGACGGTACTGCGCCCCTGCACGACGCGCTTGCGACTCGCAGGCGACAGCGCGATGCGCGCACCGGGGCGGCTCAGCGCGACGAGGGTCGTGAGCGGGAGGTGCGGTTCGCCGAGCAGGATCTTGGGCACAGGGCGAACCTAGCTGCCGCGGTGTGCACCGGCAAGCAAACGCCGCCGCGCGCCTCAGTTGGCCTTCGCCCAGACCTTGCGCCGCAGGAACGGCAGCCATTCCTCGGGTGGCCACGTGCTGCGTTTGGTCGCGCCGCCCTCGGGGTCGCCGACGAGCGAGAGCAGGCCCGCTTCGGCGATCGCGCGGAAGTCGGGTTCGGGATCCTGCAGCACGTGCCAGAGCACGAGCGAATCGGCCCGCGCGCGCGCGGCCGCGGACACGAGCTTGAGCGTCTTCGCGCGCACGTCGTGGGACATCTTCGGCGTGCGCATCGCGTCGTACTCCTCGACCGCCTTGCGCAGCGCCGGCGACGCATCGGTGAACAACGGCGTCGAGACCCCAGCGCCCGTGACCATCGTCGCGGCCCCCGCCGGCACGAACACCGTGCGGTCGTCGCGCACGAACGTCACCGCCCCCTCGCCGACCTGCACGCGCGCGCGCGCGGCACCTTCGAGCTCGAGTTCGAACCGGCAGCCCTGGTCGACGACGCGGCCGAGCGGCGTGTCGATGGCGAAGAAGCCGGGCTGCACCTTCGGCGGCGGCACCACGCGCGCCTCGAGGCCGCCGCGCACGAGTTCGAACAGCGCCTGGTCGGGCCGCCAGTGCACGAAGCGCAGCTCGCTGCCGGGCCGCAGCGTGAGCTCGGCCAGTTCGCCGAGCGCGACGTGCAGTTCGCCCTTGCCGGCCACGAACGTGCGCGGCGCGGCGCCCGGTTGCAGCGCCGGCTCGGGCCGTGCGAACCACAGCCCTGCGGCCACCGCGATCACGGCCGCGGCCAGGAACCACGGCCACAGCCGCCGCGTGCGCGCGGCCTCGCGGTGCGGCGGCACCTCGCGCAGCGGCACGTCGCGCCAACGCAGCGGCGCGAGCGCCTGTTCGAGTGCCTGCACCGCGGCGTCCGGCGGCGCGCTCGGGTCGAGCAGGTAGTCGTGTTCGCTCATGGCAGGCCCGCCTCCTGCAGCAGCGGCCGCAGCATGGCCATGCCGCGCGTGAGGTTGACGCGCACCGAGCCGTGCGTGAGGCCCGTGCGCTCGGCGATCTCGAGCCCCGACAGGCCCGCGACGAGGCGCAGCACGAGCGTCTCGCGATAGGCCTCGGGCAGACCCTGGATGCAGCCGAGCACACGCTCGGCGAGTTCCCGCTGCTCGGCCGACGCCGCCGGCCCCGGCCCGCTCGCCGTGAGTTCGTCGGCCGGCGAGGACTTCGGCGACCGGCGCCGGCGCCGCAGCGCATCGCGCGCCGTGTTGCGCGCCGTCGTGCAGATGAAGCCCGGCAGCGCCGCCGGGTCCCTCAGGGTCGCCAACGAACCGAACACGGCGCAGAACACCTCCTGGGTCACGTCCTCGGCCTGTCCCGCGCCGACGTGCGCCAACACGATCGCGTGCACGGCCCGCGCGAACAGCTCGTACAGAGCTGCGCGCGCCGCGCCGTCGCCGCGCTGTGCCTGCGGTACCAGTGCAACCCAATGCACTTCGCTGTCGGGCATGGCCATGCCTTGTGTCGACGCCACGCGAGCTCGAAGCCGTGGCGACGCCTGCCAGGACGCGGGCGCAGCGCTCGTGTTAACGAAGTGCCGGCCGATGGGCCAGCCCTACCCGCACAACCCCGCCGCCCGGCGGCGTCCGCCGCGGCGCGGCGTTGCCTGTCGGGCCGCCCGAACGCCCAGCAGCTTGCATGACTTGCATGTCCCCCTCTTGACGAGCGCGGCCGTTCCGGATACATTAGTGCCCTATCAACATGGGCACGCAGACCGCGAAGAAGCGAACCGGCTCCCCGAAGGAGGCGATGCTGCCATTCCCGGCCCGGTGCCAGCACGGCGGTCGTCGCGCCGGCGCGGGCCGCAAGCCCAAGGGCGAGACGGCCGGGGTGCACCACCGCGAGCGCGAAGCACTCGCGTCCCGGTTTCCCGTGCACGTGACGGTCAAGTTGCTACCGGGACTGCCGCGCTTGCGAAGCAAGTGCGAGTAC
>DASUFY010000143.1:0-44064 GCA_036274315.1 Planctomycetota bacterium | reverse complement strand
AGCGCCGCGTAGGCGACGCCGTGTGCGAGCCGGCCATAGAACGAATTGCCGAGCGCGGCTTCGGTCTCGACCGCGAAGTGCACGAGGTCGTGCAGCAGGCAGCTGCGCGTCTCGAGTTCATGCTGCTCGCGCGTGCCGTCGTCGCGCACGATCTCCATGCGATGGTGGGTCGGCGACGTGCGTGTGAGGCGCACCAGCAGCGAGTGCGATGCGGGCCAGCCAGGCGGGTCGGGTCGTGCGGGAGCCATGCAGGAGCCACAGCGTAGCGGCGCGCGCGGCCGGCGTCGGGCTGCTAGGGACCGCACGGCCTGCCACCACCCCGACCGTCAGCGAGCAGCGGCGCGCCTGAGCGGGTTTGCCCAGCGGCGCGAAGCACCGCTGGGCAACCCCGTTCAGAACCAGCGCGCCGTGTACACCTGCGCGTCGCTCGTCACGATGCCGAGCGAGTTCGCCGACGGGTCGAGGATCCACCACTGGCCGCGGAACTGGAAGCCGTCGAACTGCGGCCCGCCGATGAGCGGCAGCGGCACGACGCCGTCGCCGGACGGATCCGTGACGACCGCGCCGAGGATGCCGACCTCGCCCGCGTGCAGCACGAGGCAGTTGTTCGTGCCCGGCAGCGGCACGGACACCGGCGCGAAGCCGGCGATGAAGAACGCGGCGGAGTTGCCGGCCGCGTTGCGCACGCGCATCTTCAGGTCCGGGTTGGGCAACGAGGGCAGCCCGATCGTCGAGGCGATCGCCGCGCCGTTGAGGCCGACGCAGCCGGTGCCTTCGTTGCTGGCGAGGCCGTTCCGGCTGTCGCCACCGAGCTGCATCGTGGCCGCGATGCTCTGCGTCGCGCCGCTGCTCGCCGCCGCACTCGTCGCCGTGATGCGTGCGTCGTCCGCGATCAGGCCGAATGTCGACTCGATGGGGATCGCGGGGCCGACGCGAGACAGTACGCGCAGGTCGATGGCGAGGTACTGCGACGCGCTCGGGTCCCACAGGAACGGCTTCTGCAGCTCGACTTCGATCGCGAAGCCCGTGTCGGTCGCCGACCGCGTGAAGAACGGCACCGAGACCTGACCGTCGAAGACGCGCTCGCGATCGGCGCCGTGGTTGCTGTCGAACGTGCCGCTGATCGTGGCCGGCGTCGTCGCCGCGTGCGAGAGGTCGACCGTCATCGTGAACGTCGACGGGCCGCCAGCCAGCGCCGTCGAGCCGGGCCGGAAACGCAGGTGCCTGACGACGAACGGCCCGGTGATACCGGCCTCGACGAACGACACGAGCAGCAACGTGCGTGCGCTGGCCAGACCGAACGGGAACGCGGTGCTGTTGGCGGCGACGGTGTTGGTCACGAACTCGAGCGACTGCGGCACCGTCTGCACCGGCACGGTGCGCAGCGACATCACGAGCGCGATGCCCGCCTGCGGAGCCGAGGAGCCCGTGGGGCTCGTCGCGGACGTCGTGTTGCTGACTCGCCCGACGGGACCCGACAGCTCGCAGTCCCAGTCCTGGGGGATGCCCGAACAATCGAACAACTGCAGGTCGACGGCGAGCGAGCCCGCGGCCGGTTCGTACTCGAACGCACGCTGCAGCGGGATGAACAGGTCGAAGTCGCCGAGGTCGGTGTTCGTCGTCGTCGCCGGGGCGACGACGACGCCGTCGAAGACGACGGTCAGGTCCGGACCGTGGTCGTTGGCGAACGTCGCGTCGAGCGTCGTCGAGGTCTTCGGACTCGTCGACAGGCTGATGCGCACCGTGAAGGTGCGCCCGAGGAACGCGTTGCCCGCGTCCATACGCCACGCGAGCCCGGTGATGCGGCGCAGCCCCGCGATGCCGAACGCGGACGGTTCGTACAGGTTGAGCGTGCGCATCTGCTGGCCGGAGCCCCTGCCCCAGGGAAAGGTCGTGCTCGTCGCCGCCTCCGTCGTCGTGGCGACAGTGGGCAGGACGGCGCCGACCACCTCGAGCCGCAACACGGGCGCGTTCGTGAGCACCGACGTCGCGACCGTGCTCGCGCTGCCGGTCGCAGCCAGCGTGGCGACGCCGCCCGTGGCGGCATCCCAGGCGCCGAACGCCGGCGTCGACGCCGAGTAGGCGACGTCGAGCAGCAGCGGCCCGCTGCGCGGATCCCAGTCGAACGGCGTCGTCAGCGGAATGCGCAGCGAGAACGCGTTCGGCGACGACCCGACGGCCGGCGCGGGGGCCGCCAACACACCGCTGTGCACGCGCAGCCGATCGTGGCCGTGGTTGGCGCCGAACGTCGTGCTGAGCGAGGTCACCGCGTTGCGACTCGTCGACAGGTCGAGGTCGAACGAGTAGCTGCCGGCGACCGAACCACCCGGTGCCGCGCCGTCACAGCGCAGCGAGATGGCCCGGATGCGCACCGGCGTCGAGTAGCCGACGGTGCTGCCGTCGTAGGCGAACATCACGTGGCGCGCGCTGCTGGATCCGAACGGCAAGGCCGTGCTCGACGCACCCTCGACCGTCGCGGCCGACTGCGGCACGACCTGCTTCCACGGCAGCGTCTGGGCTGGCAGCGCCATGATCGGGAGGGCCGAGAGCGCGAGGCGAACGAGGTTGGGCATGGTTGCTCGGGGATCGGGAGCCGGGGTGGACCGGCGGTCCGGACCACCAGTGCGGCGCGCGACGCATCGTTACACGGTCGTCGACCGACCGGTTCGCGCCCGGGCTCGGCCCCGACCGCGGAGCGGGGCTGCAGGTGTTGCACGGCGGCAATGCCCGACGGCATCGCGTTCTCGGCGCCGGAGCGGTGCCGGCAGACGTCGCGCGCGGCGAATCCTGCCACGAACGCAGGCGGATCGGTGCGCGCAGCGCGCGCCGTGGTACGCTCGGGGCCCCTCTGGAGGAGTCCGCATGGCGCGTTCGACAGTGTTGGTGTGCGCAGGTCTCGCCGTCGCGGCCGCCGCGTGGCTCGTGCTGTCGTCGCGCGGCGCCGACCCGGCGCTGCCCATCGACGCTCCCGCCGCGGCTCCGCCCGCACCCGATCCCGCGCCCACGAGCTCGTTCGCCGTACCGGCCGAAGCGTCGGCCAGCGAACGCGCCCACGCCGAGGCCGAGGCCGCGCCGGACATGCCGCCGATCCCCGACGACGCCCCGTTGCTCGACGTGCTCGTCGTCGACGGGAAGACCGGGCAGCCCGTCGCCGGCGCCGAAGCGGTCTGGGGCGACGAGACGCAGTGGCAGTCGGTCGCCACGCTGCCGCCCGCCGAGCGCGACGCGACCTACCGCGATCCGGAGCCGTACTACGCGCAGCACGGCTGGCACGGGCGCAGCGACCGCGAGGGCAAGCTGCGCATCCACCTCGGCAAGACGCAGACGCAGGTGTTCGCGCGCGCCGGCACGCGCTTCGGCCGCGCCTACTTCGGGCGCGACAAGCCGGCGCCGCCCGAAGGCCATCGAGTGCTGCTCGTCGAGGACCTGACCGTGAGGGTGCACGTGCTCGATGCGGCCGGGCGGGCCGCCGCGCGCGTGCCGGTCTCGCTCGACAACGTCGAAGAGGTTGGCAAGCCGCTGCGCAACCACGGCAATGGGATCGAAACCGACGCAGAGGGGTTCACGACGTTCGCCCACGTGCAGTCGAGCCAGACCTGGAACTGGGGCAAGCAGCGCGGCGAACCCGTGCAGCAGTGGGCCGCGCGCGTCGTCGTCCCGGGACTCGACGTCGAACCCGTGCTCGTCGATGCGCAGGCGCCGCCCGTCGAGCCGATCGAGATCCGGCTGCCGCCGACGGGCCGGCTCGAGGTGAAGTTCACGTTCGAGGGCAAGCCGGTCCCCGGCCTCGACTCGATCTCGTTCCACGCCGGGCCGCGCGACAACGCCGAGGCGAGCAACGGGGCCTGGTCCACGCGTTGCGATGACGACGGCTGGGCGCGATTCGGTTACGTGCCGTTGGGCAAGACGCTGATCGTGAGCTCGGGCGCGGTGGTCGGGAACTGGGACTTCGACGTCGTGGGGCCGACCGCACCCGAGCAGAAGGTGACGGCGGCGCTCGAACTCGCGAACGAAGTCGTCGTGCTCGTCGGCAGGCTGCTCGAGTCCGACGGAGCGCCGGTCGCGAGCCAACCGGTCATGGCGAACTTCGACATGGGAGTCATGAGCGGTGGGGCGCAGACCTTCACCGACGAGCAGGGCCGCTTCGCCTGGGCCGTCTTCCGCCCTCGCCCCGACAACCAGCGCGAAGCCAAGATCAAACGACTCGCGTTCGAACGTCGACCTGCCGGCGCACCGCCGCAGCGCATCTCCGTGCCGCCGCGCGACCTCGTCGTCGGCCGCAACGACCTCGGTGACCTGCGTTTCACGGTCGACTCGCTGGTCGTCGGCGGCAGCTTCGTGTTCGACACGCCGGGCAGCCAACGCACGTGGTTCCAGGTCGAACGCCAGCGCGAGGCGCGCGGCCGGAACGGACCGACGGTGCGCTGGGAGACCGTGGAGGCGCTGCAGATCGACGTGAAGGAGGACGGCGCGTTCGAGGTGCGCGGCACGGTCGAACCGGGTCGCTACCGGCTGCGCGTGCAGGGGAACGATCACCTGCCCGTCGACCCGGTCGAGTTCGCCGTCGGCGCGGCCGACCTGCGCATCGACGTGCGGCGCGGCGTGCCGTTCGAGGTCGCCTGCCGGTTGCCGGCTCGCATCGGGACGCGGCACCTGGTGCTGCGCATGCAACCCGACGCACCCGCTGAGCCACCCAAGGTGGTCGGCGACAGCGAATGGTTCTGGATGAGCCGGGATTCGCTGCTGGGGCAGTGCTGGGGCGACGGTGGCGAGACCGTGACGTACCGCTGGCCGGCGCTGGCGGCGGGCACCTACACGTTGCTCGTGCAGAGCCCCGGGCTGACCGAACCGTTGTTGGCTGTCGCCGACGTGGTCGCGCCCCAACCCGAAGGTGGCGACTCGCGCCTTCGCCCGCTCGACCTGCGCGAGACGATCGGCACACTGCGTGTGAACGTGACGGCGCCAGAACGAGAACGGCGCAACGAAACGTACCTGTTCTTCCAGCCGCAACTGGACGATGCCCTCTGGCAGGGCATCCAGTTGAGCGCGGGCGAGACGCTGCTGCCTGCACCCAAGGGCCCCGTCGACGTCTTGGTCGCGGGCGACGGCCTGCGACCCGTCACCGTGCGCGGCGCGCGCGACCGCATCGACGCGGTGCTCGAACCCTGGCCCAGCGTCGACGTGCACTTCGTCGGTCTCGAGGGGCTGCCCGCGGATGTGGTCGTGCGCGCATCGGCGCGTGAGCCGACGAACGGCAGGCCGAGCACGAACCGCTACCGCACCGAGCACCGGGGCGGCGGCCGCGATGGCCTGCTGGCACCGCAAGCGAGCTCGGTCACCATCAAGGACGGCGTCGCCTCGTTGTCGGTCGGCGACGGTGTGATGAACCTGTCGCTGTATCTGTCGATCGGCGAACGCGGCCGCGGCAAGTCGCTCAAACAGGTCGCGCCGAACCAGATCGTCGCCGGTGCGCCCGTGACCGTGCAGCTCTCCGCCGACGAGATCCGCACCGCGATCGAAGCGTTGCGCGCGCCCGAGCCTGCGAAGAAGTAGCCCGCCGTCAGCGTGCCTCGATGCGCAGCTCGAGCAATGCGTCGGGCGCGAGTTCGGCGCGCCGGTTCACCTCGTGGGAGGACTGATATGGCGGCGCGACGGTGATGCGCAGCTGTCCGGCGCACACGCCCTCGAAGGTGGCGACACCCTCGAGGTCGGTCAGCTTCCACAGCTCGAACGCGTCGTTCCAGAACCCGTCTTCGTTCCACGCCCCGGTCGCATTGGCCCGCGTCGGCGCCGGGCCGGGCCTGGCGAGCACCGTCACCGAACGCCGCGGCAGCGGCATGCCGTTCGCGTCGACGACGCGCACGGTCAGCGTGCCGTGCGGTGGTTCGTCGAGCAGCAGCGGCGCGACCGCGGGCACCGTGCACGTGCACTTCGTGATCGCGCCGCTCGGGAAGTGCGCGGTCACCCGGTACTCGCCGGCGGGCAGGTAGGCGACGCGCAGCTCGCCGGTCGCGGCGATCAGCGTTGCATCGACATGGCATGACCTCCTGGCGGGCAGCTCGTCGTTGCCGCCCCGCACTTGGAACTTCACGGGTCCGCTGTTGCCGGGTCGCTGCTGCGCGTGCAGCACGAGTTCGTGTTCGCCGAGCTGCAGCTCTTGGACGACATGGGGGGCGCCGGCACGCAGGTCGTCGGGCTCGATCTGGTGTGCGACGCCGTCGACGACGACCGTGAAGTTCGGGTCCATCGCTCGGTTCCCGCACTGCCGCACCCGATATCCCAGACGCAACGTGTAGGCGCCCTGCGCGTCGGTCCGCACCGCACACGGGTACCACTTCACGAGCGCGCCCGCGACGGGTTGTCCGCCGGCGAGCACGTGCCCGGTGATCGTCGTCATGTCACTCGCGTCGCGCAGGTCGCTCCACGTCGTGCGGCCCGCGACGATCTCGACGTCCGCGAGCGGGCGCGGGTCGACGCGCAGGTCCGAGTGGTAGGCGACCACGCTCCAGCGTCCCGCCGCGAGACCCGGGAACGTGCCGATGCCGTGGTGCACGACCGCTAGCAGCACGGGCTCGTCGGGTCGGTCCGGTGGCGCCACGCCGAGGTAGGTGATGGCGCGCGTCGCCACCTGCAGCACGCCGGCCGGTTGCAGCACGTGCTCGAGTTCGGCCGTGCTGCCGACCTCGGCGACGACGCCGTAGCGCCGGTCGAGGCTGAGGCGATCGGCGGTCACTTCGACGCGGTAGCTGCCCGGCGGCAGGCCACGCAATTCGTAGCGGCCGTCGCTGCCCGTGCTCGCGAGCAGGTGCGACTGGGGGCCGTGCGGCAGCGCATCGTACGGACCGTCGAGGCGCCAGACGTGCGCACCGCGCAGCACGAACCCGTCCGGGAAGTTGCTCGTCGCGGGCGCGAGCACGGCGCACACACGGGCTCCGATCACGGGCACCCCGGCGCCGTCGCGCACCGAGCCCGCGATCGATGCGCCCGGCACCACGCGCAGTTCGACTTCGGTTGTCGCACCGGCGTGCACCTCGAGCGTGCGCATCGTGACCGAGTTGGCCAGCAGCTTGGCGCCCCACTTCATCGGCTCGACGTCGAGGCGCAGGCCGGTCGGACACGCGATCGTGACGCCGTAGGTGCCCGCAGGCAGGTCACCGAACGTGAACGTGTCGCCCTGCACGGGCGCGGTGAACGAGCGTCCGATGGCCGTGCCGTAGGCCCACGCGGTCTGGACTGCGTGCAGCCGCACCTCGGCGCCGCCGAGTTGGGCCGGATCGGCGCCCGTGAGGCGCCCCAGCACACTGCCCGCGGCGCCGACCGTGACCACGACCTCGCGCTGGTCGTTCAGCATCGTCGCGAAGCCGACCTGGCCGTCGGCCGTGCGCGCGAAAAAGGCGCCGCCGATGAGCGCCTCGTCGACGAAGCGCGCAACGCCGTGCTCGTCGGTGAGCGCCTGCAGCGGCGGTTCGTCGCCGGTGCCGCGCAACGTGCCGCGCTGCGTCGCCACGATGCCCTCGATGCGCGCGCCGGCCTGAGGGTGTCCTGCCGCGTCGCACACGCGCACGATCACTTCGTCGGCTTCGCGCGGTTCGTCGTCGAGCTGCAGCAGCGTCTGCTCGGGCCGGCCGGCGCTCAACGCCGTCACGACGGTGGCCGAGCATCCGTCGCTGTCGCGTGCGGTCAGCGAACACGGGCCCTCGGGCACGTCCTCGAAGCGGAACGTGCCCGCACCGTCGGTGGCCGCATCGCGCGCGAACGAGCGGTCGTCGGCGACGGGCAAGCCCGCGGGCAGCGGGCCGCGGAAGGGTCGCAATGCGACGCGCGCGCCGGGCACCGGGCGCCCGCCGGAGTCGACGACGACGCCGGTGAGCTCCGCGAGGCCGCGTTCGGCGGGGAAGCTCGCGGCGTCGGGCGGTGCTGGCGGCGTCACCTGCGTGCGCGCGTCGCGCGCGGCAGCCGGCGGGGGCGATGCCATGCGCTCGCGGTCCTCGGCGTCGGCCACCGCGCTGGCGGCGGCGACGGCGACCGCGCCCGGGCTCGCCGCCGTCTCGACGCGGAACATCTGCCACGCGGTCCAGGCGATTGCGAACAACAGAGCGAACGCGAGCGCACCCAGCAGTGAGTTCTTGCTCATGACGAACGTGCCCATCAGCAGATGCTGCGCCGGCCCGGTCCACGGCAGCAGCGCGCCCGCCCACGCGGCCCGATCGCCGCCGTGCTCGCGATCGAGTTCCACTCGCAGCCGCTCGAGACCGCGCAGCAACCGCGTGCGCACGGTGGCCGCGGGCAGACCGACCTTGCGCGCGACCTGCGCCGCCGAGAGACCGTCGTAGTAGCGCAGCAGCACTGCGGTGCGGAACGGCTCGTCGAGTCGCAGCACGGCGTGCACGACGCGCGTGCGCACTTCCTCGCGCGCGAGCACCTGCTCCGGCGAAGGCTGCGGCTCGGGCGTTCGCACCGCCGCCTCGCGCGCGAGCCGCCTTCGCTCGTCGCGATGGCGATTGCTCGCGAGGCGCCGAACGACCTGCGCGAACCACGAGCGACCGACCTCGCCGGCCGGTGGGTGTCGCAGCACGCGCGTCCAGGCGTCCTGGGCCAGGTCCTCGCCGTCGCCGCGCACGAGCGAGCGCGCGAGCGCGCGCACGAAGTCGGCGTGGGCGAGCAGCAGTTCGGGATCCTGGTCGGTCTGGTGCATCGTCGGTTCCACGGGGCAGGACACCGCCGCGACCCAGAGTGTTCCCGATCGAGGCCGATTTCGCAGCGGTCGGGGCCGCGGCAGGCGATGGCGGGGCCGCGGCGTCGCGCGCGCGGCGAGGTTTCCGCGATCCGGGTGGAGCCCGAGTCCCGGCCGGCGTCGAATCGTGCCACCATGCCGAAGGCCACCGAACGCCTGCTCGCGATCGACTGGCTGCGAGGCCTCGTCATGGTCCTGATGGCGCTCGACCACGTCGACCACGCCATCAACAGAAACCACGCGCACGGCGACAGCGCCGCGTTCGGCGACCAGGGGCCGCTGTCGGTGCCCGACTTCCTCGTGCGCTGGCTCACGCACCTGTGCGCGCCGACGTTCGTGCTGCTGGCCGGCACGAGCGTCGTGCTCTCGGCTGCGCATGCGCGCGCGCGCGGCGCCGCCCCGGCGTCGGTCGACCGGCACCTGCTGCTGCGTGGGGCGATCCTCGTCGCACTCGAACTCACGCTGGTCTCCGCGTACTGGCGCGTCGCCGAAGGCCTGCCGCGCGACACGCTGCTGCCGGTGTTCCCGCAGGTGCTCTGGGCGATCGGTGCCGGGCTCGTGCTGATGCCGCTCGTGCGGCACCTCGACTCGCGCTGGCTGATCGGCCTCGCCGTGCTGCTGCTGGTCGTCACCGAGCTCGTGCGCAGCGCGACGCTCGACGCCGCGTTCGACCAGCCGCTCGGCACCGCCCTGCTGCTGACGGGCGGGCCGTGGTGGATCGGCGAACGCACCGACATGCCCGACGTGATCGTGCTCTATCCGCTGCTCGCGTGGCTGCCCGCGATGCTGCTCGGCCTCGTGCTGGGTCGACGGCTCGTCGCGGGGCGGTTGCACGCGCGCACGCTGGCGGTGGCCGGGCTCGCCATGCTGCTGCTGTTCCTCGTGGTGCGCGGCATCGACGGCTTCGGCAACATGGGGTTGCACCGGCGCGACGCTTCGCTCGTGCAATGGCTGCATTGCAGCAAGTACCCACCGAGCATCTCCTACTTCGCGCTCGAACTCGGCCTGTCGCTGCTCGTGCTCGCGCTGTTCCGGCGGTGCGACCGCGGCGGCGCACGGGCGCCGGGCAAGAACCCGGTGGCGCTGCTCGGCCGCGTGCCGCTGTTCTTCTACCTGCTGCACCTGCCGATGATCGGCTTGCTGATCGCACTCGGCGTGCTGCCGGCGCACGGCGCGGGTTCGTGGTCGTCGAGTCCATTCGCCACGCTCGTCGTGGTGCTCGCGTGCTGGCCGCTGTGTGCGGGCTACGACTGGTACCGGCGGCGCTTCCGCCACGGTTGGACGCGGTTCCTCTGATCACGTGGGTGTCGCCAGGATTGCGTCACAAGCGAGCGAACTCGGCGCGCAGCACCGCGTGCGTGTCGGCGTCGAACGCGACCATCACGACGCGTTCGAACTGTCGGTCGTGGGCGAGGAACCTGTGCAGCGCGCGGCGCGCAACGGCGGCGGCTTCGGCCGGCGGGTAGCCGAAGGCGCCGCAGCTGATCGCCGGGAACGCGATCGAGGTGAGCCCGTGCTCGCTCGCGAGCTGCAGCGAGTTCGTGTAGCAGCTCGCAAGCTGTGCTGGTTCGCCGGCCAGGCCGCCCTGCCAGATCGGCCCGACCGTGTGGATCACGTGGCGCGCCGCCAGCTGGAAGCCGGGCGTGATGCGGCACTCGCCGACGGGGCAGCGCACACCTGGTTGCACCTCGGGCAGCGCGCGGCACGCGGCGAGCAGTTCGGGACCGGCCGCGCGATGGATCGCGCCGTCGACGCCGCCGCCGCCGAGCAGGCGCTCGTTGGCAGCGTTGACGACCGCATCGACGTCGAGCTTGGTGATGTCGGCGGTGACGACCTCGATGCGACGCATGGCGCGGCGACCTCGCGCGGCGTCCGGACCTAGAAGCCGATCCAACCGGCGCCGCCGTTGCTCGCGGTGAACCCGAACGCATTGGCGCCCGGGTCGAGCGAGAACGCCTGCGCGAAGAAGCTCTGGCCGAACAGGCTGCGTGTGCTCGGCAACGACCAGCTCCAGTCCGCCGAGTTGCCGGCCCCGACCAGCACCGCCAGCACGAGCGGGTCCGCGAGCAGGTTGCAGCCCGTCATGCCGACCACGCCGAGGTCGAACGACAACGGCAGGCCGCCCGTCGTGAACGCCTGCGAAAGCCCGAGCCCGAGCGCGCCGACTCCGAACGGCAGGTTGCCGGCGACCGCAGTGAACGTCGTGCCGAGCGCGGGCCGCGAGCCGGCCTGCGCCGCCAGCGTCGGTGTGCCGAGGGTGCCCGCGCAGCCGCTGCCGTACGGCGTGAACGTCGCGGTCGGCGACGCATCCTGCCACGCGGTCGTGTAGACGTTCCACGCGCCGTTGAGCACGACCGACTGCAGCACGGCGCCGCTCTGCACGTCGAAGATCACGAGGTTGCTCGGCGCCGAGAGGAACACGGCCGTGCTCGTGACCGCCGCGCGCGTCTGGTCCGGCGACAGGCTCACGCCGTCGCAGTTCGGCACCGTGAGCCCCGTGTACTGCGTCGTGACCGTGTTTGCGGCCGTCACGTAGTCGAAGTCGACGCGCATCGCCCAGCCCGTGCCTCCCTGTCCGCTGAGGATCGCGAACGACCGATCGAGCGACAGCGCCATGCGGTTGGCGACGGGCAGGCTCAGCACGAGGTCCTGCTGGCCGGCGCCCGCGCCGAAGTCGAGCCACGTCTGCGTCGGGATGTGCAGCACCGCGAGCGCGCTGGCACCGATGCCCGAGTAGAGCAGGTACGCGTACTCGTCGTCGATCGAGACCTTGCAGTCGCTCGTGAACGCGAACCCGGACGCCGCCGCACCGGGCACGGATACGGACACCACGATCTGCAGGTAGCTGGCACTGGCCGGATCCGTGTCGACGATCTGCAGCAGGCCGCTGTTGATGAACGCGTGCGGTACGACCGCGAGGTTGCCCGACGGCGAGAGGTCCCAGCGTTCGCGCGACACGCCGCTCAGCGTCGTCGACTGCACGATCAGCTGGCCGTAGCTCGGGCTGTTGGGATCCGCGTCGAGGCAGTGCAGCTCGCGCGTCGAGCCGGTCGCGCCCGTCAGCACGTACAGCCGGTTGCGCCAGCGGTCGAGGCCGAGTTCGTAGCACGCGCCGGGCGCCTGATAGAACGTCGACCACGTCGGGTTCGCACCGTCCCACTGCGCGAGCGACACGCGGTTGTAGGCCTGCACGGGCGAGGCCTGGCTCACGTAGAGGTTGCGCCCGGTGTCGGCCCAGACGGCGTCGCTGACGTTGTCCGTGAAGTTGTTGCCGCCCGACGACGGCACCGCACCGGTGCCCGAGGCGACGAAGAAGTGCGAATCCGTGCTGCCGCTCGTCGAGGTCGCGACGAACACGATCTCGTTGCCGGCCTGGGCGAGCAGCGAGGCGGAGAGACAGGCGACTGCCGCGGCAGCGCCGGACGTGGGACGTGGCATGGCGATCCTCTCGGGGCAGACGGCGTGGGGCGCGCCTCGTGTCGCGCCGGGCGGCGCGAGGCCACGACTGTACCCGCGGTGACGGGCAACCCCGCGCCCGGTGACAGCTTCGCGACAACGCCGGATCGTGCCGCCGCGGTCGCGGACCTCGGCAGCGCGGTCGGGAAGCACGCCCGGCGCGGCGTACGCGGCGTCGGCGCCGGGCAGCGGCCGCCGTGAGCGCGTGGCACAATGAGCGGCGCCCCGCTGTCCGTGCCCGAGGTCCGAGATGCGCCCGATGCCAACCCTGCTGTTGCTGACCGCCGTCGCTGCCGGAGTGCGTGCCCAGGACGACGTGCTCGCCGTCGAACGCCGCGGCGACGTCCGCGCGCACGCTGCTGCCGTGCGGCTGCTGAAGAACACGCGCGCGAGGCTGCGCGTCGAAGACGTCGCGCCCGACGAACTGTGCGGCCTGCTCGCGCATGCGACCGGCGACAAGCTCTCGTTCGTGTGCTGCAAGCGCGACGAGGTGGCCGCGGCCCGCGTCACGTTGCAGCTGGGGCAGAGCAGCCTCTGGACGGTGTTGGCGGCGACGCAACTGCAGACGGGGCTGCGCTTCGTGTTCCGTTCGGGGGTCGTGTTCCTGACCACGGCCGACGACGTCAAGCCGCTCGCCTACCTGCAGGTCTACGATCTGCGCAGCTACTGTGCGCCGTTGCGCAGCTTTCCGGGCCCGGACCTGCGGCTGCGCCAACCTGGCGACGATCGACCGCTGTTCCCCGAAGAGGTCGATTCGGGCGAGACCGTGAGCGGGTTCACGGCTGATGGCATCGAGGCGCTGCTGCGCGAGACCGTGCGGCCCGAATCGTGGGCGAGCCCCGACGTGAGCCTCAGCAACCACGGCGGGCTCTTCCTCGTGCGCCAGACTCCGGCCGCGCATCGCGAGATCGAGAACCTGCTCGCGCAGCTCGGTCTGTGGACGCCGCGCCGCATCGCCGGCCGGTAGCCGCGCCGCATGCAGCGGCGCGAGGAACGCGGGGGTCGCCTTGACAACCGTGGCCGCCCGCCATGCGATGCAGGGCATGCTGCTCGCCGCCTCGCTGCTGCTCGCGCTGGTCCTGCCGCAGGACCGTGAGGATGCGCTCGCGGCCGCGCGCGCCGCCGTCGCCGCCGCGGAGCAGCAGTTCGGGGTGGACAGCGTCGAGGTCTCCGAGCAGCTCGTGAAGCTGTGCAACCAGCTCGCGAACGCGCGCCGCTTCGACGAGGCGCTAGCCGCCGCCGAACGCGTGCTGGTCATCCGCGAGGCGAAGCTGCCGCCGGGCCACACGCGCATCGGCATCGCGCTGGCCAACGTCGCGACGATGCACGTCGAACGCGACGATCTCGAGCTGGCGATCCCGCTGCTCGAACGGGCCCGCGATCTGCTGGCCAGGAACGCGCCGAGCCGGGCGATGCTCGGCACGCTGAGCAACCTCGGCACGTGTCAGGCGAAGCTCGGCGACTACGCGTCGGCGCAGGCGACGATGCAGGCGGCGGTCGCCTACGGCAGGGAGCACGCGCCCGACCACCCGATGTTGGCCTCGGTGCTGCAGAACCTCGCGCAGGTGCGCTTGAACCAGGGCTTCGTCGAGGAGGCGCGCGCGCTCGTCGACGAGACGCTGCGGATCTTCGAGATGGTGGCACCGGGCAGCGTCGGTCACATCCACGCCACCTACGGGCTCGGTCACGTGCTGCTCGGCGCCGAACGGCTCGACGACGCGGAGCCGCTGCTGCGGGCCGCGTTCGCGATGGAGACGAAGCGTTCGCCCGACAGCGTGATGGCCGCGACCATCGAGGCGAGCCTCGGCCGCCTGATGACCATGCGCGGCGACCTGCCGGCAGCGAAGCAGCACCTCGAACACGCGATCGCGGTCGCCGAGGCAGCGTCGGCCGGACAGCGCGTGCTGGCGATGCGCATCCAGCTCGCAGCGGCCCTCGAAGAGCAGGGAGACAACGACGCTGCGCTCGCCGAGTCGAGCCGGTGCATCGCCGAGGAGACCGTGCAACGCGACCGCGTCGCCCACCTGTCGATGTGGGTCCTGCACGGGCAGCTGCTCGAGCTCTGCGGCCATCACGAGCAGGCCGCGGCCGTGCTGCGCGAGACCCTGGATCGGGCCGGCGCTGCGGGGCTCTCGAGCCTCGCCAGCGTGCAGGCCGGCCGGCGCGTGCTCGCGGCGAGCCTGCACGCGCTGGGCGACGTCGCGGGCGCGATGGCCGAACTGCGGGCCAACCTGGACGACTTCGATCGCATGCTGGCGCGCATGCTGCCCGCGCTGTCCGAGTCGAATCGGCTCGCCGTCGTGCAGCGGCAGCGCACCCAGCTCGACGTGTTGTTGCAGTGGTCAGCGGAGCGGCCGGACCTGTGTCCGCCGGCGTTGGCCTACCGGCACGTGCTGGCATGGAAGGGCCAGGTCGCGCGCGGCATGCAGGAACAGCTCGTCGTCGCCCGCGCCGACGAGCAGGGCATCGCCCAGCTGCGGCGCCTGCAGCAGATCGAAGACGAACTCGCCGGCGATCGTTCGGACATCGCGACCTTGCGGGAACGCGATCGGCTGATCGCGCTCGTCAGCAGGTCGACGTCGGTGCGTGCGCACGTCGACGTCGAGGCGGTGCAGCGCGCGCTGCCAGAGAACGACGTGCTCGTCGACTACCTCGTCACCGCGCCGCCTCCTGCCGAACGCAGCTATGTCGCCTTCGTCGTGCGGCGCGACTCCGTGCAGCGCTTCGACCTCGGGCCGGCGTCGGCCGTCGAACGTGCGGTCGGTGCGCACGTGCAGCTCGCGTCGCGCTGCGTGCGGCCGGGCGCGGCGGACCTGCTGCGCCGCGTCGGTCTGGCGGCGCGCGAGCGCGTGTTCGATGCGCTGCACGAGTCGGTCGCCGGCTGCCGCACGGTGTGGCTCAGCCCCGACGACGTGCTGGCCACGTTGCCGTTCGAGACGCTGCCGGGCCCGACGCCGGGCACGTTCCTCGTCGAGAGCGTCGACCTGCGCTACCTGCAGAACGCGTGGGACCTCTGCCAGCCTGGACTGCCGGCGAGCACACCGAGGCTGTTGGCGTTCGGCGACATCGACTACGGCGCGGCTCCGGCGCAGCCGCTCGCGTCGCGCGGCGTGCCGCGCCCCTTCGCCGCGCTGCCGAACACGCGGCGCGAGCTGCAGCAACTCGCCGCGTGCTGCGGCGACGTGCCCGTGGTGCTCGTGCGCGGCGCCGAGGCGAACGAAGCGCGGCTGCGGCGCGAGGTGCCCGCGGCGACGTTCGTGCACCTCGCCACGCACGGCTTCTGCGGCCTCGAACCCGGCGACGGCGTCGTGGCGGCCGGCATCGCGATGGCGGGCGCCAATCTGCCCGCGGGTGCCGACGACGGCATCCTGACCGCCGACGAAGCGCGGCTGCTCGATCTGACGAAGTGCCGCATGGTCGTGCTGTCGGCGTGCCAGACGGGGCTCGGCACGCCGTTCGCCGGCGAGAGCCTGCTCGGACTGCGGCGCTCGATGCGCATCGCCGGTGCCAGGACGACCGTCACGAGCCTGTGGCGCGTCGACGACGACGCGACGGCGAAGCTCATGGCCGACTTCTACCGCGAGCTGTTCACCACGCACTGCGACCCGGCCGTGGCACTGCGCGCGGCCCAGCTGCGTGCGCTCGGCAACGCGCGCGCCGAGACCGGCGAAGCGTTGCCGGGACTGTGGGGCGCGTTCGTCTGCGAAGGACGCTGACGCACCGCCGGTGCCGCGCAGCAGCGGCCGCGCCGTTCACGGCGTGATGCGGTACAGGCGCAGCGCCTGCGGCGTGGCGATCGCGAGCAGGTCGCGCTGCGGCGACAGCGCGGCCGCGTTGGCGACGTCGTCGCCGTCGGCGACATCGAGGTCGATGTGGCGCAACGCGGTCAGCCCGTGCGTGAACAGGGTCAACACGCGGCCGTCGTGGCCGAGCAGCGCGTGGGCGCTGATCGGTGCGAGCCAGACCTGCCGTGGTTGGCCCCACGCGAGGCGCCGGCCCGTCGTCGCCGAGGCGCGGTGCAGCCGCCGGCCGCTCCAGACGATCGATTCCCCGTCGAGATCGAACGCGAGCGCGGTGACGGGCTGCTCGCTGTCGGGCCGCAGCCGCTGCACGAGGCTGCCGTCGCGCGCGAAGACCACGATCTGCTCCGCGGTGCGCTCGTCGAACGCGAGCGCCAGCGCGCAGCGGCGCTCGTCCGGGCTCCACGCGATCGCCGTGACGATGCGGTGCACGATCGGCAGGCGATGTTCGCGCGGTGGGTCGAGCTCGACGAGCAACCCGTCGCCGACGTTCGGAACGTAGCGTCTGCCGTGGAACAGCACGCAGGCGCCCGAAGGCGACCCGTCCGCTTCCACCTCGTCGGGCGTCGCGTAGGCGATCGGGTCGCGCCGGCCGGAGGCACTGGCGCGCACGAGATCGTGGTCGCGCAGCAGGAACCCGTCGCCCGCGGCCGGGCCGAGCAGCGTCGTGTGCTCCGGGATCGCGCGTGCGGTGCCGGTCGCGACCTCGACGAACACGTCGCCGCGCACGGCGAGCCAGCGGCCGTCGCCCGAGAACGCCATGAGCGTCAGACGTTCGCCCCACCGCCCACCGGGTCGCGGCAGCTCGTCCGGTTGCCAAGGCAGCTCGCGCAGCAGTTCGATGCGCGTCGCCGCAGCCTGCTCGCGTCCGGCCTCTCGCGCCGTGGCCGGCGCGGACTGCGCGAGCGCGAGGCCGGTGCCCGTGGCGAGCACGACCAGGACGCGGCGCGTCGCCAGCACGACGCGGGGCATGGCCTCGGCGCGGCTCATCGCGGGCGCCGCAGCACGAGCTTCACTTCGCGCCGTTCGTGCGCGGCGAGCCGCAGCCGCACGCGCGCGCTGTCGCAGCCTTCGGCGCCGACGAACAGTTCGAGATCGGCGTCGGGCAGGCCGCGCAGCTCGACGCGACCGCGACAGCGCATGCAGCGATCCGCGAGCAGCACCACGCCGTTCTCGGGCAGGAAGCCGAAGTCGTCCTGCACGTCGAGCACGAGCGTGCCGCTGCCTTCGCGCAGGACCCACGGGCCGTCGCCGGTCAGCTGCTGGCTCAGTGGCACGAGCACACTCGGCGCGCCGGGTCCGTCCGCTCCTGGCTCCGCGAACGTCACGGTGACGCGATCGCCGGCCTGCGGCGCGATGCCGTCCCAGCCGCCGTCGGCGGCGAGCTCGTCGCCAGCGAGCAGGCCCGGACGCAGCAGCGTGAGCTGCCCTGGTGCGGCGCTGCCATCGGCGCGCTCGACGCGCAGGCGCGGCGCACCGGTGGGTGGCAGCACGATGGCGCCGAGATCGACGTCGTCGTGGCCGCCGGGCGGCGGCAGGCTCGTGTGCACGATCGTGCGCCGGTGGCCCACATCCTGTTGGCCAGCTGCGATCGGTTGCAGCTTGACGAACGCACAACCGCGCTCGGTCGTGCGCAGTTCGACGGCGCCGTTCGCATCGGTGGCGACCGGCGCCGACTCGTCCTGCCCCCACGCCACACCCGATCTGCCGCCGAGCGAGACGTTCGCGGCGATGGGCCGACCCGACTCGTCGACGACGCGCAGTCGCACGCGCAAAGGCGCGAACACGCGCAGGTCGACGGGCGCGGTCGGCGGCGCCTCGAAGAAGTAGAAGCGTGCCCCGCGCTGCTCGTCCGTGTCGACGCGGAACGCGAACGGCGAATGGGCCGGCACCGGCACGGGCCTGCCGCTCGCGACGAGCGCATCGATGGCGGGGCAGTCGGGGTCGTCGGTGTGGGTCACGAGCACCGCGCTGCGCACACCATCGCCGAGCGTGACGCGGATCGGTGTGCGCGGCACCAGCGCGATCTCGACGCGCGTCTCGCCGAGTGCTTGCACTTCGACGTCGCGCACTGCCGGGTCGTGCGTCGGCGGCGAGTCCGCATCGTCGCCGTCCGGCGCCACGACGCGCATGCCGACCGGTCCGGCGGCGATCGCGCCGACGAACGTGCCGTGTTCGTCGGTGTCCCCTGCTTCCGTCTCGCCCGGTGCTCCGGACCCGATGCCGACGTGCCAGAGCTCGACGTGGGCGCCGGCGATCGGCTGCGCGCTCGCTGCATCGTGCACGGCCACGACGACCTTGCCGTTCGGCGGCGGGTCCGGCGCGGGCGCGGCCGGCAGCGTCAGGTCGACGGCGCGTTCGCCGGCCGGCAGCAGCGCCTGGTAGGAGCGCGAGTCGAAGAACAGTTCGAGCCGTTCGCCCTCGTTGCCGAACAGGTGGAACCTGCCCTCCGCGTCGGTCCAGGCCCACGGCCCGCGGTGGTAGCCGGTCGGACCGCGCATCGCGACGCCGGGCAGCGGGCGCCCGTTCGGTGCCAGCACGCGCCCCGACACCGACCGCGCGAAGGCCTGGCGAAGCACCGACGGCCCGTCGCCGAGCCGCCACTCGCATTCGTCGTAGTCGGGAGCGAGCCCTTCGCCGCGCGGGTAGATGTCGCGGATGCCCCCGCCGCAGACGTCGCCGAGCGGCTCGACGCCGCGCAGCCACGCGACGCCGTCGGCGCCCGTGGTCGCGACGCGCACGTCGGGCGTGTGGCCGCAGCCGAGGCAGAGGCCCACGTCGGCGCCGGCGACGGGCCGGTCGAACGCGTCGTGGATGGCGATCGGCCAGTCGATGCCGGGCACGAGGCGGATGAGGCAGTCCTCACCGGGCGGATAGCTCATCTCCGCGACCGGGCCGTGGCCCGGCGCGTCGACGACGAACCACGCGCCGCGCGCCAGTTCGCCGTTCGGCACGCGCACGAAGCCGTCGCGATCGGCGGTCCAGTGCGCGCTGGACCAGAACTCGCCACCGCGAGGTCGCTCGTGTTCGGGCACCTGGTACAGCGTGGCGCCCGGGATCGGCTCGAGGGTCAGCGCATCGACGATGCGCCCGGCGAACGCCCAGGTGCCGTTCGATCCCTGGTACTCGGCGTGCACGGGCCCCGGCATGGCCTCGATGCGCGCCGGCGCGCCCTGCTGTGCCAGAACCGCGCCGTACAGCACGCAGGCGAGAACGGGGACGATCGAGTGGTGCCGCATGTGCAGTTCGAGGGGGGCGCCAGCATACCCGCTGCACGAGTCGCACCGCGGTGCGCTCCGCCCCTCATCGCTCCTCGCTGACGTGCGCGTCGTCGACGACCACCAAGGGGATGCGGCCCTTCCCGCACCAGGCCCGGCACGCATCGACGTAGACCTGCCAGCGCTCGCGCGCCCACGGCGGCACCACCGCGAGCCAGCGCGCCTGGCTCGGGAAGTACACGCAGGCCTTGCCCATCGTCAGTTCGAAGACGAGCTTGCCTTCGGCGCTCTCGGCCACGAGTTCCTCGCGCCAGCGGCCGCGGAACGTGATCTCGCTCATGGTTGCCTGCCGGTGACGAGCGCGACGAACATGACGGCGACGAAGAGCAGCCACGGCCCGAGCGCGACGCCGAAGCCGAGCCGCAGGTCGCCGCCGGCCAGCGCGGTGTGACCGCCGACGATGCCCATCGTCAGCAGCACGGCCGCGGCGGCCGCCGTGGTCGGCGTCGTGATCGGGCCTCCGCCCATGCCTGGAGGGAGGCGGGGCGGTCGCTGTCACACCGCGATCCACGTTGGTGCGGGCCGCCGGCGCAGACCGCCGAGGATTCCCGCGGCTGACCGATGCGAAAGGGACGGCGAGGCCGTATGCACTGCGGCGCACCCAACGCGCCCGCAGTCGAAGCCCACCGTCCACGTTCCCATGCCACGCCCCCGTGTCCTCGGCCGCCTGCTGCACGGCCTGTCGGAAGCCCGCGCAGGCCACGCGCAACGGCATCGTCCCACCGGCTTCGGCTTCGCGTTCGCCGACCGCATCGACTACCTCGATGGTGCCCATTGGGACGGGCTCGTGTGCGACGCGACGTTCCTGCTGAGCCGCGACTACCTGCGCGTGCTCGAGCAGCACGGCCCGGCGAACCTGTCGGTGCGCTACGCGATCGCGTTCCGCGGCACGAAGCCGGTCGCGGCCATCACCGTGCAGGTGGTGGAGGTCGCCGGCGCGCGCATGGTCAAGGCCGGCGCCGCGGCCGGCGGCAAGGCCGGGCAGCGACGCGAGGCAGAGGCCGCCGGCGGGCGGGTGCGCAAGGTGTTGGCGAACGCCGCGCAGAGCGTCGGCGTGGCGGCCGGCAAGCGCATGCAGCTGCGCGTGTTCGCCTGCGGCAACCTGCTGTCGTGGGGACCACACGGCGTCGCTCTGGCGCGCGACGAGGATCCGGCCGGACTCTGGCCGGCCGTCGCCGAAGCGATCTACCGCATCCGCCGCGCCGATCGCCTCGCCGGCGACGCGGATCTGGTCATGGTCAAGGACGTGCCCGGGCCGCTCGTGCCCGGCGCCGGCGCGCTCGATCGCTTCAGCTACCGCCGCGTCGAGACCGAACCCGACATGGTGCTCGACATCGCGCCGGCGTGGCGCCGCTTCGAGGACTACTCGCAGAGCCTCGCCGCGAAGTACCGCAAGACCGTGCAGCAGATCGAACGCGACATCGCCGCCGCCGGCCTGCGCGTCGAGCGCCTCGCCGACCTCGAGCCTCACGCGGATCGACTGCACGCCCTGTACCTGCAGGTGCACGAACGCGCCGCGATCCGCCCGGTCACGCTGTCGAAGACCTACCTGCCAGCGCTCGCCGCGGCGGCCGGGCCGCGCCTGCGCGCCACCGCCGTGTGGCGCGAACGAGAGCTCGTCGGCTTCGTCACGTCGCTCAAGGACGGCGAATCGTGCATCGGCTACCACATCGGCTTCGATGCCGCGACCAACGCCGAGGCACCGGTCTACTTCCGGCTGCTGCAGGCGACGATCCAGGACGCGATCGAGTGGTCCTGTAGCCGGCTGTCGCTGGGTCGCACCGCGCTGGAGCCGAAGGCGCGGCTCGGCGCCAGGCCGCAACCGCTGCACGTCTGGCTGCGCCACCGGTCGCCGGCGATCAACCTGATGCTGCGGCCGCTGCTGCGTGCGGTGCATCACGCCGAGGCGCCGGAACGCAACCCGTTCAAGGACGCGCCGCGCGCGGGCGGTGCGCCGCCGGCGGCGAAAGAGCAACGATCTCCACGCCGGACCAAGGAGCAGTGAGCCGCGGCGCCGCGCGCCGCGGCGGGCCGGTGCGCGTGGTGGCCGTGAACGCCCGCGCTCAGCGCACGCGGATCTGCAGCCCGTAGGTCGCGGTGATGTTCGCGGGGTTGGCGCCGGGTGCCAGCTGTGCCCACTGCGCGAACAGGTCGAACGACAGCAGCGTCTCGGGCAGCGCGATCGTCTGCTGCGCGAAGCCGGCGGCGCTCGTGACGACCGACAGGCTGCCCAACAACGCGGGGCCCAGGTCGAGCAGCAACGTGCAGCCCGTGAAGCCGAACGGATCGAGCGACACGTTGCCGGCGGCCGTCGACAGGAACAGGACCGCGAGCTGGTTCGGCGCCGCGTTGTTCAGCTGCACGCTCGCGAACTCGTTGCCGCGCAGGAACCGTCCGCCGACCGTCGGCGTCGCGCTGCTGCAGTTCGGCACGCCATGGAGCGTCACCGGGTTGTCCGGGTGCACTTCCATGCGCACGTGGCTCCAGCTCTCGTCGACGGTGCCCGTCAGGTAGTGGATGAAGAAGGCCCAGCTGACCGGGTCGAACGCGATCGATGCCCACAGCCCGTGTTCGGTCGAGGCCGACTGGTAGACGTGCTCCGATCGCACGGCGCGCCCGGTCATGCCCGTGACCGCGAACTCGAGGTTGTGCAGCATCGTGTCGAGCCACGCGATGCCCCAGTGCGAGCGCGTGCGGCTGTCGTAGGCGCAGTCCATGAGCCGCAGGCGACGCTGGCTGCTGGCCGCGATCTCCTGGCTCGGCTGCGTCGTGAGGTTGCCGAGCGGCGGCCAGTCGACGCGCAGCGTGCGCAGCGCCATCGCTTCGTCGCCAGCGATGAGGCCAGCGGAGACCGACTGGTCCACTTCGCCGTAGGCGATGGTGTAGCGCCCCAGCGTGCCGCCGACGAACGGCGCGATCTCGTGCACGGGCGCGGCCGCCCGGTCGCTCGAGACGGTCGCCGTCGAGACGTTGCCCGACACGTCGACGCGCTTGCCCCAGAGACGATGGCGCGGGAACAGGCCTGAGCTGCTCTGCCACGCGACGAGCCAGTAGAGGCCGGCGGCATCCTTGCTGATGGTGGGATGGCTCGCGGTCGAGAACGCCGCCGTCGTGCTCAGCTGGAACGTCGTCTCCTGGTGCGTGACCAGATCGAGCAGCCCCGCGACGACGGTGCTCGTCGTCGCACCCGGCGCGAAGCGTTCGCGCACGACGAGCACGTTCGGCGTCGCACCGCTGAGGCTGCCGCCGATGCGCGGATGCGTGTCGTGGTTGCCCCAGGGACGGGTCAGGATGTAGTAGGTCGGGTCGTACGCGGTGTTGCCGACGTCGTGCACGTGGTAGAACGACGGTTGGTTGCTGCCGACGCGGCTCCAGGCCAGCACCCACTTGCTGCCGCCGGCGCCGACCGCGAGGTCGAGGGACTCCTCGTTCTCCGATCCGCTGGGCTCGGAGAAGACCTTCTCCTCGGCCGAGTAGTCGTCCTTGTAGACGCGCAGTTCGACGTCGGCGTCGGTCGCGGAAAAGACGCGGCGATAGGCGACGGCGATCGGGTACTGCACGGGCAGGTTGGTGCGCGCCGTGACCACCATGTCGAGGTCGCTGCCGGCGGCGGTCGTCGACGTGAGCAGCAGCGGCGACAGCAGCGGATCGATCGTCAGCGGATAGTTCGCCGATGCGAGCAGCGACTCCGGCAGGTGGATCCGGATCTCGCCGGCCACGGCAGACGTCGACAGCGGCATCGTGCGACCCAGCGCATCGACGGCGAACGCGGCACCGTACTCGACGACGGCGCGCCCCAGCGAGTCGCGGCAGACGATGGGAGCGTGCTGCGCCGGCCGCTCGCCTGGCGTCACGTTGCCCTCGATCGCTCCGCGCAGCACGAGGTCGCCGGTCAGCGCCGGTCGCCGGTCGAAGGCGAACGTCTGCTCGACACCGCCGGGCAGCGGTTCGTAGCGCTCGCGTGCGAACGACAGGTCGCGTTCGGCCACGTGGTCGCTGTGGGCGGTGGCACCGGGCACGGCGAGCAGTTCGGATCCGCCGACGCCGGCGAGGCCGAGCGTGCGCCAGCGGAACTCGGCGTTGACCGCGGCCGAGCGGCCGAGGCGCGGCACGAAGGCGACGCCGGCGTCGAGCCGGACCTTGTAGTCGTCGCCGCTCGCCCAAAGTTCGGTGCTGTCGGCGAGGGTCTGGGCGTGGATGGACACCGTGCGGGTCGCCGGTAGGGACTGGGCGTGCAGCGGCACGGCCAGCAACGGGAGCAGGAATGCGAGAGAGTCGAATGGCTTCATGTGTGTTCGTGTTTGCACATGCAGTCAGGACCGCGCCGCGCCGCGTGTGACACGCGCCGATGTCGGAACGTCATCGCGCCGCCATCGGGGCCGGGCCGCACGCTCGCCGACGCACCCGGGCGTGCGACCGCGGCGCGAACGGGCGGCGCGCGCACCCCGCACCGCGCGCGCGATAGACTCCGGCCTGCGTGCGTCCCCCTTCCACGAAGGAACTCCCAATGCGCTCGATCCCCCTCGCCGCCGTCTGCCTCGCGTCCGTCCTGTCCGCCCAGAACCAAGGCCTCACGCTCGTGAACGACACCGTCGCCCACGTCGACGTGCCGTACGCACCGACGCTCGCGCCCACGGGCGGCGTCACGGCCGAAGCGTGGGTCACCTACAACGGCGCGTTGGCGCCCGGCTGGCGGTACCCGACCGTGCTGCGCATGGATCCGAGCCCCAACCAGGCGTCGTACTTCCTGCGCATCGAGGCCGGCCAGACGCAGACCAATCGCCTGCTCTGGTGGGTCAGCACGACGAACGGCAACTTCACGACGAGCTGGATGTTCGCCGCCGGTGCGCTGCTGACGTGGACCCACGTCGCCGGCACCTACGACGGCAGCACGCTGCGCCTGTTCGTCAACGGCGCGCAGGTCGCCCAGAGCCCCGCGAGCGGTGCGATCCTCGACACGGGCGGCACGTTCCGCATCGGCGGCGGCGACCTCACGGTGGTCGGCGGCGAGACCTGGAACGGCGAGATCGACGAGGTGCGCCTCTGGCCGTTCGCGCGCTCGGCGGCGGCCATCGCGTCGACCATGAACATGCACCTCTCGTCGATGCCGGGCGAAGTGTCGACCTGGAACCTCGACGGCAACGCCGCCGACTCGTCGGGCGCCAACTCGGGCGCCGGCGTCGGCGCCTTCGCGTTCGCGGCCAACAGCCTCGTGCAGCAGTTGGTTTCGTTCCCGGGCGAGCTCGCGTACGGCTACGGCAGCGGGTGCCACAACAACGCGCTCGCGGCGGTGGGTGCGCTCGCCAACCTCGGCAACGCGGCGTTCTCGTTCGTCGGCACACGCGCACCGGCCGGCGCCCCAGGCTTCCTGTTGCTGTCGACCTCGAGCCTGCCCGTGCCGTTCCCGATCTTCGGCGTCGACGTGTTCGTCGACATCACGGTCGGTGTGCTCGCATTCGTGCCCGCCAACGTGCTCGGCACGGGCCAGATCGACTTCGCGATCCCCAACGATCCGACGCTGCTGAACTTCGCGCTCGCCTCGCAGTTCGCGTGGTTGGACGGCAGCTGTGCGACGGGATTCTCGGCGTCCAACGAGATGCTGTCGATCGTCGTCATGTGAGCCGTCGCCGGCGAGCCGCCGCGCGCGTCACAAGTACGTGTAGCTCGTCTGGACCGAGCAACCACCCGGCGTCGTGACCACGACCGGCGCGACGCCCGGCGTGCCCGGTGGCGTGCGCATCGTGATGGTCGTCGTCGAGACGCTGATGACCATGGCCGGTGCGCCGCCGATCGTGACCGTCGTGCCCGGGGCGAAACCCGAGCCCAGCACGACGAACACCTGGTTGCCGGCCGCGGATCCGCTGCCGAGCAACGTGCTGGTGACCGTGGGCTGGGGATTGAGCACGCCCGTCGCAGCCTGGGCATCGGGGTTCACGACCTCGAGCAGCGCCGCGCAAGGCACGCCGGTCGGGTACGCGAACGTCACCTGCGTCGCCGTCGCACTGGACGGCGCCTGGGGCACGCCGGCGATGCGCACGCTCACCCCGGGCACGAAGTTCGTGCCCGTGACCGTGATCGGCTGCCCGACCGGGGCACTGAGCGGGACCACCTGCTGGATCGTCGGCGCCGGTCCCACCTGGAAGTCGACGTGCACCGCGTTGGTCACGCCGAGCTCGAGCGGGCTCGCGGACCGCATCGTGATGCCCTGCAGCGTGAAGTCGACGGGCGCCGTCACGACGCCGGCCGGCACCGCGATCGTGTACGGAGCCGGCTGTGCGGGCAGCAGCGCCGCGAAGACGCCGAACGAATCGGCGAGCACGAACTCGTTTGCGGTCGGCGGCAGCACCGGGAAGCACATCTCGCCGAAGCCGAGCTGCGTGCCGAGCGCGCCTGGTTGCGCGGCGAACGACAGCAGCAGCACCCACGGCGCACCGGGCCCGAACGTGACCGGCGACGACACGCCGATCGCGAACGACTGCCACGTCGTGAGGCCGACCGTGCGCAGCAGCCCACCTTCCTGCCCTTGCACGGTCAGCACGTCGTGTTGCAGCGAACCCGAGTAGCAGGGGTGCACGGCCGACGTCGAGGTCCACTGCCACGACAGGATCTCGACGAGTTCCGCCAGCGTGCCGGCGCCCGTCGTGGCGCAGAAGCCGACCCAGGCGATCTGGTTCGCGATGCCGGCACCCGGCGCCGCGCCGCCGGTCAGGTACGTGCCGCCCGTCACGTGGTGGTAGGGCCGAGAGATCGCGGGCGCTGTGGCGCCGTCGACGAAGACCTCGATCGTGCCGGGCACGTAGTGGACCTCGAGCAGGTGCACGAGGCCGTCGCTGAGCACGCTGGCCGGCGTGTTGCGCGCGATCGAGAACTGTTCGTTCTCGAAGCTGCCGCCGCTGGGGCCCGTGTGGATCGACAGCTCGTTGGCGCTCGTGTCGCCGAGGAATGCATCGGCGTACGTGTCGAGCTCGATCACGATCGAGTTGCGGATCGATGTCGAACCGCTCGCGCCGATGCCGTAGCCGAGGCCCCACGCGGTGCCGCCGATCGCCGCAGCGCCGGCCGGGTCGCCATGGATCACGAATGCGAGGCCCTCGCCCTTCGTGCCGATCGCGGGCGGCGTGATGCGGAACGTGAACGACGTCGAGAAGCCGTTGGCGATCGGCACCGGGACCTGCCGCCAGGCCCAACCGCTCTGGTTCGCCGCGTTGGCCGTCAGGCGCAGCGCGGTCCCGCTCCGCATCGCGTTGCCGAGCAGGTGCAGGCCGGCGGTGCTCGCGAAGTCGGGATACAGGAAGGACTGGGCCGGCGCGGCAGCTGCAAGCAGGCCGGCGGCGGCACAGGTCTTCCAGAAGGCGGTGAGCGGTGGCATGTGGACTCCCGCGGCGATGCTACAGGGCCAATGACAGCCGGCCAACCCGGCCCCCGCAGTCACCGCAGTCACCGCAGTCAAGCAGTCAACGCGGTCAGCAGTCACCCCCCCCTGTGCGCGCCGCCCGCGGTGCCTGTAGGCTGTCCACCAACCACCCAAGAGGGGCATGGAATGGACAAGGTCACGCTCCCGCTGCTCTCGACGCTGCTCGCCGCCGCGCTGCCCGCGCAACGACCGAACATCATGCTGACCGGCTATTGGCCGCCCAGCAACGAAGCGGTCCGCCACTTCAGCACCGACCCCTTGCTGAACCCCGGCGGTTGGCAGGGCTCGGACTGGGAATCGCGCGGCTACGACGTGCACGCGTTCTTCCCCTCGTTCTCGCCGCCGACCTGCACCACGTGCGGCGCGGGCACGGGCCAGTTGACGGTCGACTACCAGGCGACGTCGGCCGATTTCTGGCCGATCGCGAACGGCGTGCAGCCGATCGCCATCATCACGTTCTCGCGCGGCGCGGCCGGCGTGTCGTGGGAGCTCGAGATGAACCAGTTCAACCGCACGACCTGGGAGAACGACTACATCCCGCCGCTGCAACCGACGCCGACGCCGCCCGACAGCAGCGTGCCCGCCGGCTACCTGCGGCTCAGCCAGCTGCCCGTGCAGACGATCGTCAACGCGATCCTCGCCGCGGGCCTGCCCGTCAATCCCGCCATCTGCGCGACCGGCGACGGCGGCGGCTTCCTGTCCGAGTTCATCGCCTACCACGGCGTCTGGTACCAGGACATCCATCGCTGGCCCGGCGATCCCGCGTGGTGCGCGGCGGCCGGGCACGTGCACATCGGCCAGGCGGTCTCGTGGGCACTCGCGCGTCAGGCCGCCGAGGTGACGCTGCGCCAGGTCATCGCGCACGTCGACGCGATCCGCGCCGCGACCGTGTGCCAGGGCAACATCGGCTTCCAGGGGCCGGGCACCGCTCTGTTCGAGGCCTGCGGCGGTGCGCTCAACGTCTTCGGCAACATCGCCGACATGCGCGTCGTCGGCGCGTTGCCGAGCACGATCGGCGTGCTCGCGCTCGGCAGCCAGAACAACCCGACGCCGTTGTTCGGCGGCTCCGTGGTGCCGGTGCCCACATTCTACCTGAACGTGCTCGCGTTCGACGCGAACGGCACGTGGCTCGCGCCGGGTGCTCTCATCGCGCCGCCGATGCCGCTGCCGGACGTGTTCGCGCAGGTCGCCTGGTTCGACCCGGCGCAGCCGCAGGGATGGGGCCTCTCGAATGCGCTGCGGTTGACGCTGCAGTGATCGCACCGTCGGCGCGCGGCGCGAGCCGTGCACCGGTGCATCACTTCACGAGTTCGCGCAGGTGCTGCTGCAGCACCTTGAACCGCGGCCGGTCGCGCAGGGGCTCGAACTTCGAGCCCTGCTCGAGATCGTCCGTGTCGCGGTAGCCGGCCGCCACGGACTTCTCCATGAGTTCGATCGCGTGTTCGAGCAGCTCCTTCGACAGACGTTCGCGCTCGGCGGGCGCGAGAGCGGGATCCTCGAGCGCCCTGCCGCTGATGTCGACCGCCTGTCCGGCGAGCCGCCGCAGCGTGCGCCAGGCCGGCGTCAACTCGGCCTCCGCCGCGTGCAGCGATGCCGCGGCGGCCCTCGAGTCGCCGCTCGAGAGATGTCCGTGCGTCAGCTTGAAGGCGAAGTTGGCGAGGCGCGACTCGACCACCGGGTTGTCCGGCAGTTCGCCGCGCAGCGCGAGGTGCTGTTCGACCGCCCTGGCCAGCAGCTTGCAGCCTTCGGCCACCTGACCGTCGTCGACGCGCATGGCGCCCAGGTTGCCGACCATGAGCGCCAGCAACGTGCGATACTCGACGGACGTCGGGAAGCTCGCGACCAACTGCTCCTGGCCGGCGATCGCGTCGCTGAGCAATTGCAACGCCCGGGCACGCGTTCCGGGATCCCGGTTCAGGATCGTCGCCAGGTTCGTGCGGGCGGCGTTCAGCGAATCCAGGTAGCGCGGCGAGTTCGGGAAGTCGCGCGCGAGCTCCCGGTACAGCTCGAAGGCGCGCTCGAAGTGCGGCGCGGCGGCGGTCAGGTCGCCTTCGTTCTGGTGCAGCACGCCGAGGTTCGTGCAGACGTCGCCGAGGTTCTCCTTGTAGCTCTTCGCGTCTTCGACGTGCGGCAGCACCCGGTCGAAGATCGTGCGCGCCTCGGTCAGGGCCTCGCCGCACTCCTTGTTGCGCCGGAGCTCGAGCAACGAGCCGCCCATGGCGCCCAGGTTCCCGGCGACCATGGCCTCGTGATCGGGCGTCGGCGAGCGGGCGAAGACCTGCCGCGCCACGGCGATCGCATCGCGGTGCGCGGCGAGCGCCGGTTCGATCTGGCCGAGCAGCAGCAGCGTCGTCGCGAGGAAGTGCGTCGCCAGCGCGCGATCCTCGAGCAGGCGCAGGCCGGTGTCCGCCTCGGCCGGCAGCTCGGCGAGCAGCGCGATCGCTTCGCGGCTCGACGCCGCGCTGGCTTCGTTCTTGCCGATCGACCGCTGGGTGCGCGCGAGGGCCGTCAACGCGTTGGCGAGGCCGACCCTGTTCGCGTTCGAGGCGTCGGCCGCGAGCAGCTCGCGACGCTCGGCGATCGCCCGCTCGAGCAGACGTTCGGCCTCTTCGAAGCGCCCGAGCCAGTGGTAGATGTCGCCCGCGCGCCGCCTCGTCTCCGCCAACGTCGCGCGCGCCTCGGGACCGTCATCACCCTCTCGGGCGGCGAGCCGTTCGTTGAGGGCCAACGCATCCTCGAGCAGCCTGGCGCGCACGGGCTCGAGCTGCGGCACCTGCTCGAGGTCCTGCGCGCCGACGCGGGACAGCATGCGATCGACCGCTTCCATCGCGACGACCAGATTGTCCTCGGCGCGCACGCGTTGGGCCCGCGCGTCGAGCAGCGCCGCCGAGAGACTGCGGTTCGTCTCGTTGATCTCGGTGTTCATGCCGGCGATCTCGAGGTTGGCCGCGCGCTGTTGCAGGTAGAGCGCCGTCGGCAGCACGGTGGCGAGCACGAAGGCCAGCAAGGACGCGAGGGCGAGCGCAGGCTTGCGACGCGTCCAACGCACGACGCGACCGAACGCGCTGGCGCGGCGCGCGACGATCGGGCGATGCTCGAGCGCGTTCGACAGGTCGTGGGCGAACTCGGCCGCGCTCGCGTAGCGCCGCTGCGGGTCGGCCTCCATCGCGTGCAGGCACACGGTCTCGACGTCCCAGTCGACCGCGGGATTCAGGCTGCGCGGCGACACGGGCCGCCCTTCGGTGATCTTGCGACGCAGCTCGGACAGCTTGTCGTCGGCGAAGGGCATACGCAGCGTGAGCAGCTCGTACAGCGTGACCGCGAGCGAGTACACGTCGCTGCGCGCATCGATCGCCTTGATGTCGCCGCGCACCTGCTCCGGCGCCATGTACGCCAACGAGCCGATCTGCGATCCCGTCTTGGTGAGCCGGTCGCCACCCTCTGCGCTGGACAGGCCGAAGTCGACGACCATCACGCGGCCCGTTCGCGTCAGCATGACGTTCGACGCCTTGATGTCGCGGTGCAGCACGCCGCGGCGGTGCACGTGCTCGAGCGCATCGGCCACCTCGCGCACAACGCGCAGGCAGGCCTCGATCCAGCGACCGGCGAAGATCGCGGCCGGTGGGTGCTGTTCGCTGTCGCCGGTGTGGGCGGCGATGGCGCGATCGAAGTCGGCGCCTTCGAGCGTCGAAGGAGGACGCGCCTGCAGCTGCCCGAGCACGTCGCCGATCGTGCAGCCCGCGACGCGTTCCATCGCGAAGTACGGAATGCCGCGCTCTTCGCCGACCGTGTAGATCGGCACGATGCCCGGATGCGCGAGGCGCGCGACCGATTCGACCTCGCGCCGGAAGCGCTCGCGCGCGCCGGGGAAGTACAGGTGTTCGGGGCGGATCAGCTTGAGCGCCACCTCCCGCCCCAGCGACTCCTGGCGCGCGAGGTACACGACACCCATGCCGCCGCCGCCGAGGTGGGCGAGCAGGCGGAAGTCGCCGAGCCGCTCGGGGAACGCCGGCGTCGCCCCGCCGCCCGGGCTCTCGAGCAGACCGGCCGCACGCAGCACGCTCATGCGCGAGCGGAGGTCATGCGCGAGTGCTGGGTGTCGTTCGCAGACGGCATCCACCGCTCTGTCGCCGTCCGTCTCGATGCGGTCGAGGCACTCGATGATGAGCTCCTCGAGCTGCGTGCACGCCTCTTGCCGACGGCCTTGGTCCTGGGGTTCGTTCGCCATGCACCGAGATGGGGGCGCCGGGAGTTATAGCCGGCGTCGCGACATCTCCGGCGGTCCGCGGCGCGCCGGACTCGCCGAGTCCGGGACTGGCGCTGCCGCGACGAGGTGCATCCTCCGGGCCACGAAAGCGACCTGTGCACTGGGAGCGACCTGACGCGTCGATATCCTGCCCCACCCACACGACAGCGGGCCGCCGGTGCGGCTCGCGCTCCACCATGACCGCGTCCAACCAGATCACGAACGCGTCCCTGCTCCTGACCCTCGCGCTCGCCGCGACCCTGGCTGGCTGTGTCAACGTCGACCCGGACACGGGCGAAACCATCCCGCGCGGCAACCAGCGCTACGAGTTCAGCAAGGTGACCGAGTCCGCCGAGCGGCTGCATCCGGGCATGAACAAGCTCGAGGTCCTGTTCCTGCTCGGCTCTCCGGCGGAGAAGGACGACGCCGGCGACACGTGGATCTACCTGCCCGAGCGCCCGGCGGTGCTGCTGCCCGCCCGCGCGTTGCAGCTGACGTTCAAGGAAGGTGTGCTCGTCGAACACGGCTACCGCGCGATCGTGCTCGGCCAGAAGCTCTGAGCGGGGTCGCCCGCGGCAGAGCCGCGGGCAAACCCGCTCAGGACCTCCTACCGCTCCGGCGGGCGCCTGACGGCGCCCTTGGCGCGGGAGAGACCGGTTCTGAACGAGGTCGCCCGCGCAGAGCCGCGGGCAAACCCGCTCAGGACCTCCTACCGCTCCGGCGGGCGCCTGACGGCGCAACGTGGCGTCTCATCAAGCGGCGAGACGCGCACCGTCGCCGCTGCGGCATGGCTTGCCTGCGGCGACGCACCTATGGTTGCGGCATGGTGCCGACGAACCCCTGCTCCGGCTCACCACGGCAGGACGCGGTCGCTCCCACGAGCGTCGTGCCCGCGGGCCGCGAGGCCGCGGCGGCGAGCGCGGGTCCGGGCAGGTGAATCCGTTGCGCCGGTTCGCGGGCGGGCTGCAGCGCCTGTGCGGCGTCTCGCGCACGTGGCTGCGCGGCGGCGCGTCGCGCGGGCCCGTCGCGACGCAGTTCGAGCGCACGGTCGACGAGGCGGTCGGGTTCGTGCTGCACAACGTGCAGACCTGCGTCGGCCGGCTGCCGGGTCACGAGGCCCATCTGCAGGGACGCACGCTGCTCGAGATCGGCCCCGGGCAGGATCTGGGGATCCCGCTGGTCCTCATGGGCTTCGGCGCGCGCGCCTACGTCGTCGACCCCTACCCGTGCCGCTGGACCGCGTCGTTCCACGCCGGATTCTACGCGCGCCTGCTGCGCGCCGCGCAGGAGCGGTATCCGGGCGGCGACTTCGGCGCGCTCGAACAGGTGGTGAGTTCGCGTTCCCACGACCGAGTCGCCGGACTCGTGCTCTGCGATGCCCCGCTCGAACGCGTGCCGCAGATCCCTTCGCAGTCGGTCGACCTGAGCTGGTCCAACGCCACGCTCGAGCACGTGACGGCCCTCGATCGGGCGTGTGCCGAACTGGGCAGGGTCACCGCGACGGGCGGCATCGGCTTCCATCAGGTCGACTTCCGGGACCACCGGGACTTCGCGCGACCGCTCGAGCACCTGACGCTCGCCGAGGCCGACGCGCGCATCGCGCTCGCGAACGGCGAGCACGCGAACTACTACGGCAGCCAGCGCCGCTGGACCAGCTACCTCGGCAGCCTGCAGAGCGCTGGCTTCGCGGTCCGGTTCGACGCCGACATGTTGGCGGCAGCGGATCAGGTCGCGGAGATCAGCGCGCGCGCCGACGCGAGGTACGCGCAGATGGGAGCGGAGGTGCTGCGCGTGCTGAGCGGCACGTTCTCGATCGAGAAGCTCCAGGCTGCCAGCCCGCTGGGACGGCCCCGTGGTGGCGGCATGCCGTCGAGCACATGATTGCAGTCCCACCACGGACCACCACGGTACCCATGAGATCCCGCATCCGGCTGCTGCTCGTCTTCCCCGCGCTCTCGTTCGCCGCGTGCGGCGGCGGTGCCGGGACCTTCACGCCCGGCCTCGGCGAGATCATGACCATGCAGCAGATGCGGCACGCCAAGCTCTGGTTCGCGGGCAGGGCGGCCAACTGGGAACTCGCGGCCTACGAGACCGACGAGCTCGAGGAGGGGTTCGCCGACGCGATGCACTTCCACGCGACGCACAAGTCCTCGCCCGTGCCGCTGACGCAGGCCATCCCGACGTACGTCGATGCGCCCGTGCGCGAGCTGCGCGCATCGATCGACGGCAAGGACGCGGGGCGGTTCGAGCACGCGTTCGATGCCCTGACCGCGGGCTGCAACGGCTGCCACCTGGCGACGCAGTTCGGCTTCAACGTCGTCGTCCGACCCGCGGCGAACACGTTCGCGAACCAGGACTTCGCCGTGCCCGGCAGGTAGGCCCACGCGCCCCGCACCGCGCGACCTGGAATCGGCGCGCGACACCGGCTCTCATCCCGCGCGCTTGCTCCACCTGCTCGAGCTGCTCGCCGTGATCACCTCCGCGCTGTTCGGGGTCCTGCTCGCCCGCAGCAAGCAGATGGACTTCGTCGGCGTGCTCAGCGTCGCGTACATCGTCGCCTTCGGCGGCGGCACGCTGCGCGACGTGCTGCTCGACCGGCGACCGCTGTTCTGGATCGAACACGAACACTACGCGTGGATCGTGTTCGGCCTCGCGATCGCGGGCACGCTGATGCCGCGTTGGCCCGCGCACCTCGATCGCTGGCTGTACCTGCCCGACGCGCTCGGGCTCGGCCTGTTCGGCGTCGTCGGCGCGGGTATCGCGCTCGGCGCCGGCACGTCGATGTTCATCGCCTCGTTGTTCGGCGTGATGACCGGCACCTTCGGCGGCGTCATCGGCGACATCGTCGTCAACGAGGTGCCGAGCCTGTTCAAACCGACGACGCCGCTCTACGCGACCTGCGCGTTCACCGGCTGCTGGGCCTACCTGCTGCTGCGGCTCGCCGGCACGGGCGAACCCGTGGCGTTGTGGGCAGGGGTGGTCATCGTGATCGCGATGCGGCTCGCCGCCCTGAAATGGGGCATCACGCTGCCGGCTGCGCGCGGTTGAACGGCGCGGCGCTTTGTGTGCGGCCGTGTCTGGCGATCGGCGCGCGCCGGGCCATACTGCGCGCCGACCATGCAACCACGAACCTGGCGCCGCTGGCACCGTTGGCTCGGCTGGACGGCCGCGCTGTTCCTCCTGTTCGCGGGCACGACCGGCACGCTCGTGGCGGCGACCGAGTTCTTCGGCGCCGACGAGGCCGAACGCGAACGACTGCGCGAGCTCGTGAGTCCCGTCACGGCCGCCGCCGCCGCCAGCGAGTGGTCGGAGCCGATGCAGCGCGCGTTCGCCGCGATGTCGCAACGTGCGCCCGGCGCACCGATCGACAAGGTCGAGATCAAGTGGAAGGCCGAGCCGCCGACGGTCACCGTCTACACGGGCCGGCGCGGCGGCGGCGAGGACAAGCGCTTCGTGTTCGAGGCCCGGACCGGGAACCTGCTCGAGACGGGCGACTACGTCGACAAGCCGTTCCTCTATCGCTTGCACAGCGGCGAGGCGTTCGGCGACGGTGGGCTCGTGGTCGCCATGGGCTGGGGCCTCGCGCTCGTGCTGCTCACGCTGTCGGGCACCGTCATCTACTGGCAGATGCGGCGACCCGGGGGGCGCGGCTGGAAGCGGTTCTACTGGTAGCGGGCCGCGGTGTCGGCGAGCACGTGCAGCAGCGACCCGGCCCACAGGTTCGCCGCGCGCCCGCTCAGCCCTTCGCCTTCGCGGCGGCCACCGGCTTCGCGCGTTTGGGTCGGCCGGCGGTCGCACGGTGCCGCTGTCGCCACTGCGCCTGCATGAAGCGCAGGCCATCGGCGGCGAGCTGTTCCTCGCTGACGAACATCTTGCGCCAGATCTTGGTCGCGGCCGCCAGGCTCGGCAGGGCCTGGCCGAACGCCTCGATGACGAGCCAGCCGTCGTAGTGCATGGCCTGCAGCGCGTCGAAGGTCGCGACCCAGTCCACCTGTCCGAGCCCGGGCGTCGAACGATCGTTCTCGGAGACGTGCACGTGCGCCATGACGTCGGCGCAGCTGCGCATCGCCGCGGCGATGTCCTTCTCCTCGATGTGGGCGTGGAAGGTGTCGTACATCATGCGGCAGTTCGGGTGGCCGACCTCGCGCGCGAAGCGGGCCGCATCGGCGGCGCAGTTGAGCAGGTAGATCTCGAACCGGTTGAGGAACTCGAGGGCCAGCGTCACGCCGATCGTGCCCGCGTGTTCGGCGACGGCGCGCATGGAGTCGACGCCGCGCCGCCACTCGGCCGCGGTCGGGCCCTTGCCCGAGAAGTGGCCGAGTGCGGCGTAGTAGGGGCCCGCCAGCAGGCTCGCGCCGGCGGCCTTGCAGCAGTCGAGCGCGCGCTTGCTGAGTTCGACGCCACGTTGGCGCACCGCCTTGTCCCCGCTGATCGGATCGTCGGCCGCGGTGCGCACGGTCACGGCCGTGCACAAGAGACCCATGTCGGCGAGCCGCCGGCCGAGCGCCGCGAAGCGCTTCTCCTCGAGGCGGAAGATCGGCAGCTCGACGCCATCGAAGCCCGTCTTCGCGAGGCGCTCGAGCACCGGGAGGAACGACTCCTTGGTCGGATCGTCGGTCCACAGCAGCAGGTTCATGCCGTACTTCATGGGCCGCAAGTGTCGTGGAACCCTCGCGCCGCGCGAGGGTTTTCCGCGGGCGCACGGCCCCGGGCAACGGGCGACCGCGGCCGCGATTGGCGGATCGTGTCGCGAAACGTGGCGCGCCGCGAGCTTGCTTGGCGCGATCCCGGCGCGGGTGGCACGATAGCGAGGATGCCCAACGCCCCGGACGAACGTCCAGGAACCCGGCCCAGGAGCCGCCGCACCATGACAAGAGCCGCACCGTCTCGCCCCTTCGCCTTCCTGCCGGTCGCGGCGCTGCTCGCGCTGGCCGGCGCGCCGGCGCAGGGGCCCGCCGCCGGCGAGGGCGGCTTCCGGTCGATCTTCAACGGCCGCGACCTCTCGGGTTGGAGCGCCGACACGACCTTCTGGTCGGTGCGGGACGGCGCCATCGTCGGCGAATGCACACCCGAAAAGCAGCCGAAGCACAACACGTTCTGCATCTGGACCGACGGCGAGGTCGACGACTTCGAGTTGAAGGCCCGCTTCAAGATCGTCGGCGGCAACTCGGGCATCCAGTTCCGCAGCAAGGCGTCGGACGAATGGATCGTCGGCGGCTACCAGGCGGACATGGACGGCGGCAACGAGTGGACCGGCGCCAACTACGAAGAACGCGGCCGCGGCCTGCTCGCGCGCTGCGGCGAGCGCACGGTGATCGGCGCGGACGGCAAGGTGACGGTGACAGGCCAGGTCGGCGACCGCAAGCAGATCCTCGCCGCGATCCACAAGGACGATTGGAACGAGTACCACATCACGGCGGCCGGCAACCACGTCGTCGAGCGCATCAATGGCGTGGTGACCTGCGAGTTCACCGACGAGCAGCCCGAACGGCGCTCGATGCAGGGTGTGCTGGCGCTGCAGATGCACGCCGGCTTCGCGCACTTCACCGTCGCCTTCGAGGACCTGCGTCTGAAGCGCCTGCCCCTGACCGACCACCGCAAGAAGATCGTGCTCGTGGCCGGCGTGAACAGCCACGGCCCCGGCGAGCACGAGTTCGAGGCCGGCGTCTACTGCCTGCGCCGCTGCCTCGACGAGGTGCCCGGCGTGGTCGCGGCCGACTACTACCGCGGTTGGCCCGCCGATGCGACCGCGTTCGACAACGCCGATGCGGTGGTCAGCTACGCCGACGGTGGGGCAGGCCATCCGTTCCTGCAGCAGGACCACCTCGAGATCATCGCGGCGCTGGCGCAGAAGGGCGTCGGGCTCGGCTTCTGCCACTACGCCGTGGAGGTGCCGAAGGACCGCGGCGGCCCGCAGTTCCTGCAGTGGATCGGCGGCTACTACGAGAGCGGTTACTCGGCCAATCCGGTGTGGGCCGCGCGCTTCGCGACGCTGCCCGAGCACCCCGTCACGCGCGGCGTGCACCCGTTCGGCACGCGCGACGAGTGGTACTTCCACATGCGCTTCCGCCCGGAAGGCCAGGGCGTCGTGCCGATCCTGCAGGACGCGCCGTCCGACGACGTGCGCAAGAACCCGTACTCGGGCTGCGGTCCCTATGCGCACATCGTCGCCGACAGCGGGCGCCAGGAGACCGTGATGTGGGTCGTCGACAACGCGGGCGCCAACCGCGGCTTCGGCTTCACGGGCGGGCACTACCACGCGAACTGGGCCGACGACGACCAGCGCAAGCTCGTGCTCAACGCGATGCTCTGGATCGCGCGCGGCGAGGTGCCGGCCGGCGGCATCGACTCGCATCCGAGCGACGACGACCTCAACAGCCGGCTGCGCAGCCGCCGGGCCGCGCCCGCGCGGCAGAAGCAGGCGGGCAAGGACGGCGCGACGGCGCCGGCGAACGCGAAGTTCGCGAGCAAGGTGGTGACGGCCGGCTCGGTCGCGATCGACGTCGACATCAGCGCGGCGAAGGAGCTCTACCTCGTGGTCGGCGACGGCGGCGACGGCAACTCGTGCGACTGGGCCGACTGGATCGATCCGGTGCTGCTCGGCCCCGCCGGCGAGACGAAGCTCACGGACCTGCAGTGGACGAGCGCCAAGGCCGAGTGGGGCGAGGTCCGCATCGGCAAGAACGCGGGCGGCGGCGCGATGAAGGTCGCGGGCCAGCCGGTCGCCGGCATCGGCACGCACGCCCACTCCGTGCTCGCCTACGACATCGCGGGCAATGGCTACACGCGCTTCCGGGCGCGCGGCGGCGTCGACAACGGCGGCACCGACCAGGGCGGCGCGACGTCGGTGCAGTTCTTCGTGTTCACCGAGAAGCCGCCGAAGAGCCTCGGCAAGGCCGGCGGCCGCGGCCTGGGCCCCGAAGAGTCGGTCGCCGCGATGACGGTGGCCGCCGGGTGCGACGCGACGCTCTGGGCCAGCGAGCCGATGCTCTGCAATCCCACCGACATCGACATCGACGCGATGGGCCGCGTGTGGGTCTGCGAAGGCATGAACTACCGCCAATGGCGCAACCTGCGCCCGGCCGGCGATCGCATCCTCGTGCTCGAGGACACCGACGGCGACGGCCGCGTCGACAAGACGCGCGTGTTCTATCAGGGCCCCGAGATCAACGCCGCGCTCGGCATCTGCGTGCTCGGCGACAAGGTCGTCGTCTCGTGCTCGCCCGACGTCTACGTGTTCACCGACCGCGGCGAGGACCGGCCGCCGACCAGGGAGGTCGTGTTGACCGGCATCGGCGGGCAGCAGCACGACCACGGCATGCACGCGTTCGTGTTCGGCCCCGACGGCAAGCTCTACGGCAACTTCGGCAACGAGGGCAAGCGGCTGCTCGACCGGGACGGCAAGCCGATCGTCGACCTCGAGGGCAACGAGGTGGCGGCCAACGGCCATCCGTACCGCCAGGGAGTGGTCTTCCGCTGCAACCCCGACTTCACGGGCTTCGAGACGCTCGGCCACAACTTCCGCAACAACTACGAGGTCGCCGTCGACTCGTTCGGCACGCTGTGGCAGTCCGACAACGACGACGACGGCAACAAGAGCGTGCGCATCGACTACGTCATGGAGCACGGCAACTTCGGCTACACCGACGAGGTCACCGGTGCCGGCTGGGGCGAGAAGCGCACCAACCTCGAGACCACCATCCCCGCGCGCCATTGGCACCAGAACGACCCCGGCGTCGTGCCTAACCTGCTCATCACGGGTGCGGGCTCGCCGACCGGCATGGTCGTCTACGAAGGCACGCTGCTGCCCGAGGTCTTCCGCGACCAGGTCGTGCACTGCGACGCCGGCCCCAACGTCGTGCGCGCCTACCCCGTGACGCCGGCCGGTGCCGGCTACCGCGCGACGGTGCAGGATCTCGTGCAGTCGAAGGACCGTTGGTTCCGGCCGTCGGACTGCGCCGTGGCGCCCGACGGCGCGTTGTTCGTCGCCGACTGGTTCGACCCGGGCGTCGGTGGCCACCAGATGGGCGACCACGATCCCGGCGACGTCGGCGGCCGCATCTATCGCCTGGCGCCCTCGGGCAACCGGCCCAAGGTGCCGAAGCTCGACCTCGACTCGGTCGCGGGCGCCATCGACGCGCTGTGTTCGCCCAACCTCGCGCGCCGCCACCTGGCCTGGAACCGCCTGCACGAACTCGGCAGCGCCGCCGAAGCCGACCTGCTGCGGCTGTGGCACGGCGACAACCCGCGCTGGCGCGCGCGCGCGCTGCAGCTGCTGGCGCGCCTGCCGACGAAGGCGGGCACGTACGTCGGTGAAGCGATCCACGACGCCGACGCCGACCTGCGCATCACGGGCCTGCGGCTCGCCCTCGAACTCGGCCTCGACCCGATCCCGTTGGTGAAGGTGCTCGTCGCCGACCCGTCGGCCATGGTGCGCCGGCAATGCGCGCTGAGCCTGCGCCACGTCGGGGGCGCGGAGGCCGCGACCTTGTGGGCTGCGCTCGCCGCGCAGCACGACGGTGAGGACCGTTGGTACCTCGAGGCGCTCGGCATCGGCGCGGATCGCAACGAGGACGCGTGCTTCGCCGCCTGGCTCGCCAGGGTCGGCGACGCGTGGAACACCAAGGCCGGTCGCGACATCGTCTGGCGCTCGCGCTCGGACAAGGCCCTCGACTACCTGGTCAAGATCCTCAAGGACGAGAAGACGCCGGAGGCCGAGCAGCCGCGCTACCTGCGCGCGTTCGACTTCCACTCCGGTCCGGCGAAGACCGCGGCGCTCAAGCGCCTGCTCGACTAGGTGGACCGGGGCCCGGATCCGCCTGGCGTCGCCGCAGACGCGGCCTCGCTACGCTGCTGCGCACTCGCGGAACGGCCAGGAGTTCCGAACGGGAGGGGCTTCGCGCTGCGCGGCACGCAGGGCTACCATCTGCTCGTGCCGCGGTGGATCCGGATCATCGCGGTACGGCGACCCCAGTGTCTTCGGCGCCTGCCTGTCCACCTGTCCACCCGGCCCCTCCCATGACCATGCTCCGCACCTGTTCCCGTTCCCTTCTCGCCGGCACCATCCTGGTCGGCGCCGCCGCCGCCCAGACCATCACCTGGGGCCCCGTGGCCCAGAGCCTCGCGCCGTCCGACGTCAGCGTGCAGGGTGCACTCGTCTTCGCGGGCAATGCGCACAACCCCAACGTCGCGAACATCAACGCGACGGTCAACGGCGTGACGTTCGCCGGCGGCTTCCATCCCACGGGCTGGAATGGCTACATCACCGGCGGCCTCAACGGTTCGACGACCGGCGACGCCGAGTTCGACAAGCTGCTCGCCAACTCGCTGGCCATGCAGACGTCCCCGGCCGCCAATCCGACGGTCTGGGGCGGCATCCGCCTCGACAACCTCGCGCCGTTGAGCAGCGGCCACACCTACGCGATCCAGGTCTGGTTCACCGACCAGCGCACGGGCACGGCGACGAACGTGCTCTACGACCGCGTGATGACGCTGAGCTCGGCGTTCGGCACGGCCGTGCTGTCGGGCGGCGAAGTCACCAACCTCGCGTCGTTGGTGCAGGGCCCGCTCTCGGGCCCGCTCGAAGCCGACCCCGACAATGCCCCGGCGGTGAATTCCCCGGACACGGTGTTCGGCTCGCACTGCACGGGAACGTTCACCTACAACCCGTCCGGCGAGCTGTGGTTGATCATCCAGGGCACGCACCCGCTCGCGACCAACGTGCTCGCACCGCACATCACGGCGCTGCAGATCCGCGACCTCTCGGCGGCATACCACCAGACCTATGGCACCGGGTGCTACAGCTACGCCGGTCCCGACCTGAACAGCAACTTCATGGAGGCGTTCGCCGGCACGCCGGCCGCCAAGCTGGAACTGGACGGCAACGCGATGCTGTTCAACCTGGCGGGCAGCGGCTACGTCGCCACCTGGATCCCGGGTGCGGCCGGCGCGCTCTACGTGGCGCCGACCGGCGCGGCGACCGTCGTCGCGAACGCCGACGACACGACGACGACGTTCTCGCCGTCGGTTGCAGCGCCGGTGCCCGGCGGCACGGCGCCGCAGTGGACCGTGTCGTCGAACGGCGTGCTGACCGCGTCCGCGACCGGCAACCAAGGCACGACCTTCGGTGCGTCGTTGGCGGCGACGGCCACGGAGACGGGCCTCGCCTTCTACAACTGGCGCGACTACAACCCGGCGGCCGCCGGCAGCGGCTCGATCAAGACCGAGGAGGCAGGCGGCATCCTCTACGTCACCTTCGACGGCGTCTACGAGTACGCCACGACCAATCCAGCGACGTTCCAGTGGCAGATCAACCTCTCCAGCGGTGACGTCTTCATGGTCTGGGTCAGCATGGCCACCAGCACGAACACGACGACGATGGTCGTCGGCAGCACGTTGGCCGGGGTCAGCAGCACGCCGACCTCGGTGACGCTCTCGACGGCGGCGCCGTTCGTGCTGTTGCCACCGCCCATGCTGCTGCCGCTGTCGCTGTCGGCTTCGCCGGCGCCGGTCATCAACCCGAACACGCTCGTGACCTACACGATCGGCAACATCCCCGAGTTCATCGCCGGCTCGGGCGTGCACCTGTCCGCGCTGTTCCTGAGCCTCAATCCGGTGCCCGCCGGCATCAACCTCACGGGCATCCTGACCGGGATGCCGGGCTGCAAGGCCTACATCGCGTCGCTGGACCTCGGCATCGGGGCGGCGGTCACCGCCGCGCCGACGAATCCGGTGTCGTTCAACTTCACGACGCCGATCTTCGCGCCCGGCAACGTCATCGCCGCGCAGGCGGTGGCGCTGTTCGACCCCTCCTCGCCGCTGCTGAACGGCGAGACGGGCGGCTTCGTGGTCAGCAACGGCGTGCTGAGCACGACGCAGCTGCAGTGACGACCGCGCCCCGGCGTGCGCGCACGATCGCCGGCACCCGTTCCGGGCGCCGGCCGCTCGCCGGGGTCGCGCTGGCCCTGGCCGCGGCGGCGACCTTCGGCGGCACGGCAGCGGCGATGCAACCGGTGGTCGCCGAAGCGACGCGCGCGGTTCGCGCTGCACAGGATCCTGCGCAGGATCCTGCGCAGGATCCCGCACACCGTCCTGCATCGGGTCCGACCGCGGGCCGCAGCGCCGCGCAGCAGCGCAAGGCCAGGCTCCAAGCCGAGGTCGTGCTGCGCCTGAAGGGCGCCGACCTCAGCGTCGACGCCGAGACCAGGTTGATGGTCGACAAGGCGCTCGACGCCAACCGCGGCACGCCGACGTTCGTCGAGATCGTCGAGGCGTTCGCGATCAAGGATCGCGACGCGGACCTTCTGCGCCTCGCCATCGATCACCCGGCCGAATCGGTCGGCGCGCTCGCGCTGCGCCTCGTGCTGGCCAACAGCGGCTCGGCCCCGGTGGCCGCGGCGCTGCAGGGGCGCGACGCCGCGGCCGTCGCGGTCGCGCTCGGCAATGCCAACGACCAGCGTGCGCTCGGCCTGCTCGCGCCGATCGTCTCGGACGCGGCGCGCGAGCTGTCGCTGCGCCAGGAATCGGTGCGCGCGCTGGGCCGGTTCGAGGCCGGTGCCAACGCGTTGCTGGCCATGTGCAAGGCCAGGACGGTGCCCGCCGAGCTGCAGGCGCTGGCGGCCGGTGTGCTGGCCAACGCGCCGTGGGACGCGGTGCGCGCCGAGGTGCAGCAGCAGCTGGGCACGCCGGCGACCATGGACGGCAGACTGCCGCCGATCCACGAACTCGCGACGCGGAGCGGCAACGCGGCGCACGGGGCGCAGGTCTTCGGCGTGTTGTGCACGACCTGCCACCGGGTGGCCGGCCAGGGCGTCGATTACGGCCCCGACCTCTCCGAGATCGGCGGCAAGCTCGGCAAGGACGGGCTCTACCTGGCGATCCTCTACCCCGACGCCGGGATCGAGTTCAACTTCGAGACGACGCTGCTCGCGCTGCGCGACGGCAACTCCGCGATCGGCATCGTCGTCAGCGACACCGACGAAGAGGTCGCCATCAAGTCGATCGGCGGCATCGTCAGCCGCTACAAGACCGCCGACATCGTGCGCCGCAGCAAGCAGAGCACCTCGTCGATGCCTGGCGGTCTGCAGGGCAGCCTGCGCCAGAAGGACCTCGTCGATCTCGTCGAGTACCTTGCGGCGCTACGGAAGAAGTAGCCGCGCGCGCGTACGGCGGGGTCCCAGCGCAGCGGTGGCGTTGGTTGGCCAGCCCGGGTTGGAGGCGCCCGCGGGCGCGGCACGACTCCGAAGATGCGGTGGCACTGGTGCAATGCCGGATCCTCGGGAGAATGTCCCCATCGGGGGCTGCACCGTCGCGTGACGGTGCGGGCGGATCGCCCAAGCGATGCGCGACCCCCGTCCCCTCTCGCCACTGATCAGGAGACCCGCATGACTGCTCCTCCTCTCGCGGTCGTTGGACTCGCGACCTTCGCGCTCACCTGCCTCGGCACACTCGCCGCACAGAACGAGTACTTCCTCGGTGCCGCACCGATCACCGAGCTCAACTTGCCGGGCTCCAGCAACTTCTCCCCGACGCTGAGCGAGGACGAACTGTACATGGTGTTCGCCTCGGATCGGCCGGGTGGCCTCGGCGGTTACGACCTCTACGAGACCTCACGGCCGAGCGTCGACGCGCTGTGGGCGCCGCCGCAAAACCTCGTCCAGCTCAACAGCGCCGGCGCCGACTACGAGCCGAACCTCTCGTACGACGGGCTCGAGCTGTACTTCGCCAGCACGCGCGCCGGCGGTCTCGGCACGTCCGACCTCTACAGGAGCCAGCGCCCGAGCCCGTTCGCCCCGTGGGGACCGCCGCAGAACATCGGCGCGCCGATCAACGGCGCCGGCATCGCGAACGACGACCCGTTCCTGTCGCAGGACGGACTGCAGCTGTTCTACACCGGCCCCGGCGCCGGCGGCGCCGACATCCTCGTCGCCCAGCGGCCCGCGATCGGCGCGCCGTTCGGCGCGCCGCAGCCGTTCGCGCCGGCCAACAGCGCGAGCTTCGACCACTCGGCGGTCGTCGATGGCAGCGGCGACACCGTCTGGTTCTCCAGCACGCGGGCCGGCGGCCCGCTGGGCTCGTCGGACTGGTACATGACCTACCGCGATCCGGTGACGGGCACCTACTCGCCAGCCGTGCCG
>DASUFY010000142.1:0-5571 GCA_036274315.1 Planctomycetota bacterium | reverse complement strand
GCCGCATCGTAGTCGACCGGCCCGCTACCGATCGAGGCTCGTGAGCAGGACCGCGGCCACGATCGTGCCGCCGCCGAGCAGCTGCATCGCACCCATGCGGTCGCCGAGCGCGGCCCAGCCGACGAGTGCTGCGAACAGCGGTTGGGTCGCGAACAGCAGCGCCAGATGCAGCGGCGGGATGCGGTGCTGCACTTTGCTCTGCACGGTGATGCTGATGCCGGTCGCCAGCACGCCGGTGTAGGCGAGCACACCGAGCAGCGCCGGGCTCCACGAGACGCGCGCGAGCTCGGCCGCCGCGAAGTCGCCGTCGAACAGCGCCGCTGCCGAGGCCACCACGGCGACGCACAGCAATTGCCAGGTGCAATAGGCGATCGCGGGCGCGCCGCGGCCGAAGTGGGACAAGAGCAGGATGTGCACCGCGAACGCCGTCGACGAGCCGACCTGCAGCAGGATGCCGCGCGGCGTGTCCGTGCCGGTTCCGGGCTCGCCGGCCGGCCAGCACAGCAGCAACATGCCGGCGAGGCCCAGCGCGAGCCCGCCGACGGAGCGCATGCCGAACTTCGTGCGGTAGATGAGGAAGCCGCCGAGCGCCACGAGCAGCACGATGAGCGCGGCCAGGAAGCCGCCCATCGAGGCCGACGTCTCGGCGAGCCCGAGCGTCTGCAGCAGGTAGCCGACGGTGAGCGCCACGCCCGTCAACAGGCCCGCGCGGCGCGAGCGCCGCAGGTCGGCGGCGGCGTGGCGGCCCAGGCACGGCAGCAGGCACAGCACGCCGATCCAGAACCGGATCGCGATCAGCGCGAACGGCGGCAGCGACGCGAGCGCGACCTTCACGGCCGAGTAGCTGCCGCCCCAGATCATGTTCAGGCCGAGCAGCACCAGGTGCGGGACGTAGGAGATGCCGGCGGGGGCGTTCATGCGGGGTGCGCACGATAGGGCCGCCGGTGGCCCGCACCAGCAAACCCCGTGCACCGCGCGGCGCGCGAACAAGTCCTGGCGGTCGCCGCCGCGTCCGCGTAGGAATGCGCCCACGTCCGCCCGTCCATGCCCGTTCCCAAGGACCTCGTTCGTTCGTCGCCGCGTGCCGCCGCAGGGGCGCTTCGATGAAGGCGCCGCGCGTCACGGTCGTGATCGTCAACTGGAACGGCCGCGAGTTCCTCGCCGGCTGCCTCGGCGCCGTGGCGGCGGCCGCCGCCGAGGTGCCGCTCGAGACGATCGTGATCGACAACGGCTCGAGCGACGGCTCGCAGGAGTTCGTGCAGCGCGAGTTCCCAGCCGTGCAGTTCGTGCAGCACGAGCGCAACGACTACACGGCGGCCAACAACCTCGGTGTCGCCGAGGCCAACGGCGAGTACGCGCTGTTGCTCAACACCGATGCGACGCTGCGGCCGGGCTGCCTGCGCGCGCTCACCGCCGCGCTCGACGCCGATGCGAAGGCGGCCGCGGCGGCGCCGAGGATCGTCTTCCCCGACGGGCGCATCTGCACGACGGGCATTGAGCAGCGCGACGATCTCTACTGGGTCGATCGCGACGCGGGCGACGTGGACCCCGGACCCGGCGGGGCGCCGCAGCAAGTGCTCGGCGTCTCGGGCTGCTGCGCGCTGTTCCGCATCGCGGCGTGGCGCGAGGTCGGTGGCCAGGACGAGGACTTCCACATGTACTACGAGGACGTCGACCTGGCCCTGCGCCTGCGCGCGGCCGGGTGGCGTTCGCTCCACGTGCCGGGTGCCGTCTGCGAACACGTCGGCCACGGCTCGATCAAGAAGGCGAAGACGTGGAAGGACGAACTCGGCGAGCGCAACCGACTGCTCGTGCTCGCGCGCCACTTCCGCGGCCGCTTCCCGGCCGAACTCGTGCGATCGCCGTGGTTCCAGTCGGCCGCACCCGAACAGCTCCGCGAGCTGCTGCCGAAGCTCGCCGTGCGCTTCGGCACGACCGCCGAGGACATGCAGCTCGAGCTGATGCTCGCGCTGCGCGACGCCGTGCGAGCCCAGGCCGGCGAGCTCGACGCGAAGTGGGGGCAGCATCGCAACCTGCCCAAGATCCTCGGCGAGCGCGAAGAGTGGATCGCGACGCTGCTCGAGGAGGTCGCGCGCCTGCGGCTGTGGCGCCTGCCCGGCAAGCGACTCAAGCCCGCGGAGCGCGCCTTCCTCGATCGGGTGCGCGGGCGGCGTTCGCCGTGAGCCGCGCCGTCGGGCGCACCGGCATTCTCGCCGCGCTTCTCGCACCGCGCGCAGGCGGTGCGTAGGTTGCGCGTGCCCAGGCTGTCGAGGATCTTCGGCTTGCAGAACGCGTCCGCGAGCGAACGCAGCGCCACGCTCTGGATCGCGGTGATGTTCTTCTGCTCGCTCGCGAGCACGTTCCTGCTGCGGCCCTTGCGCGACCAGTTCGGCGTCGATCAGGGCGTCGAGCGCCTGCCGTGGCTCTACTCGCTGACGCTGCTCGCGACCGCGTGCTGCGTGCCCCCGTTCTGGTGGCTGGCCAACCGCACGCCGAGCCGCCGCTTCGTGCCGTTGGTGCAGCACGTCTGTGCGTCGCTGCTCGTGCTGTTGGCCGTCGGTCTGTTCGCGATCGGCGACTACGAGTGGCGCAACGTGCCATGGCTCGGCGAGGTGTTCTGGGGCGGCTTCAGCGCGCTCAACGTCATCGTGCCCTCGCTCGTCTGGATCCACGCCGTCGAGCACTTCCGGCGCGATCAGGGCCAGCGCCTGTTCGGTCTCGTGGCCGTCGGCGGCACGTTCGGGGCCGTCGTCGGTTCGTGGGTGGCCAGCCTGCTGTCGAAGGACCTGCACGCTCCGCCCTGGGCGGCGGCGTTGGTCTCCGCGGGCCTGCTCGAAGCCGCGGTGCTGTGCTTCCGGGCGTCGCTGCCCGGCTGTGCCCGCATGCGCGAAGGCGATGCAGGCGCCGTCCCCGTCGATGCGGTCGCCAGCCGCGGTGCGTTCGCCGGCGTGCGCCTGCTGCTCGCCGACGGCTACCTGCGCTCGATCGCCGTCTACATGCTGCTGCTCGGCATGCTCGCGACGGCATTCTACGCGGCGCAGACCGAACTCGTCGGCGAGTTCGTCGACCGCGGGCGCAGCCAGCATTCGTGGCTCGCGAGCGTCGAGTTCTGGAGCCAGACACTCGTGCTCTGCCTGCAGGTCTTCGCGACCGGACGGTTGTTGCGCCGGTTGCCGCCGATGCTGTTCCTCGCCGCGCTGCCTCTGACGTCGATCGTCGGGCTCGGCGCGCTGTGGCTCTGGCCCGCGGTGCTCGCCATCAACGTGGTGCAGATCGTGCGGCGCGGCGCCCAGTTCGCGTTCGACAAGCCCGCGCGCGAGGTGCTCTACACGCCGCTCGATCTCGAGACCAAACACAAGGTCAAGTTCCTGCTGGACACGTTCGCGTTCCGCCTCGGCGACCTGCTCGGCGCGATCATGCAGCTGCAGCTGCGCAGCCTGCACATCGGCACACGCGGCGCCGTCGTCGCGACGATCGCCCTCGCGCTGGTCTGGGTCGGCGTGGCCGTTGTGCTGGGTCGCGGTCGTTCGCGCCGCGCGGTCGGCCAGACGGCCGCGTAGTGCGGCGCCGCGGCGGTCAGCGCGGCGTCACCTGCTCGACGTGCAGCAGCTCGCTGCCGTGCGGCGTCGCGACCGCGAACGGGAAGCGCAGGTTCGACGCGGCAGCGCCGCAGCGGCCCTTGGTGTCGAGCGCGATGAAGCAGATGTCGAGCGCGTAACCGCGCGGGTCGAGGTGCGCGATGCGGTGCACGACTTCCTCGCAGGCGCGTTGCGGGTCCATGCCCTGCCGCATCATCTCGACGACCCAGAACGACCCACACCAGCGCATGACGTTCTCGCCGAGTCCGGTCGCGCCGGCGGCGCCGACCTCGTCGTCGACGTAGAGGCCGGCGCCGAAGATCGGGGAATCACCGACGCGGCCCGGCAGCTTGCCGCCCGCGCCGCTCGTCGAACAGCCCCCCGCGATGTGACCCTCGGCATCGCGCACGAGCAGCGCGATGGTGTCGTGGCCGCTGCGACCGGGGTCCGGCTGGCGCTCGCGCGCGACCCAGGCGCGCTTCTTCGCGTCGAGGTCGTCGATGGCGACCGACTCGACGCCATGTTCGAGTGCGAACCAGCGCGCACCCTCGCCGACCAGCATCGCGTGCTTGCTGTGCTCCATGACGGCGCGCGCCGCGGTGATCGGGTGCACGATGCCTTCGATGCCGGCGACGCTGCCGGCCTTGTGGCCAGGTCCGTCCATGATGCATGCGTCGAGCTGCGCATAGCCGGCCGCGTTGGGGCGGCCGCCGAGGCCGACCGAGCCGTCCGAGCTGAGTCGTTCGATCTCGCGGATGCCGGCCTCGACCGCATCGAGCCGCGAACCGCCGTTCTGCAGCGCCGCGAGCGCGAAGTCGTTCGCGGTCTTGCCGAACGGCCAGGTCGCGATCGCGAGCGGGCCCTGGGTCGTGGGCGAAGGCGGCGCACCGGCGCAGGAGGTGAGCATGAGCAACGCGAGGGCGGCGGTGGGGCGCGACGGATGGGGCGATGGCACGAGAACGGCGATGCTACGGCCCGCGGTCGCGGAACGCATGCCCTTGCTGCGGCGTGCGCCCGCCGCTGCGCCGCGTGTGCCGTTGCGTGACCGCCAGCGGACTTCGCCGCGGGCCGAAGGCGGCCATTCGGCCGGCAACGAACATGGCGATGTCCGCTCGCGGTGTCCGACGGCGCTCGAACGGTGGTTGAACCCGACCACCGCTTCGAACATGAACCACACTCTCTTCCCCGCCGTGGCGACGACGTTCGTCACGCTCGCGTCGCTTCTCTCTGCCCAGTCCTCTCTCTCCGCCCAGGCCGCGCCGCGTGCCTTCGACGTGCACTCGATCCGAACGCCGATCCACAGCCTGCCCGACGACGAAGGTGTGCCCTACGGCATCTGGGCGGCCGGCGACGCCTACAAGGTTGCGTTCGACGGCGGCATGCGTTTCGTCCCGTACGCGGGCAGCGACGTGCAGCCCGCGCCGACGTGGAGCTGGCGCACGGTGTCGGCGCGCGTCGGCGAACTCGAGCTGGCGACCGCTGCGGCGCCGCGCCTCACGCACGGCGACTGGCGTGCGGAATACGACCTCGGCGGCCTGATCGAGGCCTACGACGTGCGCGCCGACGGCGTCGAGCAGACGTTCGTGCTGCGTGAGCGACCGGCGTCAGGTGGCGACTTCGTGCTGCGCGGCGCCGTCACCTCGTCGCTGCAGCCGCTGGCCGGCGAAGGTCGCAACGTCAGCTACGTCGATGCCGGTGGCAAGGCGCGCGTGTGCTATGGCGCCGCCACGGCGGTCGACGCGGCCGGGCGCCGCACCACGCTGGGGACCACCGTCGTCGACGGCGGGCTCGAACTTCGGCTCGACGGCGGCTGGCTCGAGGGGGCGGTGTTCCCGCTCGTCGTCGACCCGCTGTTGACGGCCGTCACGGTCGGCTCGGGTGCACAGGTGACCGAGGTCGCCGTCGAACACGACGGCTCCTTCGTCGCCAACGTCTGGTACGCCGAGGTGCGCGTCACCGGCACGGACCACGACCTGCGCCTGTTCCGCACCGA
>DASUFY010000141.1:0-9532 GCA_036274315.1 Planctomycetota bacterium | reverse complement strand
AGGGGCGGCGACGCCGTCGTGCCGATCCCCCGCGAACGCTTCGACGTCGAAGCGCTCTACGATCCGGACCCGGCGGCCGAGGGCAAACTCTACGTGCGCGAGGCCGGCCTGCTCGCGGACATCGCGGGCTTCGATGCGGCGCTGTTCGGCATCAGCCCGCGCGAAGCGACGATGCTCGATCCGCAGCAACGCCTGCTGCTCGAGACGAGCTGGCACGCGTTCGAGCACGCGAACCTGCCGCCGGCCTCGCTGCGCGGCCTTTGCGTCGGCGTCTACGTCGGCACGCGCGCCAGCGAGTACTTCGACTCGCAGACCCACCGCACGCCCGCCGACGCGACGAGCCACTACGCGACCGGCAATGCGATCAGCACCGCCGCCGGCCGCCTGAGCTTCACGTTCGGCTTCACGGGTCCGTGCTACGCGCTCGACACGGCGTGTTCGGGTTCGCTGGTCGCCGTGCACAACGCGGTGCGCGCGCTGCGCGCCGGCGAGTGCGACGTCGCGCTCGCGGGCGGCGTCAACGCGATCTTCGATCCGGTGCCGATGGCCGGTCTGTGTCGCGCCCGCATGCTCGCACCCGATGGACGATGCAAGTCGTTCGACGCGCGCGCCGACGGCTACGGCCGCGGCGAAGGCTGCGGCATGATCGTGCTCGAGCGGCTCGCGGACGCCGAGGCGAACGGTCACCGCATCCTCGCCGTCGTGCGCGGCAGCGCGAGCAACCAGGACGGTCGCAGCGGCGGGCTGACCGTGCCGCACGGCCCGTCGCAGACCGCGGTGGTGCGCATGGCGCTGGCCGACGCGGGCCTCGCACCCGGCGACATCGACTACGTCGAGGCACACGGCACCGGCACGCAGCTCGGCGACCCGATCGAGATCCAAGCGCTCGACGAGGTGTTCGCGGGCCGCGAGCGCAAGCTGCTCGTCGGCTCGGTCAAGACCAACATCGGCCACCTCGAAGCCGCCGCGGGCATCTCGGGCCTCATCAAGACCGTGCTCGCGCTGCAACACCGGCTGCTGCCCCCCACGATCCACTGTCGCACGCCGAGCCCGCACATCGACTGGCGACACAGCGTCGTCGACATCGTGCGCGAGCCGATGCCGCTGCCGGCGCGCGACGGACCGCACTTCGCGGGCGTCAGTTCGTTCGGCTTCTCGGGCACGAACTGCCACGTCGTGCTCTGCTCGCCGCCGGCCGCTGCGCCGCAGGCGCAGCCGGACGCGGGCGAGGCCGCGCGCGGGCCCTGGCTGCTGCCGCTGCAGGCAGGTTCGGTGCCGGCCCTGCGCGCGCTGGCGCGCGCGCACGCAGCGGCGCTGGCGCGAGGCGACGTCGAGCTCGCGACCTGGTGCCGGACCGCGGCGAGCGCGCGCACCGCGCTGGCGCACCGCGCCGCGTTCGTCGGCGGCACGAACGCCGAACTCGCCGCAGCCCTGCACGCGTTCGCCGGCGGCGACGACGGTGCGGCGACCGCGACCGGCCAGGCGGCGATGCACGCGCCGCGCATCGCGTTCCTGTTCCCGGGCCAGGGCGCGCAGCACACGGGCATGGGCGAAGAACTGGCGCGCGTCGAACCCGTGTTCGGCGATGCGCTGACCGCGGCCGCGGAACGGCTCGCCGGCGAAGGCCTGCCGGCCCCGCTGCACGAGCTGCTGTGGCATGGCGACGGCTCCGCGCTGGCGCGCACCGACGCAACCCAACCGGCCCTGTGCGCGTGGCAGCTAGCGATGCTGGCGCTGCTGCGCAGCGTCGGCATCGTGCCCGACGCCGTGCTCGGCCACAGCGTCGGCGACTACGCGGCGGCGGTCGCCGCGGGCGTCATGGACGGCAGCGATGCGCTGGCGCTGTGCGCCGCGCGCGGTCGGCTCATGGTCGAACACTGCGACACCGGCGGCCTGCTCGCCGTGCTGGCGCCGCTCGAACGCTGGCAGTCGATGCTGCAGGGACACGCGGCCTGCGCGATCGCGGTGCACAATGCGCCCGGCAACGTCGCGGTCGGCGGTCCACCGGCAGCACTCGACGCGCTGCAACGAGCACTCGAGGCCGCGGGCATCGCCGTGCGCCGCCTGCCGGTCAGCCACGCGTTCCACACGGCGGCGACCGAGCCGATGCTGGCGCCGTTCGCCGAGCGCTTCGCGGCGCTGCGGCTGCGAACGCCTGCGTGCACGTTCGTCGACTGCGGCGCGGGCGGCGCGCTCGGCGAGGAGTTGACGACCGCGCAGCATTGGGTCGGGCACGTGCGCGAGCCCGTGCGCTTCGACCGCGGCGTGCGGGCGCTGCAGGCACTCGACTGCGCGTTCTGGCTCGAGCTCGGACCCACCGCGATGCTGAGCGCGCTCGTCGCGGCCAACGGCGTGCGCGGCCCGCGCGTGCTGCCGCTGCAGCGGGCCAAGCGACCCGCGCGCGCGGCGTTCCTGTCGGCGCTGGCCGAGCTGTGGGTGCACGGCGCCGACGTCGACCTGTTCGCCGCCAACCACGGGCGCGGGCGCGCACACGCGACGCTGCCGGGCTATCCGTTCCAGCACCAGCGTGTCTGGCTCGAGCGCGGCGCACGCGAGCTGCCCCCGGCCACCGGTGCGCACGCGCCGACGCACCCGCTGCTCGGCGAACGACAGCGCTCGACGCTGCTGCAGCCGGGCCAGGCGATGTACGCAAACCGCCTGTCGGCGCGCGCGCCGGCGTGGCTCGCCGACCACGTCGCGTTCGGTCAGGTGCTGTTCCCGGCGGCGGGCATGATCGAGTGTGCGCTGGCCGCCGAGCACGCGGCCGTGCGGCAGCTGCCGGTCGCCCTGTGCGACGCCGCGCTGCGGGCGCCGCTCGTGCTCGACGACGACGACGTGCACGTCGAAGCCGTGCGCTCGGCGGACGGCTCGTTCGTGTGGTCGAGCAGCGCGGGCGACGACGACGCGCCGTTCCGCCGGCATCTCGACGGCACGACGCGTTCGGGCGGCGAACCCGGCGCCGCGACCGCCGTCGACCTCGCGGCGCTGCGTGCGCGCTGCGGCTCGCCGCTGCCGCCGGCCGAACTGTACGCACGCTGCTCGGCGGCGCAGCTCGATTACGGCGAACGGTTCCGCGCCGTGCGCAGCGTCCTCGTCGGCACCGACGAAGCCGTCGCGCACATCGAACTGGCGCCCGAGCTGGCCGCGGCGTCGTTCGTGCTGCACCCGGCCCTGCTCGACGCGTGCTTCCACACGCTGTTCGCCGTGCTGCCGGCCGGCGCCGGCACCTTCCTGCCGATCGGCGTCGAACGTGTGGTCGTGTTCCGCGCGGGCGCACCGCGGGCCTGGTGCCACACGCGCTGCCGCCCGCCGAGCGGCCAGAGTCGCATCGCCGACCTCGACCTGTTCGACGAGCACGGCGAAGCGATCGCGAGCGTGCGCGGCCTGCAGCTCGTGCCGACCGACGCGGCCACCGTGCGCGCCGCGAGCGGCAGCCACCGCGACCTGCTCTACCACGTCGACTTCGACACCGTGCCCGCGGTGACCGGACTCGTGCCGGTGGGCGGCGTCGCGGTGCTCGGCGATCGCGAGCTGGCCCGTGCACTGGTGGCGGCGCTGCCCGCGGGCGCGGGCCACGCGTGCAGCCTCGACGAGCTGCCGGCCGTGCTGCTGCGGCGGCGCATCGACCACATCGTGTTCTGCGCGCCGGTCGCCGACGGCGGCGACCCGATGGCCGCGCAGCATGCGACGTTCGCGGCCGCGCTGGCGACCGCCCAGCAGGCGCTGCGTGCGCCGGGTCCACCGCGGCTGTGCTTCGTGACGCACGGCGTGCAGCCGGCCGGTCCCGCACCGGCGGGCGCGACGCCACACGCGGCGAGCCTGCTCGGCCTGCGCCGCACGCTCGCGCTCGAACACCCGGCGCTGCGGCCGATCGCGATCGACCTCGATGCGACCGTGCCCGCGAACGACGTCGCGCACCACGCCGCGGCGCTCGCGCACGAACTGCAGCACACGTCGGCGGAGCCCGAGGTCGCGCTGCGCGGCGGGCTGCGGCGCGCACCGCGGCTGCGGCGCGGGCCGCGGGCCAAGGCGACGCTGCTGCCGCCGCCGGGCCCGTTCCGGCTGCGCGCCAGGGCCTACGGCAGCTTCGACCATCTGCAGCTCGAACCGCTGCAGCGCCGGGCCCCGGGCGCCGGCGAGGTCGAACTCGCGATCGAGGCGGCCGCACTCAACTTCAAGGACGCCCTGCACGTGCTCGGCATGCTGCGCGAACACTCGGAGCGCCTCGGCGTGCGCAGCGCGAACGAGCAGCCGCTCGGCTTCGAAGGCTGCGGCACCGTGGTCGCCGCCGGGCGCGGCGTCGACCTGCGCGTCGGCGAACGCGTCGTCGTCTCGGCGGCCGACTGCCTGGCGAGCCACGTCACGGTGCGCGCCAGCGCGTGCTTCCGCCTGCCGGCCGGCATCGATGCCACGGCCGCCGCCGGCCTGCCGACCGTGTTCGCGACCGCGCTGCACGCGCTCGAGGACCTCGCGCGCGTGCGGGCCGGCGAGACCGTGCTCGTGCACGCCGCCGCCGGCGGCGTCGGCCAGGCCGCGATCCAGCTGCTGCTCGGCGCGGGCTGCCGCGTGCTCGCGACCGCCAGCCCGGCCAAACACGCGCTCGTGCGCGAACTCGGCGCCGAGATCGCCGGCAACTCGCGCACCGCCGACTTCGTCGACGCCGTGCGCGCCGCGACCGGCGGCCGCGGCGTCGACGTCGTGCTCAACACGCTGTCCGGCGAGGCCGTGCGGCACAGCTTCGCCGTGCTCGCGCCCGGCGGGCGCTTCGTCGAGCTCGGCAAGCTCGGCGTCTGGACCGAAGAGCAGGCGCACGCGCAGCGACCCGACGTGGCGTTCTTCGCGTTCGACCTCGGCGATCGCTTCCAGCACGACGCGACGCTGCAGCCGCGCCTGCTGCAGCGGCTGCGCGCCGGCCTCGAGACCGGCGAACTGCATCCCGTTCGCCCGACGATCGTGCCGCTGGGCCAGGTGCGCAGCGCCTTCCAGCACCTCGCCCAGGGCCGCCACGTCGGCAAGGTCGTCGTGCAGATGCCGCGCAGCGTGTTGGTGCGCGACGACCGCACCTACCTGCTGACCGGCGGCAGCGGCGGCATCGCGCCGCACATCGCGGCTGCGCTCGTCGAGGCCGGTGCGCGCCACATCGCACTGCTCGCGCGCGGCGAGGTGCCCGCCGCGACTCTGGCGCCGTTGCGCGAGCGAGGCGCGACGGTGCACACGGTGCAGGTCGATTGCAGCGACCGCGATCGCCTCGGCGACGCCCTGCGCCGGCTGCGTGCGGCAGCACCACCGATCGGCGGCGTCGTGCATGCGGCCGGTGCGCTCGCCGACGCGCTGTCGTCGTCGCTGACCTGGTCGCACGCGTCGACGGCGTTCGCCGCCAAGGCGACCGGCGCGATCTGGCTCGACGAGTCGACGGCCGGCGACCCGCTCGACTTCTTCGTGTTGCTGTCGTCGATGGCCGGCACGCTCGGCAATCCCGGCCAGGCCGCGTACGCGGCCGCCAACACGTTCGTCGATGCGTTCGCCGACTGGCGTCGCCAGCGAGGCCGGCCCGCGGTGGCCATCGCCTATGGCCCGTGGGATGGTGGTGGCATGGCCAGCCGCCTGCAACCGACGCTGCGCGAACGCCTGCGCCAGGTCGGCATGCAGTTCCTGCCGGCGCGCACCGCGAGCCACATCCTGACCGAACAGCTCGGCGCGCACGGCAACGTCGTCGCGATGTCGATGCGCTGGCCAGCGTGGCTGCAGGGCCTCGGTGCGGAGGTGCCGCCGCTGCTGCGCGGCATGCGGGAACGCGCCGCGAGCGCCGTCGCGGTGCCGGCCATCGATCTCACCGCCGTGCCGCCGGCGGCGCGCGCCGCGACGCTGGCCGGGCTCGTCAAGAGCCATGTCGCCGCGGCGCTCGGCTTCGCCGCGGCCGCCGATGTCGATGCCGAACGCACATTCCAGGAACAGGGTCTCGACTCGCTGATGGCGGTCGACGCCAAGGACCGGCTCGAGGCGGCGCTGGGGCGGTCGCTGCCGGCGACGCTGCTGTTCGACTTCCCCGACGTCGAGCGGCTCGCGGCACAGCTGCTCGGCATGCTGTTCCCCGGCGACGCCGGCGACGCCAAAGCACCCGACGAGCTCGAGTCGATGGCCACCGACGACATCGCGCGCCTGCTCGAACTCGAAGTGCGGCAGGCGGAGAGCCGCCCGTGAGCGAAGAGTACCGCGAGCTGATGCAGCAGGCCGTGCGTGAACTGCGGCGCGCGCGCGAACGCATCGCCGAACTCGAACGGCGCGACGCGGCGCGGCACTCGCCCGCCGCCGTCGTCGGCATCGGCTGCCGGCTGCCGGGCGGCATCGAGGACCCCGAGGCGCTGTGGCGCTTCTTCGCCGGCGGCGGCGACGCGATCGCGCCGGCCCCCGGCGATCGCTGGCCCCCGACGGGTGCGAGCGAAGCGACGCCTCCGGGCGCCTTCCTCGACGATGCCTACGGCTTCGACGCGCAGTTCTTCCGCATCGCGCCGCGCGAGGCGCGCCTCGTCGATCCGCAGCAGCGTCTGCTGCTCGAGGTCGCGCACGCGACGATCGAACACGCGGGCATCGCGCCGCACACGCTGCGCGGCAGCAACACGGGCGTGTTCGTCGGCATCAGCACAGCGGACTGGTTGCAGCACCTGACGCAGCACCTGCCCGTCGACGAGATCGACGGCGCGTCCGGGCCCGGCACCAACCCGTGCGCGGCGGCGGGCCGCGTCTCGTTCGCGCTCGGGCTCGAAGGCCCGAGCGTGGCCATCAACACCGCCTGTTCGTCGTCGCTGGTCGCGCTGCACCTGGCGCTGCAGTCGCTGCGCGCCGGTGAATGCGAACTCGCGCTCGTGCTCGGCGTCAACGCGATGCTGTCGCCGTGGACGACGCTGACGTTCCAGCGCGCGGGCATGCTCGCGGCCGACGGCCGCTGCAAGACGTTCGCCGCCGCCGCCGACGGGTACGGCCGCGGCGAAGGTGCGATCGGCGTGCTGCTCGCCGCCGGGCCCGCGGCCCTGCGCGAGCACCTGCGCCGACACGCCGAGGTGCTCGGCAGCGCCACCAACCAGGACGGTGCGACGGCGGGCCTGACGGTGCCGAACGGACCGGCCCAGCAGCGCGTGCTGCGCGCAGCGCTCGCGGACGCCGGCGTCGCGGCGAACGACGTGTCGTACGTCGAGGCCCACGGCACCGGCACGTTGCTCGGCGATCCGATCGAGCTGCAGGCGCTGGCGGCGGTCTACGGCGCCGGCCGCGCGGCCGACGAGCCGCTGTGGGTCGGCTCGGGCAAGACGAACTTCGGCCACCTCGAAGCGGCCGCCGGTCTGCTCGGCGTGGTCAAGACGGTGCTGCAGCTCGAGCACGGCACGATCGCGCCGCACCTGCACTTCACGGCGCCGAACCCGCACCTGCCGTGGTCGGAGCTGCCGCTGCGCGTGCCGCAGCAGTGCACCGAGTGGTCGCCCGGCGGCCGTCGCATCGCCGGTGTCAGCTCGTTCAGCTTCACGGGCACGAACGCCCACGTGCTGCTCGCCGCGCCGGCTCGGGACACGGTGCCGGTGACCGCGCCGACGCCGCCGCCGTACGTGCTGCCGCTCGCCGCGCGCACGCCGGCCGCGCTGCGTTGCCTGTGCGCGCGCTGGGCCCGACACCTGGCGGCACACGCGACGCTGCCGTTCTACGCGGTCGCGGCGACCGCCGCGCGCGGCCGTTCGCCGCAGCGCTGTCGCGCCGCCGTCGTCGCCGCGCAGACGAGCGAGGCCGCCGAGCTGCTGCAGGCGATCGCCGACGGCAGGCGCGAACCGGGAACGTGCACCGGCACTGCCGTCGCGGACGCCGCGGCACCGGCGGCCGGCGCGCCGGCCGCCGCCGTCGCCGAGGCGTTCGTGCGCGGCGGCACCATCGCGTGGCACGAACGCTACCCCGACCCGTTCCCGCGCCTGCCGCTGCCGACGTACACGTTCCAGCGCAGCACGTTCCAGGTGCCGTTCACCGCGGCGAGCGCAGCGCCGCCGGCGAGGCAGGTCGACGGTCCGACGACGCCGGCGCCGGGCGCGACCACGTTGCGAGCGCGCCTCGCGGCCGTGGCACCCGGCGAGCGCGTCGCGATGCTCGCCGGGCACGTGCGCGCGGCGTGCGCCCGGATCCTGCGCCTCGAACCCGGCGAACTGCGCGACGACGAACCGCTGCTCGACTACGGCTTCGACTCGATGCGCGCCGTCGAGCTCGCCACGCGCCTCGAACACGATCTCGGCCTGTCGATGCCGTTCGCCGACCTCATCGACGGCGCGACCATGCAGGATGTCGCCGCCGCGATCGATGCGCGCTGGGCGGCGGCCGCGCAGGGCCAGGAGGACCTGCTGCGGCACATCGCGGCGATGTCCGACGACGAGGCCGCGCGGGCACTGCGCGAGGCCGGCGACGATGACTGACGACCTCGAGCGCCGGCTGCGCGAACTGAGCCCCGCGCAGCGGGAGCTGTTCCTGCGCCTCAGCGAGCAGCAGCCGCCCGGCGCGACGCCGTCGCCCGCGTCCTACCCGCTGTCGCCGGCGCAGGAACGCTTCTGGTTCCTCGAACAGATCGCACCCGGCGAACCCGCGCACCACCTGACCGGCGTGCTGTGCCTGACCGGCGAGCTCGACGTGCCCGCGCTGCAGGACGCGCTCGACCGGCTCGTGGCCCGCCACGAAGCCCTGCGCACGTGCTTCCGGGCCGCCGACGGCGTGCCGACGGCGCACGTGCAGGCGAGCGCGCACGCGCCGCTGCACAGCGAAGACCTGCGTGCGCTCGACGACGCGCAGAGGACCGCACGCCGCAGCGAGCTGCTCGCGCGCTGCGCGGCGATCGAACTCGCGCGCTGCCCGTTGTTGCGCTGCTCGCTGCTGCGCCTCGCGCACGACGAGTGGCAGCTGCTCTGGGGCGTGCACCACATCGTCGCCGACGGCCTGTCGATGCTCGTGCTCGCCAACGAACTCATCGCACTGTACGGCGCGCTGGTCGGCGAGCCGGCCAGCCCGTTGCCGCCCGCGCCGTTGCAGTACCACGACTTCGCCGCCTGGCAGGCGGCGCGCGAACGGCGCGGCGCGTTCGCGCCCGGCCTCGCGTGGTACGCCGAGCAGCTGCGCGAGCCGCCGACGACGCGCCTGCCCGCGGACCACGAGGCCGCCGGTGGCACCGCGCGCGGCGGCCGTTGCCGGCAGGCACTCGCGGACGAGGTCACGACGGCGCTGCTCGCCGTCGGCCGCAGCGAGGGCTGCACCGCGTACCAGACGATGCTGGCCGGCTTCGTCGCGGCGCTCATGCGGTGGACGGCGAGCGGCGACCTCGTGCTCGGCACCCCGGTCGCCAACCGCACGCACGCGAGCCTGCAGGCCGCGTTCGGCCTGTTCGTCAACAGCGCGGTGCTGCGCTTCCGCCCCGACGGCGACGCTTCGTTCCGCGCGCTGCTGCAGCACGTGCGCGCCGTCGCGACGGCCACGTTCGCGCACGGCGACGTGCCGTTCGAACGGCTCGTGCAGC
>DASUFY010000140.1:0-6153 GCA_036274315.1 Planctomycetota bacterium | reverse complement strand
GGCGTGGGGCATGCAGCGGCGCGGCCTGCGCGCCTGCACCAAGGCCGCGTCCGCATTCGGTGTCGTCGGCGTGGCCGCGTGTGCGGTGCTCGGTCTCGTGCGCGGTACGTTCGTGATCGATGTGCACCTGCTGCCGCTGCTCGGCGTCTACCCGCTCTGGGGTTGGGCGCAGCAGCTGCTCGTGCTCGGCATCGCCGTCGGCAACCTCGAGCGCTTCGGTCTGGGCCGCGCGTGGCTCGTCGCCGTGGCCGCGCTGGGCTTCGCCGCCGTGCACGCGCCCGACTGGCCGTTGTGCGGCGCGACGCTGCTGCTGGGCCTCGCCTGCAGCCACCTGTTCCTGCGCCACCGTTGCCTGTGGCCGCTCGGCGTGTTGCACGGCTGGCTCGGCGCCGTGTTCTACCGCTGGGTGCTCGCGCGCGATCCGTGGGCCGAGCTGTTGTCGGCGTTCGGTTGAGGCGGGGCGCGAACGACGGCGGCGCGCTCCCACCTGCTCTCTTCCCCTCGGTGTGCTGGCCTTCCTTCTTCATGCGAGGCGGATCCTGCGACCCATCGGGAGAGTAGAGTCGGGATTCCTGACATGAGAGAGGTCGCGTCATGATCGAACAGCGCACCACGACGCCGCGGATGGCTCGCGAGGGCACATGATCGACGCAGCAACCTTGCAGCGCCTGCTCGCTCACGGCGAGAAGGAGTGGATCGAGCTCAAGCACAACGACGCCGATCCCCACGACGTCGGCACGTACCTGAGCGCACTCGCCAACGCCGCGGCACTGCACGCGCAAGAAGCCGGGTGGGTCGTGTGGGGTATCGAAGACGGCACGCGGCGCCCGGTCGGCACGGAGGTCGATCCGCGGGCGCGCAAGAGGGGCAACGAGCCGGTGGAGACGTGGTGGGCGCGGTTGTTGTCGCCGCGCATCGACTTCGGCTTCCACGAGGTGAGCCACGAAGGGTGTCGGTTCGTGCTCTTGCGCGTGCAAGCGGCGGCTGCGTTCCCCGTCGCGTTCGAGGGAACGCGTTGGATCCGCATCGGCAGTGCGCGCAAGAAGCTTGCGGACTACCCCGGCAAGGAGCAGGAGCTGTGGGCGGCGCTCGCGCGCACCTCGTTCGAGCACGGCATCGCCAAGGCCGATCTCGGCGTCGAGCAGGTGCTCGAACTGCTCGACCATCGCGCGCTGTTCGAGCTGCTGCAGCAGCAGGCGCCAAATGACGGCGCCGCGATCGTGGCGAGGCTGTGCACGGAAGAACTCGTCTGCGACCGTGGAGCCGGTCGTTTCGACGTCACCTGCCTCGGAGCGCTGCTGTTCGCGCGCGACCTGCGCGCGTTCGGGCCGCTCGGCCGAAAGACGCTGCGGTTCGTGCACTACAGGGGCGCCGATCGCACCCAGGCCGAGTACGAGCAGGAGTTCACGAGCGGCTACGCTGCCGGGTTCGCGGGACTCGTGCGCTTCCTCGTCGAGCGCGGTCCCCGCAACGAGGTGCTCGGGCAGGCGCTGCGCCGCGAGGTGCGCATGTACCCCGACGTCGCGTTGCGCGAGCTGGTCGGGAACGCGTTGATCCACCAGGACTTCACGCTCAGCGGCACCGGTCCGATGATCGAGCTGTTCGAGGACCGCCTCGAGATCAGCAACCCCGGCCTGCCTATCATCGACCCGTTGCGTTTCCTCGATCACGCACCGCGGTCGCGCAACGAGCGGTTCGCCGGGCTCATGCGGCGCCTCGGCATCTGCGAAGAGCGTGGCAGCGGGTTCGACAAAGCGATGTTCGCGCTCGAGTTCTCGCAGCTCCCGGCGCCGGAGATCAGGCTGGACTCCTCGCACACGCGCGTGGTCCTCTTCGCGCACCGCAACATGATCAGCGGCGACAAGGCGTCCCAGGTGTGGGCCTGCTACCTCCACGCTTGCTTGCGGTTCGTGTCCGGCGCCCAGCTCACCAACTCGTCCTTGCGCGAGCGATTCGGGCTCGGCGACGGCGACCACACCGTCGCGTCGCGGATCATTCGCGACAGCGTCGCGGCGAAGCGGATCAAGTCGGCCGACCCGTCGAGTCGTTCGAGGAAGTTCGCCCGCTACGTTCCCTTCTGGGCATGAGGCACCGCATGCTTATTTTCTGCCAGCTTCCAGGTGGCCTCCCTGCAGCCTGCTCGAATGATCGAACATCGCATGACATCGAAGGTTGCGACCAGACTCGCGCTGGGGCGCTTATTTTCACGTTCGTCCCGGGGCTACGCTCCGGACGCGCAACCGTGCAGGTGAGCGCGTGAGGGAGCAGCAAACACCCTGATCGAGGTCCTCGCCAGCATCTGCGCGCACAGGCGAGCACCGCCGATGGCGTGCTCCACCGGCGGCCATCCCGTGGACCGACCCTGAGGGCGACGGGCGAAGCCTGTCCGCGTGGTCCCTGACCACGGCTGGCTGTTCTTGCTGGAAGGTTGTCGCAGGTCGATCTGCCGAAGCACTTGACGGCGAGCCGGTGGGCGCGCTGCGCGGCGATCGCGGTGCACAAGACAGTCAGCGGCTTGACCAAACTGCCTTTCCCGGACCGCCGCAACACCCACTTCAGCTACGCCCTCGGCGTCGACGGCGTCGAGCAGTTCGTGGCGACGCCGGAGCTGCACAGCGACGAGGCGATCGACGAGGACCCGCTGCCGCCGGGTCAGGTCTGGGCGCTGAGTCCTGGTGGTGAAGGCGGGCCGTCCTTGTGCCGCATCGACGTCACTGTCGGACCTGGGTCCGCCGTCAAGGTTTTCAACCGACCGAACCCACCGGCGTTCAGCGAGAGCGTGCGGGTGGAGGAGCAGATTCTCTACACCCGCAGCAAGCAGCTGGTCGGTGACCGCGACCCGCGCAACCACGAGTTCTCCGTACAGATGCGCCCCATCGACACCGACAAGAACGGCGTAGGGCTTGGGTTGCCGGTGCTGGTCGCGCTGGTCGGCGCCTTGCTCGAGCGCAACACCAGATGCGGCATGATCGTGGTGGGGCCACTGAACCTCGGCGGGTCGTTCGACATGCTGCGCAATCCGGTGGCGCTCGCTGAGCTGGCTGTCGACAAGAAGGCGGTCACCCTGCTGATGCCGGTCGCGGCGCGCAGGCAGCTCAACGATCTGCCGGACGAACTGTGGACGAAGCTCAGCATCGAGTTCTACAGCGACCCGATCGATGCGGTGTGGAAGAGCCTGGTGGAGTAGCGACCTGGTGCGTTCCCAAGGGCCTCGTAGTGGCGTGAACGCCGCGTGGTGTGCGTGCTTTGGCAGATGGCCGACGCACCACCACAGTGCTCCCGTCGGTGCCGGCGCGCTCGCCGGCCGGCCTGTCCATGCGCGGCGCATCGACATCTCTTGGACCGCTGCTCGCCAACGCGCCCGGGAAGCCGCAGCCGAAACCCCGCGACATGGGCGCGTCGGTCCACAGCACCCGATCGCGAGCAACCCTACTGTCCACACCCTCTTGCCCGCCTCGGGGCGCGAGATACCCTCCACCCGGAGCCACAATGAAGGTGACCCTGCGCGTTCTCGACGGATCCCTCGCCGGCAAGGAGTTCGACTTCGACTTGCAGGAAGGCACCGAAGTGCGCATCGGCCGCCACCCGGTGCGGTGCCAGCTCGTGCTGCCGCCCGACTACTCGACCGTGAGCCGCCAGCACTGTGTGCTGCGCTCCGTGCTCGGCCGCGTGCGCGTGCGCGTCAACAAGGAGAACCCCGTGTTCGTGGCCGGCGCGCCGGCGTGGGACGAATCGGTCGTGCGCGATGGTGCGGAGCTCCGCCTCGGTGCCCAGGGTCCGCGCCTGCAGATGGTCATCCACAACTCCGAGTCGGCGGTCGACCTGCGCGCGACCGTGGCGATCGCGGCCGGCTACGTTCCACCGGAGCAGGCCGTGCAGGAGGAGGCACATCGCACCGCCGAAGAACTGCGCGGACATCGCCGCAAGGTCTGGATCGGCGCGATGCTGCTCGGTGCGGCGGCGGCGGTCGGACTGTTCGTGGCGATCGAAGCGCACGTCGAGGCCGGCAAGCTCGTCGCGACCACGCTCACCGCGGCGCAGCGGCAGTCGGTGCTCGACCTCGTCGGGCGCAGTTCGCAGCCGAAGGTCGATCTCGGCGACGTCGTGCGCGCCGCGTCGCCGTCGATCTACTGCGTGGTCGACAACGACGGCACGAGCGTGCGCCCGCTCGGCACCGCCTGGGTGCTCGATCGCGACAACGGCCAGGTCGCGACCAACAGCCACGTCGCCGAGGAGTTCGTGCAGGGCCGCATGTTCCTGCGCTCGGTGGGCCGGCAGGGCGAAGACATCCCGATCGCCGCGGCGCGCCAGCATCCGGGCTACCAGCGTTACACCCAGCTGTGCGAGAAGTTCGCGGGCGCCTTGATGATCGATGGTGGCGCCAGCAGCAAGACCGTGGTCGCGTGCGACGTGGCGCTGCTGCAGGTGCCCGAGGAAGCGCGTGCGCGGCTCGCGCCGGCGCTGCCCGTGCTCGACGCCAAGGGCTTCGCGCAGATCCGGGCGGGCCGGGCCTGCGCCTCGGTCGGGTTCCCGGCCGAAGGCCTCGCGTTCAACGTCGACCGGCCGCAGAGCCGTTCGCACCTCGGCCACGTGATCGCGGTCAGCGACTTCTTCATGGCCCCGGCGTCGCTCGAGGCGGCGCAGCTCGTGCACACCGACCTGCCCGTCAACGGCGGCTCCAGCGGCAGCCCGGTGCTCGACGAAGACGGCCGCGTGCTGGGCATCATCAACGCGGGCAGCTTCACGCTCGGCATGGAAGGGCGCCGCATCCCGATCGCCGGTACGACCTACGCGCAGCGCATCGACCTGCTGCAGGAACTGATCCTCGACGACAAGGGTGCCCAGAGCGCTCGCGAGCTGACCTGGGAGTCCGCGTTCCTGGCGATGGTCGACAACGCGAAGAAGAGCCTCGAACAGGTGCTGACGGAACGGTTCCGGCGCGTGGTCGCCGCGGGCCGCGACGACGTCAAGGTCGAGGTCGTCGTGCGCGGACGGTCGGAACTCGCCTGGGACGGCAAGATCGCCGAGAGCGACTTCGCGTTCCAGGCGCCGTCGTCGGCGCGCTACCTGTTCTGCGCGATGTCGGAGGACATGGAGGACATCGACGCGGTGGCGCTGCTGCCCGACGGCGGTCGACAGGTGGACACGGCGGCCGACTGGTATCCGTGCGTCGTCGTCTCCGCGCAGAAGGACGAGACCGTGCACTTCATCGTGCTGCGCAACGTCGACAAGCCGGTCGCGGCGACGATCTTCGTGCTGCGCGCGCTGGACTGAGCGCCCCGACGCCGCAACGCGGCGTCTCAGCAACCACCCAGCTCACCGTTTCGCCCGCGCCCGCCGCCGCGCTTCCGCCGCCTGCCGCGCCTTGCTCATCGCCCAGCTGCAGATCGGGCACGTCGCCACGACGTGCTTCACGGCCGGGCAGAACGCGCGCCCGAAGTGGATCATCTGCAGGTGCAGCGTGCTCCATCGCTCGCGCGGGAACGTGCGCACGAGGTCGCGTTCGGTCTGCTCGACGCTGCGGCCCGGACTGAGTCCCCAGCGCCATGCGAGCCGGTGGATGTGCGTGTCGACCGGGAACGCCGGCTGCCCGAACGCCTGCGCCATGACGACGCTCGCGGTCTTGTGGCCGACGCCGGGCAGGCGTTCGAGCGCTTCGAGGTCCTGCGGCACGCGACCGCCGTGCTCCGCGACGAGCTGCTGCGACAGCGCGCGGATCGCCCTGCTCTTCTGCGGCGAGAGTCCGCACGGCCGGATGAACGCGCGGATCCGCGCTTCGGACAGGCGCCGCATCGCCTCGGCGTTGCCGGCGCGCGCGAACAGGGCCGGCGTCACCTCGTTGACGCGCGCATCGGTGCACTGCGCCGACAGCACGACCGCGATCAGCAGCGTGAACGGATCCGCGTGCAAGAGCGGGATCGCCGGCGCCGGGAAGTGTTCGTCGAGCACACGCTGGATGCGCAGCGCCTTGTCGTGCCGCTTCATGGCCGCTCTGGCGAGGTCGGGACCATTGTGCCGACCGTGCTACCGCGCGCCGCCGTGCGAATCCAGCGCGCGCGACGCGCGGCGATCAACGCTGGAAGATCGGCAGGTACTGCTTCGGGATCTGCAGGATGATGCAGGCGACCGCGGTGCCGAACGCGTCGCCGGGTC
>DASUFY010000139.1:0-24638 GCA_036274315.1 Planctomycetota bacterium | reverse complement strand
GATCGCCGCCGGTCTGCTCGCCGAGAGCAACGCCAGCGTCGCCGCCGTCGCGTTCGACGTCGGCTACGGTTCCGAGGCCGCGTTCAGCCGCGCGTTCAAGAAGCTCGTCGGCGCGTCGCCCTCGGCCTGGCGCACGCGAGGCGAGGCCGCGGCGCCGGACCCGCCTGCAGTGCTGTAGCGCGGCCACCGCGTCAGCGCAGCGTCAGCACCTGCACTCCGTCGTCGGGCTGCATCGGCACCGGTCCCGACGTGCCGGCGCCGCGCGTCGCGACCAGTTCGAACCGCGCGTTGGCTTCGGCGGCGACGTAGCGCACCGTCAGCTCGCCGTCGGCGCCGGTGCGCCGGCACGCGAACCGCGCGCAGTTGCGTTCGCCGGCCGCGAACAGCGTGCGCTCGCTGGCCTCGGTCGGCTGCGCACCGACGCCCGTGACGCGCGCGCGCATCTCGACGCGCGCGCCGGGCACGGGCCGCTGCTTTCTGTCGACGACGCGGACCCGGATCGTCGCCAGCGGCTGCACGACGATGCGCAGCGGACCCTTGCGGCCGGTCGGAGCGAGCGCGACGCCGTACGCGGTCGGCGTCGTCGCGTGCAGCGAATAGCCTTCGTCGGCGAGACGCAGCTCGGCGTGACCGCGCAGGTCGGTGACGAGCTCACAGAGCGGTGCGAGCGTGCCCGAGCCGAGCGCCTGGGCCGCGACGCGTGCGCCCGGCACCTCGGCACCGTCGCCGTCGACCACCTCGACCGGGAACGTGCGCAGCGTGCGCAGGTCGACGTCGAACATCGGCTTGCCCGGCGCCGCGGGAGCGGTCGTCGCGTAGGTCAGGTGCGGCGTCGGTTGTGCGCGCGCGACCTGCACCAACGCGGTCTGGGTCGCAGTCGTCGCCATGGCGTCGCACGAGTACCGGCCATCTGGCCCCGCCGCGCCGGGATACTGACGCAGCACGGCCGTGCTGTGGCGCCCGAGGCGCAGCAGCTGGTAGTCGAAGAAGCGCACGTCGGGCCGATCGTGCTCGTCGGTGCCGAGCACACGCACGATCGCGGCCTGGCCCGGCTCGAGCACGAACCCCAGCGCCTGATCCGGGTCGTCTTTGGCAACGAGCTTGCCGTTCTCGAAGCGGCGACCCTCGAACCAGCCGGAGATCGCCGGCTTGCGACCGTCGTGCGCGGCTGCGAACAGCATGCGCGAGCCGGTCGGCACGAGGCAGCGCGCGCGGCCGTGTGCGTCGGTGATCGCGGCGAGCGAAGCCCATCGCGTCGTCTCGGCGCGTGCGCGTGCCGGCGGCAGGTCGGGGACGTCGAGCCGCAGCACCTTCGCGCCGGCGATGGCGGCCCCGTCGGCATCGGTGACGGCGACGTCGACCGCTCGCGCGGCCGGGAACGCCGCGACCGCTTCGATGGTCGTGTCGATCGACAGCAACGACACGACCTCGCCGCGGCCGTTGACGAGGCCGACGTCGAAGCGATCGACCGGCAGTGCGGGCAGCGGCACCGGTCCGTCGCCGGGGATCGGCAGGTCGGGTCCGAGCGCGATGCGGTCGGCGACGGCGATGCGCAGCGCCAGCGGCCCGCCGCCGACGCCATCGGCGAGCCATGCTGCGGTGCCGCGCACGTCGAGCCGGACCGGTGCCAGCAGCAGCGTCGCATCGAGTGCGAGGGTCCGCCCGGCGGCGGCCTCGTCGACCGGCAGCACGACCGCGCGCCGCCCCGCGTCGTCGGCGGGGCCGATCGCCCAGATGAAGTAGATGCCACCGATCGCGAGTTCGACGTCGAAGGATCCGTCGGCGCCGGTCGTCACCTCGCGCCGATCGGGTTCGCCGGAGTCCGGCCGGCGCGCGCACACGACGTTCGCGCCGGCGAGTGCTGAGCCGTCGGGCGCGCGCACGAAGCCGGTGCACGGCGCGCGCTGCTGAGCCGCAGCGGCGGGGACGAGCACGGCGAGCAGCACGCAGGCCGTGCCGAGGCGCGCGGCGGTGGGGGAGACGGGCATGTTCCTGGGAAGGCGACCCCCTGCGCCAACTTCCCGGCGACTCGACGAACCTCGCCCTGGGTCGTTGTCGAACTCGCGCGGTGGCACGCCGCATCGTGGTCGGCGCGCGCGTGCACCGTCTGGCGGTCGCGGCTACGGCTGGATCGTGAACGACACGTCGTTGGTCAGCGCGAGGCCGGTGCTGCCGAACAGCAGCGCCTGCACGTGCAGCCCCTGGTACAGCACGATCGGCGCACCGGGCACGATCAGCTCGAGGCCGCTCGAGTTGCCGCCGCCGTCGAGCACGCCGATCGGCGACGTGAACGGTCCGAGGAACAGCGGTTCGCTGAGACACGTCGCGAGGCCCGGTGCGACGATCGGATCGTTCGAGCTCAGCGACGCGGCGGCGACCCAGATCGCGCCGGGCTCCGTCGGCGCGCTGATCTGCAGCGGCGTTTGCAGGCCGATGCGCGCCGGGCCGGCCGCCGTGAGCGCGGGCGCACCCGCGGGCTGGATCGAGATGCAGAACCAGTCGCGGTGCAGCACGAAGAACCCGTTGTCCCAGGCGCGCGCCTCGAACCAGTAGGTGCCCGGCGGCACGAAGGCCCCCGTCGCGTCGCGCTGGTCCCACGCGAACGAGAACGTGCCGTGCGGCGCGACGGGCACGATCACGGTCGGGCACGCGAGGCCCAGCTGGATCGCGGGACCGGTCTGCGAGCCCTGGTGGATCGTGAACCAGCTGCACGGCGATGGCAGCTGGAGTCCGAAGCCCGCCGCGTCGGTGCACGTGAGCGTGACCGGCACGCCGGGCGCGACCGGATTGGGGCTGAAGCCGCCGGCGATCGTCTGGGCGGCGAGGCTCGCCGCGAGCGCGGGCAGCACCAGGCAGGACAGCGGGTGCGTGTTCATGTTCGTGGCCTTGGGTTGGGCTGCGCGCCGACAGGTGGCGCGCGTTCATCATGTTCTACCGCGGCGGGCCCGCCGTGTCCGGGTGTCACAGTGCGAACAGCGGTCGCATCGCTCGTCGAGGCGCCCCAGCGCGGGGCCGCCATCTCGCATCGCCGTCTGGCGATCGGACTTCGCGTCGCGAGTGACCTCACGTGGTCGAAGCGGCGCTATCGTTCGTGATGCCGCCTCACTGCAAGCCACAGGCGCCGCGGCCGCCAGCGCCTTCCCGTCCCGAGACAGAGAACCATGCGCGCCCAGCTGACCATGCTTCTCGCCGTCGTGTGGGTACCGGCGGCATGTCACCACGCCGACCGTCCGGCTGCGACGCGCATCGTGTCGCCAGCCGGTGCCCGGGCCGGGGACCAGTGGCACGTCTGCGGCGTCGATCTCTGCTGGTGTCCGGCCGGGACGTTCCGCATGGGGAGCCCACCCGACGAACCCGACCGGCGCGGCGACGAAGCGCAGGTCGACGTGACCCTGTCTGGTTTCTGGATGGGCAAGTACGAGGTGACGCAGGGGGCGTGGAAGCGCGTGATGGGCGCGATCCCCGGCGAACTCGTGGCGGGCGCTGGAGACGACTTCCCCGTCTACTGGATCCACTTCGACGAGGCCGAGCTGTTCTGTCGCCGCTTGACGGAACGCGCGCACGACGCGAACGAGCTGCCTCCGACCTGGGAGTTCCGGCTCCCGACCGAGGCGCAATGGGAGTACGCGTGTCGCGCCGGCACCACGACCGCGTTCGCGTTCGGTGACTCCTTGACCGATCGACAGGCGAACATCGGGAAGCCCTACGACGGCAGACCCGATGGAAGGCCCGGCGCGGCGGCCGCGGCAGTGGGCAGCTACGCCGCGAATGCGTGGGGTCTGCACGACATGCACGGGAACGAGTTCGAGTGGTGTCGCGACTGGTACCACGCGCAGCTGCCAGGTGGGGTCGACCCGGACCTGCGGGACGTGCTCGGCGAGCAGAACCGCGATGGCACGTATTCGCGCGTGCGGCGCGGAGGGGCATGGATGGACGAGGCCAGGTTCTGTCGTTCCGCATTCCGCTTGCGGTACGAACCGCCGCGGCGCGCGGACCACATCGGTTTCCGCGTCGTGGTGGTCGAGGTCTGACGCGGCACTGCGCGTACACGAAGGCCTGCGGGGAGCGAGGCGCCGCAGCGCCTTCCAGAGCCGACGACGCGACCGTCAACGTCGGCACGGCGAACGGCAGCGAGTGCCGGTGCGCTGACCGCGCCGGCGCTGCGCGCTACTTCGCGAACTGCAGCTCGACGCGCTGCGGCGCCGTGCCGGCCGTGAACGTCGTCGTGGCGCTGCCGTCGTTGAACGCGCTGCAGCGCAGCGAGTAGGTGCCGGGCAGCAGCCCGATCGACCAGACGAAGTCCGGCTTGCCGTCGATCCCGAGGAAGTCCTTGACGACCTCGGCGCCGCCCGCGTCGGTCAGGTGGATCTGCATCGCGCCGATCCAGCGCTCGCGCGGCGTCGCGGGCTTGCAGCAGATCTCGACGGTCGGCGCCAATGCGACCGTGTGCTCGACCGGTGCACCGCCGCCGGCGAACTGCACCGCGAACGTCGCCGGCGCGAAGCCGGGGCCGCGCACGGACACGTCGTAGCTGCCGGCCTCGATCGGTCGCGACCCATAGAGCCCGGGCTCGCTCTCGGCGCAGGGCTCGAGGGTCTGCTTCAGCACGACCTTCGCGCCGGTCGCCGGCCGGCCGTCGGGCAAGCGCAGCGCGACCGCCAGCGGCCGCTGCGCATCGGCGGCGAACGGCGGCAGCCGCAGCGTCTCGTCGACGCCGAGGCGCAGGCCGCGGTGCTGCAGACGGCCGCGCCCTTCGATGTCGCACAGCAGGTCGTACTCGCCGGCTGGCAGCGGGCCGATGCGGAACGTCGTCTCGCCGGCCTCGAGCTTCTGCTGCGGCACGGTGAACGCGCCGCGCCTGAGGATCTTCGCGTACAGCGACAGCTCGGCCTTCGCCTCGACGCCGTCGGGCATCGCGATCGAGCCTTCGATCCAGCCCGACGCCGTCGCCGGTCCGTCGAGGCGCACGGTCAGCGGCTCGGTCGACGGGCGCACGTCCTCGAGCACCGCGCGCGGCACCATCGCCGCGGCGCCGCCGCGTGCGTCGATCTGTGCGAACACGAACACGCGGTGCGGCACGTCCTCGAGTCCGGCGATGCGGAAGGCGCCCTTTGCGTCGGTCGCGCCGAGCCGCTGGTCGCGGACTGGCACGCTCGGCATCGCGCGCACGAACCAGCGTGCGAGCGGCTCGCCGGCCTGGTCGAGCACGATGCCGTGGATCGCGCGTTCGGGCGCCTTCGTGACGTCCCACGTGCGCTGCTCGCCGTCCGCGAGCGGGAACTGCTGCTGCGCGGCCGGTTCGACCAAGGCGCGCGCGTTGGTCTCGCCGGGCAGGATCGCGTCGAGGCGGTAATGACCGTCGTCGTCGGTGCGCGTCTCGCGTTGCCAGCCCCACGAACGTGAGCTGCCCAGGCCCGGCAGCAGCCGGCTCTTCGAGGCCGTCACGCTGACCCCGGCGATCGGCGCGCCGCCGGCATCGGTCACGCGACCCGTGAGGCAGGCGCCCTTCTGCAGCGCGAGCACGATGGTCGCCGGCTGGTCGGCCGACGTCGTGATGCGCTCGACGGTCGGTGCGAGGCCCGGTGCGTCGCCGACGATGTAACGTTCGCCGGCCGGCACCTCGTCGCACGCGAACCGGCCGGCGGCGTCGGTCGTCAGCGTCAGCTCCGTGCGATGTGGCCCGGTCAGCATGCGGTCCTCGCATGCGATCAGCACACGCGCGTCGGCGACCGGATGTCGATCAGGATCGACGACCGAACCGAGCACCGAACAGCCGGCGCCCCCGAGCACGAGCCGCACCTCGGCCGACGCGGCGGGCGCTTCTCCGGGCCGCGTGCGCGGCAGCTCGTGCGTCAGGCTCGGCTGGCATCCGGCGCGCCGCGCCCAGATGGAGCTCAATGGCAAGCCACGGTAGCCGAGCGTCCCGGTCGCGTCGGTCCGGCCGAGCACCGCGGCGCCGCCGTTCGCGGCATCCAGATCGAGGCACCACACGTCGGCGCCGGGCTGCGGCCGGTCCGCGTCGTCGACCACCGGCACGAGCAGCCGCTGGTCGCCGCTCGCGGCGAGCTCGCACGCGTGCGTCTCGCCGGCGACGACCTCCACGGACACCGGCTCCGGCGTGAGGCCCATGGGGGTCGCCACGCGGTAGCTGCCCGACGCGAGCCCGTCGAACGTCACCCTGCCGCGCGCGTCGGCGCGCCGCGTCGCGCGCATGCGCGGCTCGCGTCGGTACACCATCACGTCGAGGAACGGCGCCGGCTCGCGGTCGGAGGCCCAGACGACCTGCACGTCGAGTGCGCCGGTCGTCGGCGCGGTCTCGCGCACGACCGCCGGGGCCGCCTGCTCCGCCGGTGCGGCCGCTGCCGCCACCGGCGCGTCTGCCTTCGGCGCCGGTTCAGGCGCGGCCATCGCGGCGTCCGCTTGCCGCGCCACCGGCGCGGTGGCGTTTCCGGCCGGCGATGCATCGAACGCCCACCACGTTCCGACCAGTACGACTGCGGCGACGACGACGGCGAGGAACTGCTTCACGACGAATCCTCCGACGAGCAACCCGGTCGCCGCGGCGGCACCCGCGGCGACTCCGGTGGAACCGAGCACGACCTGCCGCACGGCGGCGAGCCCGCGCCCCGGCGACAGCAGTACGGCGAGCGCCGGCGCGAGGCCGGCCGGCAGCGCGCGCCGCAGCAGCACCATGCCGCGGTGCAGCCGCACCTTGACCGTGCCGAGCGGCGCGTCGAGGCTGTGCGCGATCTGCTGCAGCTCGAGGCCGTGCACGAGCCGCAGCGACAGCACCTGCCGGTAGGGGCGCGGCAGCTGCGCGACCGCCGCGTGCACCGCGTCGAGGCTCTCGTTCGCCTCGGCGACCGCGTCGGGCCGCTGCTCGGCCCGCGGCTCGAGCCGTTCGGCGTCGGGCACACGCTGCCGTTGCCGGCGCGCCTCGCGCAGGTGGTTGCCGAGCAGGCCGACGAGCCACGGCGCGAGCCGCCGCGCCGGATCCCAGCGGTCGGCGTGGCGCATCGCGTCGAGGAACGTCGCCTGCACGAGGTCCTCGGCGCCGCCGTCGTGCGCGAGGTGGGCGGCGACCAGCAGCAGCTCCGGCGCGAGCCGATCGAACACCGCTGCCAGCGCCTGCACGTCGCCCGCGGCGCGGTAGCGCGCGAACAGGTCCTCAGGCGTGGCGTCGGTCACGGTGCGTCTCCGCGCGAGCGGGGCGCCGGGTTTCACGAGTTTCGCTGGCACGGGCGGGTTCCGCGCCGGAGCGTACCGTGCGGGCGCGGCGGCGCCCGTTCCGACGCCGCCTACAGCCCGCCGAGGCGCAGCGCGAGGCCGTTGCTCGCGGTCAGCCCCGCGGGGTTCGCCGTCGCGTCGAAGCCGAAGCCCTGCAGGAACAGGTCGAGGCCGAGCACCGCGGGCACGTTCGGCAGCACGAGGTCCTGCTGCAGCGCACCGCCCGCCGAAGCCAGCGGCGTCGCGTGGTCGACGGCGGCGAACAGGCTGCAGCCCGTCATGCCGATCGCGCCGAGCGCCAACGGCAGCGGCGTGCCCGACCACACCTGCGAGGACCAGCCCAACACGAGCACGACGACCGAAGCCGGCGGCGTGTTCGTCCAGTCGACGTGGAACGTGGTGCCGAGCCACGGCCGATCCACCGAGTCGATGCTGAGCACGCCGAGACTGCCCGCGCAGCCGGTGCCGAAGGCCATCGTCGACGCGGGATACACGGGCGCGAGCCGCCACGTGTCGCTCTTGCGTTGCTGCAGCGCCGGCTGGCTGTCGTCGCGGCCGCCGAACGCGATCGTCTCGCCGCTCGCCGGATCGTACGCGAGCATGTGCCAGTACCGATGCGGCGGCGCGGTCGCGGTCGTGCGCGGGGTCCAGTCCTGGCCGTCCCACTCCCAGACGCCGATCGGCAGCGCGTTGCCGTTGTTGTCGGCGCCGCCGTACCAGACGACGCGGCGGCGTGCCTCGTCGTAGACCATGCGCCCGCCGAAGCACGGTGTGGACGCTGCCGGCATCGCGCCGGCCTTGCGCCAGGCGACGCCGTTCCACTCCCAGGTGGCGCGCGCCGCGAGCACGAGGCCGTCGGTCCTGACGCACACGCCGCGCGCAGCGTCGAACGCCATGCTGTGATTGACCTGCCCCGGCACCGGTGTCGGCGTCGGTCGCAGCCGCCAGTGGTTGCCGTCCCACTCCCACGTGTCCGCCAACCACGGGTTGGTCGCGTCGGTGCCGCCGAACAGCACCGTGCGGCCGCGCAGCGAGTCGTAGGCCATCGCGTGGCCCCAGCGCGGCGACGGGCTGCCGGTGGGGACGCGCTGGTTCCAGTCCGTGCCGTCCCACTCCCACGTGTCGCCGAGCGGCACGATCGGATTGGGCAGGTTGTAGTTCTCGAGGAAGCCGCCGAAGAGCACGACGACGCCGCGCGCGGTGTCGCTCGCCATGCGCGCCCCGTAGCGCGCCGGCGGCGAGTTGGCCGGAGCGAGAGACAGCCACTGCGCACCGGTCCACCGCCAGGTGTCGGCGAGCAGGCCGCTGTTGCTGCTGCCGCCGAACAGCACGAGCCCGCCGCCGGTCGGGTCTGCGCTCAGCGCCGCTTCGTGGCGCGCCGAGGGATGGGAGCCCGGGTACTGCTGCCAGCCGAGCTGCGCCGCGGCCGGTGCAACCAACGAGCAGACGGCAGTCACGGCGAGAACGCTGTGGGGTGATGGCATCGGACACCTCTGTTCGGGAGGACGTTCGCTGGCAGGAGCGCGAGCGCTGCATTCTCCGCGTTCGCCGCCGTGTGCGACAGTGCCGTTCGAAACCGGGCGCGGACAGCTGCACCACCGCACCGACGGCGGGCGCACCGTCGGGCCGCCGCACGACGCCCTCGACGACGGCGGCCGGCTGCAGCTCCGCATCACTGCTCGCGCCACTTGAATGCGACGCCGAACAATCGGTGCGTGGTGTCGCCGCGCACGTACTCGTAGATCAGTTCGAGCCGAGGGTAGTCGAACAGCAGTTGCATCGGCACGGAGAGGTCGACCGCGTTCGGGCCATTCTCGGAATCGAGCGCTGGGAAGCGGACCAGCGAGGAGAACTCCCACGGCAGCGGCCGCCGGACCCCGCCCGCATCGATGCCGGCCAAGCGCAGGCGGTAATACACAGCACCTTGGCCGCGCAGCGCGCCGCGGCCGGACTGCATTTGAGTGACGAGGATAGAGAGACATCTCGCAGACGGCGGCACCTCGGAGACCACGGTCAGTCGCGATTGCCCCGGGTGGCGCAGGCACAGGAACGCGGGTTGCGTCGGTCCATCGCCATCGTCGACCGTTGCGCCGACGCAAGTGACCTGCACGATCGAACCGCTGACACGTGCGAGAGGGGGTCTGCGGTTCGCCGCGATGCTCCTGTCGAAAACGACCTGGGACTCGCCAATCGAAGGCTGCCCCGGACCCCGGGTCGCCAAGGTCACCGCCGGTCCCGCGTCTTTCCAGAGAGCCGTGTCGTAGTCGACAATGTCCGGCCGGACACCGGGTGTAGTCGGCACCTGGTCGGCATTGCGTGCCATGAGGGCTCGGATCGCCGGGGGAACGACCAACTCCCGGGACGGTTCGACCTGCCTCTCCCAGTAAAGCAGGGTGCGCGGCACAGTGTTCTGTGCGTCCCAGTGCGGCTTTTCCAGACACAGGTCCGCGTTCCTGCCCCACGTCTCCATCAACGCGGCGTCCAACTTCGCGAACTCGCTAGGTGCGTCGCGGAACAGCCAGCCGAACAGCATCGTCGTGCATGTTCCAGCAAGCCGCAGCGCCTCGTCGGAGTTGTCGCGTCCGAGGATGTCCACGAGCATCCCGAACGACTCGCTACTGCGGACCTCACCGAGCGCGGCGGTCGCAGCCTCGCGGATCTCGGCGCCGACGTCGGGTCGCGTCGCGAGACCTTGCAACAACCCCGGCAACACTGGTGGGTAGCGCTGGTGCGACGCAGACGCCATCAGGTAGCTGGTCCACGAGTCGAGCGCGGCAAGGCGTCGCCTCGGTGATCCCTCGAGGGTTGTTTCGCGGAGCAAGAAGGCCTGCACCTTGGGGATCAGCGCACTTGCCCGTGGATCGAACAGGACGCGCAACAACCGATCGTGCACCTGCAGAAGCTCGGTGTTGCTGTCCTCGCTGGGCGGCGAACCCGCATCCGCCGACCGCAGCGTTGCTGCGAATTGTGTCACGATCGGGCGTAGCGTGTTGTCGTCGAGGTAGTCCGCCGCGGCGGCCCGGTCGTCCTCGAGCCACCACAGGAATCGGGCAACTCCGATTTCCCGCAAGGTGCTGAAGTGCTGTGCGGCCCCGACGAGGTCACCCTCCCTCTCGCAGCACGCGGCCTCATCGGCGATTCGGGTCGCGTCCAGCGCGATTCCGGCGAAGACGATCATGCCGCTGACCGCGACGATCGCCGCCGCCACCAGCGCTGCGACTCGGGTGGCACGCGCGCGGTCGCGGCGAATCCACAGCCGCAGACGGCTCCATGCCTTGGCCGGCAGCGCGCGGATCGGATCCTCGCGCAGATAGCAGTCGAGTTCGTCACGGAGGGCGCCGCAGTGCTCGTAGCGCAGCGTCCGATCGGAGTGCAGCGCCATCGCCACGATCGCCGCGAGGCGGTCGTCGATCTCGGGATTGATGGCGCGCACGTCGGCGAGACCGGCCGTCGCCGGTCCTCGCGTGCCCGGCGACGTGACGGTCAGCAGATCGTGCAGCGTGGCGGCGAGCGAGAAGACATCGGCGCGCGCGTCGGCGCCGTGACCGAGCACGCACTCATGCGCTGCGTAGGCCGGAGTGCCGAGCAGCGTGTCGGTGTTGGTGAGGCTCGTGTCGTTGGTCGCCCGCAACAGCCCGAAGTCGACCAGAACGGGCGTCGCATCGAGGGGTTCGTGACTCCGTCCCTCGAGCAGGATGTTCGAGGGCTTCACGTCACGATGGACCAGACCGGCTGCGTGCACGACCGCGAGCGCATCGGCGATCGCGCGGGCCAACAACACGCACTGGCGAACGTGCTGCGCCGACGTGCGACGGACCGGCGCCACCTGTTCTCGGGCCAGACGCGTCAGCACTTCGTGCAGCGAAGGGCCCACGACGAGTCGCATGGCGAAGGCCAGTGTGCCGCTTTCCTGCACCATGCCGTGCACCTCCGCGAGGTGCGGGTGGCGGATCGCCGCCGCGAGCGTGGCTTCCCGGCGAAAGCGCGCGACGAACCGTTCGTCCCGCGCCAGCCGATCGGGCAACACCTTGAGGGCCACGAGGCGGTCCAGTGAGAGCTGCCGGGCCCGGTAGACGACGCCCATCGCGCCGTGGCCGAGTTCTTCGACGATCTCGAAGTCGCCCAAGCGAGTGCCGGGTCCGAGAGCGTTGTGAGCGTGCTCTTCGACACTGGGCCGCCGCCGCTCCGCCGCCAGGCGATGGTCGTATAGCGCCAGCGCGGCCAGCGCCGCCACGACTTCGTGCTCGTCGGCGTCGAGTGCGCGAGCGAGCGCACCGGCGTCGTCAGGCAGCCCGCGGTCGCGGGCGGCGAGGATACGTTCGACGAGCGACGCGTCGGCCATCCCCTGTCTCAATCGCCGGCTCGCCGGTTCGCGTTCGGTGGTACATCGGAAAGGCAAGCCACCAGTTTGGCTCGGGCACGGAGCAGCAGGCCTCGCACGGCCGAGGCGGAGCACTGGAGCGCGATCGCGGCTTCCTCCGCGGAGTACTGCTGGATCTCCACGAGATCCCATGCTTCGTGTTCGCGATCGCTCAACAGGGTGCGTGCCATGGCCCGGAGTTCACTGAGGCGCGCGTGCCCCGTCGGCGTGGTCGGGGCGGGGCGTCCGGGTCTGGTCGCGTCCGGCGCATCGAAGCCCGTGGCAAGCGAAGCGGGTCCACCGCGCCCCCGTTTCTGGGCGCGATGGCGCCGCGCGAGGTCGATGACCTCGCGGTCAGCGACCCTGCTCAGGAACGCCAGCAGGGAACCCTCCCCGTTATGGCAGAAGCTCGACTTCGCCGCCGGCACGGCGCGGGCCCAGATCTCCTGCAGGACGTCGTCGGCTTCGAAGTGGTTCGCGAGCAGGGGCCAGGCCCGGTGCCGCCGGATGCGGGCCCTCAGCAAGGGAGTGAAGCGCGTGTGCAGCGCCGCGAACGCCTCGTCATCGCCGTTCCTCCACCTCTCGAACGGTATGCGAGTCGGGTTGTCGTTGGACGACGGGTCTGTCATGGGGTCCCCGAAGATCGTGTCAGCAGAGCCGACCTCGCTCAGGACTGCAACCCGCGAGACTGCGTTGGCAGGCGGAATCCGGGTACTCGCGTTCGCGGCCCACCCCGGAGGCGTCTCGTCGTGGTCGAAGGGCCGAAATGCCACGCGCTGGCAGCGCTCTCGACGGTGACGCAGGGGTGAGATCAGGTTCTCGGGGGACGACGTGAACGCCCGCGCTGGACCTTGCGATTCCAACCGACAGCCACTTCCAACCCCCAAGCGAACATGAGATCCCTTCTCCCCCTGGCTTTCGCCCTCGCCTCGATCTCCCCGGTCATCCACGGAACCGGCGATGCCCCCGCCGGAACTCCGTCCTGGGCGTTGGGTGCGGATTGCGCCATCGCCCCATCGGACATGGCCGCCCTGTTTGCGGCGGATCTGTCGGTCCCCAACGAACTTCGCAGTTCCCCGGCTTGCTTCGTGCCCGAGAACAACACCAACGCGGGCGAACTCGCGCTGCTCCTACTGCTGTTGCTTCTATTGCTCGCTGCCGCTGCCGCCAGTGCCAAGAAGGACGAGCCGACGTGAACTCCGTCGCCTCGTGGCTTCTGGCTTCCGCTCTCCCGATGCTCGGCATCTCGTGCACCAGCACTCCGCCGCAGCTCGTCATCTCTGAAATGGAACATGTGCTCTGCGTTCCCGCAGCGGTTCACATCGTTGCAGGGGATACCGCATCGAACCTCGCCGAGCTCGTGCTCGCCTACTACGGTGCCGAACTCGACGTGGGACTGCTCGATCGCCCGCTGCCGGCCCAGGACGTCAGTGCCGAGCAACTGAAGTCCCTGTTCATGGCCCACGGTCTGTGTGCATTCGTGATCCAGGGTGATTTCGGCAATGGCCCGACGAGCCTGTTCGCCAACCTCGTCGCAGGTCGGCCGGTGCTCGCCCAACTGGAGAACGATCGCGGACTCCGACGCTGGCACCTCCTCATCGGCTTCGACCGACGAAGGGAGGTGATCATCGTCGAGGATCCGCTTGCGCGTGTGCAGGCCCTTCCGATCGAGACGTTCTCGCGTGAGTGGGGCAGGACGGGGAGGATCTCGGTCCTCGCCGCGCCAGGCTGATCGCGAGTCTGCTGCCAAGCGGCCTCGAGCGACGAGTGTCACTCATCGTCTGCGGACCTGGCGGCGATGTCTGACTTCGTGTCCGCAACGAAGTCGCCGAACTCAGAGGTGCCCAACCCGGCGTACGCGAGGATCTCGTTGGTCTCGCGCAGAACAGTGCAATGGCCTCGAACGCCGTCGCGGCGTCCTTCGATTGCACGGGAACTTCTGTCGGCCCCACAACCGGAGGAATGGCCGCACGCGGCCAACCAAGACCATGCTCCCCCGTATCCTTCATGCAACCCTGTTGGGAGTCCTGGCCGTCTTCGCGTCATCAGCGACCGCGCAGGACTCCATCCACGTCCAGGTGAAGTTGCGAAGCCAGACTTCGAACGCCCCGATCACCGGGACGCAGTCTGTCGTGCTCCGCCTGTTCGACACCCCGAACGGCGGCAACCCCATCTGGGGGCCGTGGAGCGCCAGCGTGACGCCCGACTCGTCGGGAGTCGTGTCGATGATCGTCGGGGACGCGGCGACGCCGCTCGGCATGAGCGTGCTGCAGGGCCAGACGAAGTACCTCGAGTTCCAGGTCGGCAGCGAGCTGCTGTCGCCTCGACTCGCGCTGCTGCCGCAGGGGCCGGTCGGACCGCCGGGGCCTCAGGGAGTGCAGGGGATCCAGGGGCCCATCGGCGAGAAGGGAGAGAAGGGCGACAAGGGGGACACGGGAGAACAAGGACCACAAGGCGAAACGGGACGACCCGGTCCGGCCTGGGACGGCGGGGTTTGCAACAACCCCGCTACCTTCAACGCCGGGATCACGACCAACGGCGCGACGGTGCTGAATGGCGATCTGACCGTGCATGGCATGACGACGCTGGACGGCGCCACGTTGATCCAGGGGCCAACGACCATCTCCAACCCCCAAGCGTTGATCCCAGGCTTGAGCCTCCTGTCGGAGGTACGAGGGATCAACATCCAATGCGGCGTCACATACCCCACGTCACCTGGCGCGTTGTCCCAAGGCCTGTTCGCAGAAGTGGTCAACGACTACGGAGGTGGGAACGCCATACGAGCGATCATGGAGGCCACCAACGGCACCGCCACGGCCGGCAGCTTCGATTCCAATAGCATCTCGTCCGGCATTGCCAGGGGGGTCTACGCGGAGGCGCACTCGCACGGCTCTTCGGATGCGTATGGCGTACGCGGCAAAGCGATCAGCGAGTCCGGCGGAATGTCGTACGGGGTCTACGGCGAGGCGTTCGGAAGCGGCTACGCCCTTTATGGCGATGGCAACTTCAAGGCGACCGGCAGCAAGGACTTCATCCAGCCCGATCCCACCGACGCATCGAAGGAGATCCACTTCTCGTGCCTCGAAGGCAACGAGAACGGCACCTACTTCCGCGGCACGAACCGGCTCGTCAACGGCGTGGCATCGATCCCAGTGCCGGCGGAATGGACTCGCGTCACCGCCAAGGGCGCCGAGTTCGTGACGGTGCACCTGACGCCCATTCGCAGCTTCAGCCGCCTCGCCGTCTGGAACGTCGGTTCGAACGAGATCGAGGTCCGCGGCACGGAGGACTGTGAGTTCTCGTACCTCGTCGTCGGTCTCCGGCGCGGCTTCGAGCACCACGAGTCGTTCGCGGACAACCACGCGTTCCGGCCCAAGGTCGCGGGCATCCCCTTCGGCACGCAGTACGCGAGGTCGTACCGCGACCTGCTCGTCGAGAATGGCATCCTGAACGCCGACTACACGCCGAACCTGCAGACGGCTGCACGCCTGGGCTGGCCGCTGCGCGAGGCGACGCCGGACGAGATCGAACGAGCGTGTCGAGAGGAGTTGGCCTGGCGCGCACAGCAGGGCGGGGATGGCCGACGATGAAGGCGCGATCGCACCATGCGGGTGACCGCGCGCGCCACGCTCCCTGGCACCGCGTGTCCTGTGGACTCCTGTCAGGGCTCTTGTTCGTCGGTTGCAGTCACTCCGGGCGTGAAGGCAGCGACTTGACGACGGGCGTACGAGTCTCCGAGTTCACCACGTGCCAGGGTGACCAGAGTCGTCCGATGGCAGGGGCGACGATCGTCGCGACGAACGTGATGATCGGCGCTCTGCTCGCCGGCGAGGCGGGGTCCGGGACGGTGGCCCTGTCAGCAAGCTTCCTGAGCGATCCCGCGAAGTAGCCGCCCCCGCGGTGACCAGGGCGAGCGGCGATGCCGCGACGCGCGGTGGCGCGGGACCGGCCATGTCGCGAGGGTAGCCGATGGCCGGGCAGGGGGGGCGGCTTCCCGCGCCGCAGGGCGCGACGTAGCTTTCCGCCCGGGGGATCGCTCACTCCCCACCTCCGGCCTCGTCCCACGCCTCCGACCGTGCACACCATCGCTCGCCTGTTCGTCCCGTCCCCGGCTGCGTCGCTGCGCGTCGCCTGCGCACTGGCGCTCGCCACGTTCGCCACGGCCCAGGTCACGTTGACCGTCGACCGCCTCGACGGCGCCGACCCGGGTGCACCAGCACCGGCCAACATCGTCGTCGTCGACGTGTTCGCCGACGTCGCAACGACCGACACGTGGACGGCGGCGGGGCTGCGCGCGACGACCGCGAACGGCGCGGTGCTGCGCTACGGCGCCGGCACTGTGCTCGTGAACCCCGGCCTCGCGGACCGCTTCGTGACGTGCCTGAGCAAGCCGCTGTCGCGCAACACCGACGCGCGCTTCAACGCGCCGGCCGTCGCGGTCGCCGGCCGCTACGACCCGACCGGGCCGACCGCGGTCGCGACGGCGGCCGAGGTCAACGTCGCGTGGTTCGCGTCACCGCCGGTGACCTCGACGAGCCCCAGCGTCGACGGCTACATCGCGCGCATCGCGATCGACATCAGCGGCGTGGGCGGCATCGATCCGACGACGATCGTCGTCGCGCCGGGCCTGCCGCCCGCGGGCACCGTCGCGCTGCTCGTGTCGCAGCCGGCGCCGGCCAGCACCGCCGTCGCGGGCACCGTGGCGGCGACGTTCGATGTGCCGGTCGTGACGGGCACGAACTGGAGCATCTACGCGAACCCGATGCCTTCGGTAGTGCTCAGCGTCGACCGACTCGACGGCGCCGATCCGGGTGCACCCGCACCCGCGAACCTCGTCGTCGTCGACGTCTTCGCCGATGTCGCGCCGACCGACACATGGACGGCATCGGGGCTGCGTGCGACGACCGCGAACGGCGCCGTGCTGCGCTACGGCGCCGGCAACGCGCTCGTCAACCCGGGCCTCGCGGACCGCTTCGTCACGTGTGTCAGCAAGCCGCTCGCGCGCAACGCGAACGCGCGCTTCAACGCGGCGGCGGCCGCGGTCGCCGGCCGCTACGACCCGACCGGGCCGATCGCGACGGCGACGACGGCCGAGGTCAACGTCGCGTGGTTCGCGTCGCCGCCGGCGACCGCGACGAGTCCCAGCGTCGACGGCTACATCGCGCGCGTCGTGATCGACATCGGCGGCGTCGTGGGCATCGACCCCGCGACGATCGTCGTTGCGCCGGGGCTGCCGCCCGCCGGCACCGTCGCGCTGCTGGTCTCGCAGCCGGCGCCCGCGAGCAGCGCCGTCGCCGGCACCGTGGCGGCGACGTTCGACGTGCCGACCCTGATGGGCACGAACTGGTGCGTCTATGCGCCGTCGTGCGCGGGGTATGCGCTGTCCGCGGATCCGACCACGGGCACGTGCAACCTCCTGCCGTTCGGCGCCGCGGCCAGCCCGGCGCTGACGACGCCGTTCGCGTCGAACAACGGCGGTTCGGTCGGCGGCGCGGTCTACTTCGACGTGACCGTCGCGAACGCGCTCTACCTCGACGGACTCGCGCTGAACACGAGTGCGGCCGCCGGCACGAGCCTCATGGTCGACGTCTACCGGACCGCGCTCGGCGGCAGCTGGGTGGCGAGCGCCGCGAACCCGGCCGCGTGGATCGCGGAGACGGCCGGCTTCGGCGTCGCCGCCGGAGCCGACGTGCCGTCGGCGATCGAGCTGAACAGCCCGTTCCTGCTGTCGCCGGGCAGCTACGGCCTCGCGATCGTCGCGCATGGCTTCGGCCACCGCTACACGAACGGCGCCAACGGCTTCAGCGATGCGAACCTCGGCATCGCCGCCGGCGCGGCGAGCAACGTGCCGTTCGCCGGCGCGATCCTGCAGCCGCGCACCGCGAACGTCAGCATCGGCTACCACACGGTCGCGACCGCGTTCGGCAACGTGCGTTACCAGACGATCGTGCGGCACGATCAGCTGACCGCGGGTCCGATCACGGGCCTCGCGTTCGCGGCGTGTGCGACGGGTCGCCACTGGAACGACACGCTGGCTGTGCGTTTGTCGCACGTGCCGGCGGGCCACGTGCTGTCGACGACGTTCGCGGCGAACCTGCCGTCGCCGGTCACCGTGCTGTCCGCGAGCGACCACCGCTGGCACGTGACCGGCGACGAATGGAACGAGATCGGCCTGCAGGGCACCTTCGTCTACGACGGTACGAGCGACGTCGTCGTCGACATCGTCGCGCGCGGCAACTTCCACACGGCCGGGGCGGCGTTCCACCGCGAGACCAACGTGCCGCGCGTCGCCGCGTGGGGCTGGACCGGCAGCCCGCCGGCGACGGCGACCGGCGCCAACACGGCCGCCGACAACCTGGGCACCAGGATGCGGCTCCAGCGCGGCTGCGCCGACGCAGCCGAGTTCGGCTGGAGCTGCGGTCCGTTGCGCGCCGGGCACACCGGCCTGCCGGTGCTCGGCCACTCCTTCGGGTTCACTTGCACGAACGCGCCGGCGAACCTGCCCGTGTTCCTGAACCTCGGCGTCAACAACCCGTCGCCGCCGTTCCCGTTCGACCTGTCGCTGATCGGCCTGCGCAACTGCACGGCGTTCCACGACGTGATCACCGGCGTGTCGGCGCCGGCGAACGGCGTCGGCGACGCCATGTATCTGTACAACCTCCCGTATTCGCCGGCGTCGGTCGGGTTCCGCTTCTTCGGTCAGTGGTTCGCGCTCGATGCGTCGGCCACGGACGGCATCGCGATCTCGAACTACGTGCGCATGCTGGTCGGGCTGTAGCGCGGGCCCAGGGACGCGGTCCGGCTGCACCCGGTCCGACGATCGGATACCGTGGCGCGTCGAGTGTCGCGATGACCGACGACAAGGTCGAACTCTACCGACGCGCGGCCGCCGGCGATGCAGTCTCGCTCGACGCGCTGCTGCAGCGCTACCTGCCGCAGCTGCACGCGTACGTGCACGTGCGACTGAACGCGGACCTGCGCGCGCGCGAATCGAGCATGGACGTCGTGCAGTCCGTCTGTCGCGACGTGCTCGCGCATCGCGAACGGTTCGACTTCCGCGGCGAGGAGAGGTTTCGCGCCTGGTTGTTCACTTCGGCGCTCAACAAGATCCGCAACAAGTATGCGTTCCACCATGGTGCTGGCCGCGACGTTGCCCGTGAGGAGCATGGCACCGCGGCCCTCGACGCCGTGCTCGCGGCCACGGCGGATTCCCCGAGCGGTGGTGCGATGGCGGCGGAAGGCGCTCGGATCGTACGCGAGGCCCTCGCCGCCCTGTCGGAGGAGCATCGCGAGGTCGTCACGCTGTCGCGCATCGTCGGACTGCCGCACCAGGTCATCGCCGAGGTGATGGGGCGCAGCGAGGAGGCGGCGAGGCAGCTGCTGCGGCGTGCGATCGTGCAGTTCACGTTCGCGCTGAAGCGACGCGGCGTCGAGCCGGACTGAGTTGCTCGCGATCAGCGTTCGAGCAACGCCAGGCCATCGCGATACAGGGCTTCGTCCCACTGATCGGCGTGAGCGCGGTCGCGCCAGCCGGCGAGCGCGGTGAGCACCTCGTCGAGCGCGGCGCGGGCGCCATCGGCGCCGAGATCGTCGCGGGCCAAAGCCATCCGCAGCCGGCATTGCAGCGCCGGCAGGATGACCCACGCATCCTGATCGGGCGCGGCGTGACAGGCGTCGACCGCGCGCTGACAGATTTCGATCGCGCGATCCCGCCACGCCGGCGCGTCATCGGCCTCGGCGCGGCGCAGGGCGCGCCAAGTCGCGTAGGCTGCGTCCGCGGCCCGCGTGAGACAGTACCAAGAGGCTTCGCCGGCCATCAGCTCGTCGACCTGGGTCTTGGCGAAAGCGACGTCACCCCGGCGCAGCGCCAACAGGGCCTGCAGGCGCAGGATCAACGGTGCGTGCGTCTGGACATCCGCCGCTGCGAGACCGTCGAGCAACGATCGCGAGCGGTCGAGCAACGACTGGGCCTCTTCTGCCCGGCCAGAAGCCTGCCGGCTGGCAGCGGCGCCGATGCCGTACATCACCCGGCGTTCGGTGACTTCGGGGTCCGCGGATGGGGCGTCACCGAATTCGTCCAGCGTCGCGACGACCGCATCCCAGATCGCATCGGCGTCGGCGAGAGCGAGGGCATTGGCGAGCAACCCGAGCGCGCCGCGTGACAGGAGCGCCGCGTATCGCGGATCGGCCACGGCGCCGGGCTGTAGACGGTCGAGCAGCTTGCAGGCTGCTCGCAGAGAAGCGTCGACATCCGCCAGGTCCTCGCGGCAACCGGTAGTCAGCAGGTCCTCGGCGAGCTGACGAATGGCGAAGAGCAAGCCCGGAACCGCGCGGGTCTTCTCCGGAAACCTGGCCAGATCAGACTGCGAGGCCGAGATCCACTCCCGCAGCGGCTGCAAACGTTCCTCCAGCGTCGCATCACCGGCGTGCACTCGGCAGCGCAGTTCCAGCAGGTTGTCGGCCAACGAGAACGGCTGCTCGGCTTCTGGTTCGCTCTGCAACCAGGCCCGACTCAAGGTCAGTCCGCGCTCGGCGAGCGCACCCGCTTCCTGCAGTTCGCCGGTCGCCGCGGCGATCTGCGCGATCGTCTCGTACACCTTGATGACCGTGCCGCGACTCAGACCCTGGCCGTCCTCGAGCCACGCTCGTGCGGGCGCGAGCAGCGCACGAGCCGAGGCGAACTCGCCGCGGGAGGCCTCATCGGTGGCGCGCAGGATCGCGACGTTGACGAGTTCCTCGCGCAGTTCGAGCCGTTCCGGGTGCAACTTCACCACCGCAGCTTGCAAATCAGCCGCGCGTTCGAGCAGGGCATGGCGCGGTCCGCCGTCTCTGGCCTGGTGGTACGTCCCCGCCAGGCTCTCGAGGGCGACGACGAGGGCGTCCGTGGTCGACGGCTCGTCGGTGACGAGGTGCTCGTACAGGTCGACGGATCGTTGGCATATCGCGCGTGCCTCGCTGCCGCGCCCCTGGAACCTCAGAACTCGCCCGAGGTAGTGCGCGGCCAGCGCCAGTGATCTCCGATAGTTGACGTCGTCCGGAACGGCCGCGACCAGGCGTTCGCCTTCGGCCACGGCTTCCCTGGCATCCCGCTCGGCCGCCCGGAATTCGGCAAGCGATTCGTGCAGCACCGACAGCGTCGTCAGCGCGCGCATGCGCCCATGACGCGAGGACGACTCCTCGGGGCTCTTGCTCAGGAAGCGGTCGTAGAGCGCCACGGCCTCCACGCTCATCGCCTTGCGCATGGCGACGTAGTTGGTGTTGTTGCGCAGGCTCGGATCGTTGGCGCGCGCGAGCAGGCTCGCGACGGCCTCCTGGGCGTCGCTGCTGCGGTCCTGCGCCGCGGCGCGGTAGTCGCCGAGCACCCAGAGCCCGGCGCCGAGCAGCACGCCGAAGCCGAGGACCGTCGCGACGCCCACACGGTGCCGCCGCGTGAACTTGTGCAGGCGATAGCCGAACGACGGCGGGCCGGCGAGCACCGTCTCGCTGCCGAGGTGACGCAGCACGTCGGCGGCCAGCTCGGCCGCCGTCGCGTAGCGGCGTGCCGGCTCACGCGCCAGCGCCTTGAGCACGATCCAGTCGAGGTCGCCCCGCAGCCGCGCCGCGAGGCGCTTCGGCTGGCTGCCGCGCTGCCGGGCCACCGCCGTGCCGCGCCGATCGTGCGTGGTGATGCGCGAACTCGGTCGCGGCGGTTCACTGTCGGTGCTCGTCGGGCGCCGGCCCCACGGTAGCTCGCCGGTCAGCAGTTCGTAGAGCACGACCCCGAGACTGAACACGTCGCTGCGCGCGTCGATGCTCGCGAGATCGCCCGCCATCTGCTCCGGACTCATGTAGCCCGGCGTGCCGACGACGCGGCCGGTCTCTGTGTGCGCGCCGCCGTCCGTGGGGGACCGTTCGAGGGCGCGCGCGACGCCGAAGTCGATGATCTTCGGTTGGGCTTCGCCGTCGATCTCGACGACGAGCACGTTGGCGGGCTTGAGATCGCGGTGCACGACGCCCTGGTCGTGCGCGTGCTGCACACCCTGGCACAGGCGAACGAAGAGGCGCAGACGCGCTTCGATCGCGAGTTCGGCGCGATCGCAGTACTCGGTGATCGGCACGCCACGGACGTGCTCCATGATGAACCACGGGCGGCCGTCGGGCAGCAGCCCGGTGTCGAAGATCTGCGCGATGGCCGGATGGTGCAACCGCGCGAGGAATCGGCGTTCGGCGTCGAAGCGCGAGAGCGTGCCGCGGTCGCCGGCACCCGGGCGCAGCAGCTTGATCGCGACCTCGCGCTGAATCGGCGCGTGCTGCTCGCACAGGTAGACGATGCCGAACGCACCTTCGCCGAGCATGCGCAGCACGCGGTAGCCTTCGAAGTGCGGCAGCTCGGCCAGCGGCGGCGCATTCTGCACTTCGGCCAGCAGGCGGCCCGAACTCGCGAGCCAACGGGCGAACTCCCGCAGGGCCTCGGCGTGCGCAGGATGCGCGGCCTGCAGCGCCGCGAACGCGCCGTCGCGTTCGTCTTCGGGCTGCTCGAGCAATGCCGCCGCGGCCTCGAGCAGCTCGGGCGGCAGGTCGAAGGGGGCCGGTGCGGACATGGATCGCGCACATGGTAACAGCGGGCCGCGGGGCGGCGTGACGGGGCAGTTGGCGCGGGGGCCCGCCGTTTCCGGGCCCCTGCCGGGAATCCGCGTCACGCGTGCCGCGCCGGGGCTGTTCCGACGGTGACACCCGCCGACGGTTGTTGTTCTGGATGTGCCAGACCGGCCGTCCGGGCCAACTCGGCTTTCGACCCACGGCACTCTCCATGCGCAACCACGCCGTTCTCGTGCTCCTGACGATCGCTACGCAAGGCATCGCCCAGGCGGCCCTTGCCCGCGTCCAGCCCATCGGCATGGCGCAGGTGATGTCGCGGGCCACCGGGCTGCAGGCCCATCCGAACGAGGACGGGTTGCTCGGCTTCGGCGCCGGCTACTTCGCGCGCTTCCGCGAGCACGAGGTGCGCTACGACGTTGCTCAGCTGCGCGGCGCGGCCCCGGCGTTCATCGCGCTGTCGGCGCCGGCGGTGACGCGCGGCGGGATCGCGGTGGCGATCGGCGCTGATGTGGTTCCGGTCGCGTGGGATCGACGAGCGACGTACTCGCGCGGCAACGGGATCGAGGAAGGGTACGACGTCGGGCCCGACGGGATCGAGCTTTCGTGGACGTTCGACGAGCGGCCGCCGGGCGAAGGTGACCTCGTCGTGCGCTATGCCGTCGAAACGACCATGGGCGACCCGTCAGCCGGCAGCGACGGCCTGCGGTTCGCCAACGAATCCTGCGGCGTCACGATCGGCAGGGTGACCGGGGTCGACCGCACCGGGACGAAGGTCGCGGGGGCCGTGCAGTGGGATGGCACCGGGGTGAGCCTGTCGCTGCCCGCCGACTTCGTGGCGAGGGCCTCGTATCCGATCGTGCTCGATCCCGTCCTGGGATCGACGTTCTCCGTTGCGGGACCGGCCAACCTCAGCCTCGGTGATGCCTGCTACGATGCGACCAGCGATCGCTGGCTCATTGCATGGAAGGTGGAAGTCTCGCCCAACAGCGTCGTCCTGGCGCAACTCGTGTCGAACGCGTCGGGAGCGTTGATCGGCAACGCCTTGGTCCTCGCGCTGAACAACGATGTCGGAGTGCCCCGGGTGGCGAACAACGGCCAGCGCGACGAGTTCGCAGTCGCTTTCGAAACGCGCGGAACGAGTGCCCACGTCGTCGTCTCCCGGGTTTCAGCGACGACGGGCGCCCTCCTCGGACCGATCACGGTCGACACGAATTCCTTCACCTTCACGGACATCAACATCGGGGCACTCGTCGAGCCGCAGGCGGGGAGCAACACTGGCTTCACTGTCACCTATAAGGATTGGGACCTGCTGAACCTCCCGATCCAGGTGATACGGCTGACGTATCTCCCTTCTGGGGCACTGACACTCGGGCCAGTTCTCAGCACTCTGTGGGCCGACAATGGATCCACGGAGTTCTCCAATCCTCGCCTGTCGCGAGCCGCGGCAGCGGACGGCAAGCTGCTCGCAGTGGCAGCCCGGCGCGCCGGCAGCGCAGGCTATTCCATCGTGGCGCGGCTGCTCGATGCGGGAAACGACTCTCCGGCGAGCAGCGTGACCTTGGTTCAGAGCACGGGGCAATCGACTCTGAACCAGCAGTTCGTCGACGTCGATGGCTACGCCGGCCATTGGGCCATCGCCTACGATTCCCCTGGCCTTGGCACGCCATCGGGTCCAGGTGTGCGTGTGCGCCCCGTGGCGATGGACAACACGAGCGGGGGCCTCGTGGTCGGGGCCGGCTCGGCGTTCGGGGGCTTCCTGACGGACCAGGCATCCATCCCTGCGGTTGCATTCGCGACCGGCAGGGTGTGGCTGGAGTACTACTCGGCGGCCATTTCTTTTCCGGGCACGACATCCGTCCGACAAGTGGTGGCAGTGGACGCCGGAAGTTGCCAAACCTGCGGCGATTCGTTCGCGGTGCCCCTTTCCCCTTCGTCCGCTGTCCTGTCGATGCTCCTCAATCGCTGCATCGCAACGACCACCTCTGGCGGGGTGGTGAACGGGGAGGACGCACTCTTCGTCTGGGCCGACCCGGTTCCCAACACGTCCACCTCGACGTTGTCCGCGCGTCGACTCCGCGACTTCGGCACCGTCGGCACGACGACGAACCTCGGCGGCCATTGCGGGACCACGGGCACACTCGCGTTCAACCATCCGCCGGGCATCGGCAGCAGCGGCTTCCGCTGCACGTTGAGCGGCCTGCCGCCGACGGCGCTGCTGCCGATCTTCAACTTCAGCCCGCCGACGTCGACGTTCCCCTGCGGCGCGTGCGTGTGGACGCCGTTCTCGGTGACGCTGACGCCGCCGATCCTCGGCGGCGCGGCGTTCGTCGAGTTCCCGATCCCGTGCCTGATCGCGCTCGTCGGCCAGCAGTTCGAGACGCAGTGGACGGTGGTCGACCTGACGCAGTCGCCGTGTCCGGTGCTGCCGGGGTTGGTGCCGTCGGATCGCACGCTGCTGACGATCGGCAACTGA
>DASUFY010000138.1:0-4033 GCA_036274315.1 Planctomycetota bacterium | reverse complement strand
CCGGGCAGCGGCGGGATGGCGATCGACGCCGAGTAGACGCCGGCCGTGTTGACGAACATCGTCAGGTTCACGGGCAGGCCGCACGGCGGTGACAGGTCCATGTCGAACGACTGGTTGCTGAGGCCGCACGCGGTGATCGGGATCGCCGGCACGCAGGCGTTGGGCGGCGCGGGCAGTTGGCACGGCAGGCACGGGCAGAAGTTGAAGAACACGATGCCGATCGCGCCGAGTGGCGCGGAGACAGCGAGGTTCAGCGTGAGGCCACCGTTGGGGAAGCAGAGTGGCACGCACGAGGTACCGCCCGAGCCCAGGCCGTTGATGGTGTAGTCGTTGCTGCCGGGCATGCCCGTGGTCTGCGCGAGCACGGGAGCGACGGCGAGAGAAGCAGCCAGGAGCGAAGACAAGCGGATTTGCATGTGTGAGTTTCCTTTGGGCACGAAGCCCGCCGGAATCCTAGCCGCCGCGGGTCGGCGCAGTGATGGGTGCGCGGCACCACCGCCGCCGCTCCCCTTGCGCTCCGCCGCTCGCGCGTCAGGCGCCGCCGTTGCTGCCGCGGTACGTTCAGCGCGCCAGGGCTTCGGCGATGGCCCGCACCTTCGCCGGCGTCATGCCGCGCACCTCGACCGTCGCGAACGCCGCGTCGCCCTTCGTGCAGAAGGTCGCCGCGAACACGGCATCGAGCAGGTCCTGCAGCTCGTGGCACTCGCGCGCCGCGTCGGGCAATTCGGCAAGGAGCATCGCCTTCGCCTGCGCGAGCAGTTCCTTGCCCCTGGCCACCCAGGCCTCGGCATCCAGCTCGTCGCGGGCAGCGACCATGGCCGTGAGCACGGCGGGCTCGCCGCACACGAGGCGCAGTTCGCCGCCCTCGGCCGGCGGCACCTTCGCGAACGCGAGCCCGGCCCACAGGCGGCTCGTCGCGGGCACGACCACGCGCACTGCGTCACCGGAATCGAGCAGCAGCTTCAGCTTCTCGACGAGCGCGGGCCGCGGCATGCCGAGGCCGCCATCGGTGCTCGCGAACACGTGGTCGGCCGCGACGGTCAGCGTGCCGGCCAGCAACGGGTTGTTGCTCGCGAGCGCCGCCGGCACCGCCGCATCCTGCCAGCGCTCGTGCTCGAACGCGCCGACCGCCTGCCACGTGAATGCGAACGGGAAGCGTTGCCCTGGCTTCGCGGTGATCACGACGCACGAGTGGTCGATGCGTGCGTTGCCGTAGCGATGCACGACGCCGAACGGCAGTTCGCTGACGACATCGCACATGAGCTGGGCACCGTTCTTCACCGCCGCACCGGGCGTGCCGCCAGCGCCGGCGATCCTGCTGGCGGTGACGAGTGCACCGAGGCGCCGCCCGAGTGCGGTCAACCAGTCGAGCTCGGGCAGCCGCGCGTGATCGACGAGCACGCACGCGTCGAACCCTGCCGGCAGCCGCAGCGTCTCGGCCGCGAGCCGGTTGCGGGCGACGGGATCCGGGTTGCCGCGCAGCACGGCGATCGCGCGCGACGCGCTCTCGCGCAGCGCCGGCGGAGCTGCGGCGGCCGCGGCGAGGCTGCCGAGCTCTGCGACCGCCGGCTTGCAGCTCCGGCGGCACAACACGTCGATCGCGAGCAGCCGGTCGAGCAGCTCGGCGCGACCGCGCGGCCCGTCGAATGCAGGCAGTTGTGCGCCGAGCAGCTGCCGCAGCCCCGCATCGCTGGCGTCGATGCCGAGTGCGGCGAAATGGAACCCCGCGTCGGTCATCGACAGCAGGTCGCCTGGGCCGTGGCAGCACAGCGAGAGGAACCCGATCGCGCCGGCGTTCGCGAGGCCTCGCTCGAGATCGGCGCCGAGCAGGGGCACGAAGCGGCCCTTCTCGGCACTGCCGACATCGGCGAAGTAGTGCACCTCGAGCGCCCCGTCGTCGCCGCGCCGCCACTTCGACGGCTCGAACCAACCGCCGTTGCGGATCCGCTCGGCGAGCGCGTCTGCCGCCTCGAACCCTTCGTGCTGAGCCGCCGCGGCACCGATCGCCGCCGCGAACACCACGCATGCGAGGCCTGGCCTGCTCATGCAGCAACCGTATTCCCGCGCGCCGATCCCAGGCAAGGACCTGCGCGCCAGACACACCGACCGGGCGCCGCGGCGACCCGTGCTCTACCATGCCCCACCGCATGAACGTCCGACCCGGCCCCGCCCAGCTCCCGCTGCTGGTCGCTCTCGCTGCCCTCGGTGCCCCGGCGCGCGGCCAATCCGAACCCGCGGCGCCCGCCCCGAACATCGTCGTCATCTTCATCGACGACATGGGCTACGCCGACATCGGTCCATTCGGCGCCAGGACGCCGACGCCGAACCTCGACCGCCTGGCCAAGGAGGGCATGAAGTTCACGGACTTCGTCGTCTCGTCGGCCGTCTGTTCGGCCTCGCGCGCGGCGCTGCTGACGGGCTGCTACCACCGCCGCGTCGGCATCAGCGGCGCGCTGGGTCCCGACGCGCAGATCGGCATCAGCGACGCGGAGACGACGATCGCGCAGCTGTGCAAGCAGAAGGGCTACGCGACCGCGTGCTTCGGCAAGTGGCACCTCGGCCACCACCCGAAGTTCCTGCCACTGCAGCACGGCTTCGACGAGTACTTCGGCCTGCCCTACAGCAACGACATGTGGCCGCTGCACCCGGCCTACGCGCATCTGCCCGCCGCCGCGCAGAAGCGCAAGGAAGGTTACCCCGACCTGCCGCTCATCGACGGCAACCGCATCGCCAAGGCCGAGGTCACTGGCGAGGACCAGGCGCAGCTGACGACGTGGTACACCGAACACGCGGTGTCGTTCATCGAACGCAACAAGGCGCAGCCGTTCTTCCTCTACGTGCCGCACTCGATGGTGCACGTGCCGCTGTTCGTGTCCGACAAGTTCAGGGGCAAGAGCGGACAAGGGCTCTTCGGCGACGTCGTGATGGAGGTCGACTGGTCGGTCGGCCAGATCCTCGACGCGCTGCGCACGAACGGCCTCGACGAGCGCACGCTCGTGATCTTCACGTCCGACAACGGGCCGTGGCTCAGCTACGGCAACCACGCCGGCTCGGCCGGGCCGCTGCGCGAAGGCAAGGGCACGATGTTCGAGGGCGGCATCCGCGAACCGACGATCATGCGCTGGCCCGGCCACGTGCCGGCCGGTGCGACCTGCAGAGAACTGGCGTCGACGATCGACATCCTGCCGACCGTCGCCAGACTCATCGGCGCCGAGCTGCCCGCGCACAAGATCGACGGCCTCGACATCTCGCCGCTGCTGTTCGGCGAGCCGGGTGCGGCCTCGCCGCACGGCGTCTTCTACTGCTACTACGGCGGCGGCCAGCTGCAGGCCGTGCGCGACGCGCGCTGGAAGCTGCATCTGCCGCACAAGTACGCGACGCTCGACGGCAAGCCGGGCGGCGTCGACGGCTCGCCGGCGCCGTACACGAACAAGACGATCGAGCTGAGCCTGTTCGATCTGCGCGCCGACCCCGGCGAGACCGTGGACGTCCAGGAGCAGCACCACGAGGTCGTCGAACGGCTGCTGCAGCTCGCGCAGGCCGCGCGCGAGGACCTCGGCGACACGCTGACCAAGACCGAGGGCAAGGGCCGGCGCGCGCCGGGACGGCTCGGTCCCGAAGACGCACGGCTGCGTTGACGGCCGCCGATGCGCCGCGTCACTCGTGCCGCAGCGCCTCGACGGGGTCCATCTGCGCCGCGCGCCACGCCGGGTACAGGCCGAACGCGATGCCGACCGCGACCGAGATCGAGAACGCGATGACGACGTGCTGCACCTGCACGATGGTCAGGTTGCCGCTGAACAGCGTGATCGCACGTGGGATCACGAGACCGACGCCGACGCCGAGCAACCCACCGCAGCCGCTGAGCACGGCCGTCTCGACGAGGAACTGCCGCACGATGTCAACGCGCCTGGCGCCCAGCGCCCGGCGGATGCCGATCTCGCGCGTGCGTTCGGTCACGGTCGCGAGCATCACGTTCATGATGCCGATGCCGCCGACGAGCAGCGAGATGATGGCGATCGAACCGAGCACG
>DASUFY010000137.1:0-25398 GCA_036274315.1 Planctomycetota bacterium | reverse complement strand
CGACAGCACGGAGATGCTGGCCTGCTGCAGGATCGAGTTGCGCGTCAGCTGCGCGGTCTCGTAGGCGACGTCGACGTCGCGGATGCGCGATTCGGCGGCGCTGAGGTTCTCGACCTGGATGGCCAGGTTGTTGATCGTGCTACCGAGGCGGTTCTGCACGGCGCCGAGCGAGCCGCGCAGCGCGCTGACCGTGTTGATGGCCGTGTCGATGTTCGTCAGCGCGGTCGTCGTCACGCCGCCCGAACCGATGTCGAGCGAGTTGAGCGCGAGCGACGTGCTGAGCGCGGCCGACAGGCTGACCGACAGCGTGTCGATGCCGGCGGTCGTGCCGAAGCCGACCTGGAAGCTGACGAGGCTGGCGGAGCCGTCGAGCAGCTTGACGCCGTTGAACTCGGTCGAGCGGCCGATGCGGTTGACCTCGCCGATCAGGCTCTGGAACTCCTCGTCGAGCGTGTCCTTGTCGGCGTTGCTGACCGAGCCGTTGGCGGACTGGATCGCGAGCTCGCGCAGCCGGGTCAGGATCGAGCTGACCTCGTTGAGCGCGCCCTCGGCGGTCTGCACGAAGGAGATGCCGTCGTTGGCGTTGCGCTTGGCCTGCTCGAGCGAGCGGACCTGCGAGCGCAGGCGTTCCGAGATGGCGAGGCCGGCGGCATCGTCCGCGGCCGTGGAGATGCGGAGGCCGGTCGAGAGCCGGCGGAAGTTCCCGCTCAGGCGCTCCGTGACGTTGCTCAGGCTCCGCTGCGCGTTGATGGAAGCGACGTTGGTGTTGACTCGTAGACCCATGATTCCCCGATGTTCCTGATGGCCCGCCTGCAGGGCGGTGGCTTGCAGAGCATCTTCCGGCGCGCGCGTCCCGGCCTTGAGCTTCGTGTGTGCGCCGCGCGCCGGAACCGCAGCATTTCTCGCAACTGCTCAAAAGTCCGACGGCGGCTCGTGTCGAAAAGTCCCATGGCAAGGTGATCCAACGTTCGCGTCCGCCCGGCACTGCCCGTGACGCGAAACCAGACACAAGGTCGGCACATGAAGAACCTCAGTTTCCCCGGTCTCCCCCGCGTCCTGATCGTCGACGACGAAGAAGGCATCCGAGAGGGCCTGCGCAGCATGCTGCAGCACGAAGGTCTGCACGTCGAGACCGCCGGCAACGCCGAGGACGGCGTGGCCCGCAGCAAGTCGCGCAGCTTCGACATCGTCTTCCTCGACCTCAACCTGCCGGGCGCCGATGGACTGTCGATGCTCGGTGAGCTGCGCGGTGGCTCGCCGCCGGCCGACATCCTGATCCTCACCGGCTACGGCACGGTCGCGAACACCGTCGAGGCGATGCGCAAGGGCGCCAGCGACGTCATCGAGAAGCCGTTCTCGTCCGATCGCATCCTCGCCGTCGTGCGCCGCGTGCTCGAGACGCGCCAGCTCAAGAACGAGCTGACCTGGCTGCAGGACCGCGTGCGCGAGCTGACGTCGACCGAACTCGTCGGCCTGTCGCCCGGCATCCGCGACGTGCAGACCCGCATCGACCAGGTCGCCCATGCGCCCGACACGACCGTGCTCGTCACGGGCCAGAGCGGCACCGGCAAGGAACTCGTCGCGCGCTGCATCCACGAGCGCAGTGCGCGCCGTCACGGACCGTTCGTGGCGATCAACTGTGCGGCGCTGACCGAGGCGCTGCTCGAGGCCGAGCTGTTCGGCTACGAACCGGGCGCGTTCACGGGCGCCAACCGCGAGGGCAAGGACGGCCTGTTCGCGATCGCCAACGGCGGCACGCTCTTCCTCGACGAGATCGGCGAGATGGAGTCGACGCTGCAGGCGAAGCTGCTGCGGGTGCTGCAGGAACGCACGTTCCGCCGCGTCGGCGGCGTGCAGGATCTGACCGCCGACGTGCGCATCGTCGCGAGCACCAACCGCGACCTGCGCCAGATGGTGCAGACCGGCGGCTTCCGCGAGGACCTCTTCTACCGCCTCAACGTCATGACGGTGCACGTGCCGCCGCTGCGCGAACGCGCCGCCGACATCCCGCTGCTGTCGCACTTCTTCCTCGACCAGATCGGTCGCCAGATGGGCAAGGCCCTGTCCGGGTTCACCGAGGAGGCGATGGAGACGCTCTGCGAGTACGTCTGGCCCGGCAACGTGCGCGAGCTGCGCAACGCGATCGAACACGCCTGCATCGTCTGCGGCAGTGGCATGATCGACGAGCTCCACCTGCCGACGTTCACGGGCGGCAGCCCCGACGGCAGCGACCAGATCGACCGCACGGCGGTCGTGCTCGAAGGCCAGGATCGTTCGATCCGTGCGCTCGAAAGCCAGCTCGTCGCCAGGGTGCTCGACGACACGCAGTGGAACATCAGCCGGGCTGCTTCGATCCTTGGCATCAACCGCACGACGCTCTACAACAAGATCCGCGTCTACTCGCTCGGCCGGCGCCCGTCCCGGGGCAAGGTGCTCGCGTGAGCCAGGTGGCGGCGAGCCGGTTGCCAGGCGTGCTCGGCCACGAGCTGCGCAACCCGCTGGCCTCGGCCATGACCGGCATCATGTTGGTGCGCGAGATGGTCGACGCCGACGATCCTCGCGCGCAGCTGCTCGACGGCGCGCTGCGCGACCTCGATCGGCTCACGGGCATCATCGACGGCTGGCTGGCCATGGCCCGCACGGGTCGCGCCTCGGCGGGGCGCGTCTCGGTCGACCGACTCGTGCGCAGCGCGGCCGGGCGGCACGGCGCCGAGGTGCTCTGCTGCCCCCTCGACGCGCACGTCGAGGGCAACGCGGCGCTGCTCGAACGCGCGATCGACAACCTGTGCGAGAACGCGCGCCAGGCCGGCGCCCGCACGATCCGCATCGCCGTGCAGTGCCTCGACGACGAGGTGAGCCTGCACATCGAGGACGACGGCTGCGGCGTGCCGAAGGACCAGCTCGAACGCATCTTCGCCGCCGGCTGGTCCTCGCGCGGCGGGGCCGGGCTCGGCTTGCACGTGGTCGGCGCGACGGTCGCCGCGCACCGCGGCAGCATCCGCTGCGTGGCGCTCGCGCGCGGCACGCGCTTCACGATCACGCTGCCTTTGGCGGCGTCGCGCCCGGCGCTCGCATGAGGTGCCTTCTCGTCGACGACGAGCCCGGCATCCGCGAAGGGCTCGCCGCGCTGCTGCGCCGCAAGGGCCACGAGGTGCGCACCGCCGGCGATTGCGCGGCCGCGGCCGCCGCGCTCGAGCAGCAGCACGTCGACATCGTCATCACGGACTGGCGGCTGCCCGATGGCACCGCATCGCGGTTCGTCGCCGGCTGCGCGTGCCCCGTGGTGGCCATCAGCGGTCACCCCGAAGAGGTCGACGCGCTGCCGGCCCTTTGTGCCACGCTGACCAAACCGGTCTCGCCGTCGCGGCTGTTGGAGGTGCTCGCGGTCTCGGTGCCACCCGCGCCACCCGCGGCCGAGGATCGGCTGCCGATCGACGTGCAGCAACTCGTCGAGGAGGTGGGCACGCACCTGCCGGCCGGCGCGGTCGTCGAGCTGCTCGACGAGGGGCCGTTCGTGCTGCTGCGCGCCGAACCGGTGCACGAAGGTGCGCTGCCGGCGCTCGAGGCGCTCGGCGGCGACCTGCGGGTCCTGGCGAGTGCCGGCCGCACGCGGCTCGAACTGCGCCTGTGCCGCGACGGCCGGCCCGACGTCGACGTGGCCGTGGTCCGGCCCGATGCCGTGTGGCCCGACACCGAGGTGTTCGCCGTCGACTTCCACGACACCACGATCTCCGCGGCCTTGTTCGTCGATTGCCTCGACCGGGCCGCGTCGTGTCGGGCGAACGGCCGGCGCGTGCACTTCCTCAACGTGCCCGACCGCCTGCGTTCCGCGGCAACGGATCAGGGAAGAGCCCATGACATGCCGATGAAGGACAAGGTCGGACCCCGCTTGCCGGCGGTCTTCGCCGACCTCTGGAGTCAGCTGTGAGTGAAACCAAGCGCGACAAGGAGCCGACGGTGCACGCGCATCCCGAACCCGAGGCTGCGGCCGACGGGTCGCCCGGGTTGCCCGACCTGATGGCGGCGCCGGACGCGGCCGCGCGGCCGTCGCCGGCGAAACCCGCGGCCAGGGCGGCAGGCAAGTCCGCGCCGGACCTCGAGGCCGAGGCGATGCTCGCGGCCGAGGCGGCGATCGCGGCCGGCGAGCAGGCGCTGTCGCAGGCGCGCGGCCTGCACGCCGCGCCGGAGCAGCCGGTCCGCAACCGCGCGCGCGAGTTCGTGCTCGGCGCGCTGCTCGCCGTCAACGTGCTGGCGATGTTCGTGGTCGCGCTGCTGCCGGCGCCCGGGTCCGGGGCGAAGCCCGCGCACGACAGCGAGCCGCCGGCCGCGCAGCCGACCGTGCCGCCGCCCGTCGAGCCCCGCTTCAGCGAACCGTGGAACCGCGCGCTCGCCGCCGCCGAGCGCCGCGACTTCCGCGAGGCGGTGTCGATCCTCGACGCCTACCTGAGTCCGCGCATGGCGCCGAGCCAGCAGCTCAGCGTGCTGATGGCACTGGCCCACTACTCGGCGCGCAACAACGACTTCAAGAAGGCGCAGGAGTACCAGCGGCGCGCCGACGCGATCGAACACAGCCACTCGCTGCCCGACGACCTCGTCGCGATGGCGAAGGCCGCCGCGGAGAGCGGGGACCAGGAGTCGCTGCGCCGGATCTGGGCGCGCTTCCTGTTGCAGCAGCGGCAGATTCCGAGCTGGCTCTACAAGCACGTCGCCGAGGCGTACCTGCAGCTCGGGGACAGCTACCGCAACCAGGCCAACGCGGCCGAGGAGCAGGCGCGGCTCGAGCAGCTGCAGCAAGCAGCCGCGCGCCTGCGCGAACAGGACAAGGGGGCGGAGGGGCGCAAGTGATGCACCTCGCGTCGCTCGTGCTCGCGGCGCTCGCGCAGCAGCCGCAGGATGGCCCGCAGCTCTTCTCGGCGCGTGTCGTGGGCGGGGCCGAAGGTGCCGTGCAGCGAACGCTCGTCGCCGCCGACGGTCGCAAGGTCGACTGCCTCGCCGCGCTGAGGGAGTTGACGAGCACGGTCGGTTGGAACATCACGATCGAGAGCGCGCCGCTCGAGAACGACCTGCGGTTCGAGAGCGTCGACCTCGACCTCGCCGACCAGGACCCGCGCATGGTCGCGCAGCTGATCGCGGTCGCGGCGGGCGCCGACTGCATCTTCGCCGACGCCGAACCCGTCGAGGGTTCGCGCCCGACCCTGCACGTCGTGCGCACGCCGTCGCCGGACACCGAGTCGGGCCGGCAGCGCCTGCGCGCGCTCGCGGGGCAGTGGTACCGTTCCTTCCTGCGCGATGAACTGCAATACGACCCGGTCGTGCAGCGGGAGAGCGTGCAGGTGCGCATGAACCTCGGCCAGATGCTCGTCGAGAGCGGCGACCTCGAAGCGGCCATCCCCTTCTTCACCGAGGTCTACGACAAGCGCCCCCACGACCACGTCGCGGCGGCGATCCTCGCGGTCGGCGAGTGCCATCTGGATCTGGCGCGCGGCCAACACGATCGCGGCAAGCAGAAGCAGGAGTACGCCGAGGCCGAACGATGGGCGCGGCGGCTGCTCGAGCGTCTGCCCAGCGCGCCCGAGGTCACGCCGGCGACGATCCTGCTCGGGCGGGCCATGCTCGGGCAGGCGCGGGCCGAACAACAGCCGGCGGCCGCGCGCGCGCTGGCCGAACAGTGCCAGAGCGAACTGCGGGCCCGCATCATCCGGCTGCTCGACTCGGTCGAAATCCTCGACGTGTGGCTGCTGGCCGGTGAGGCGCAGTTCCTCATGGAGGATCCCGCGCGCGTCTACGAGACGATGCTGACGCTGCGCGAGTCGCCCTACTTCGCCGACCTCGGTGACCGGCAGTTCCGCGACTACCATTTCCTGCTCGGCTACGGCGCCGGCGGCACGCAGAAGCCGGATCTGGCGATGCGGTCGCTGGAGTGGTTCCTGATCCACGCCGAAGACGACGCGCGCCGCGGCATGGCCTACGTGCTGCTGGCCGAGGCGTACCTCGCCCAGGACAAGTTCGTGCAGGCCCGCGCCGCGAGCGTCGAGGCCCGTGAACATCACCTCGGCGGTCTGACGCGCGCATGGCGTCAGCGCGCGCTCGAGATCTGGGCGCGCACCGCGCTGGCGCTCGGCGACAAGGAGAGCGCGTTCCTCGAACTCGAGCAGCTGGTGCTGCGCGGCGAGGAGCCCGAACTCGCGCTGTTCCTCGCCGACGAGATGCTCGCGGACCGGCAGTGGCAGCGGGCGATCGCCGTCGCGCGCCCGATGCTCGATGCGGCGGGTGACGTGGGCGACCGCGCGCGCTTCAAGACCATCACCGCGCTCTACGAGCAGGCGCTGGCCAGCAAGCACCTCGACGAGTTCCCGCCGCAGGCGGTCGCGATGGCGCCGAAGATCCGCGATGCGCAGCTGCGCAGCCGGGCCGCCACCATGATCGGCGACGCGTACGCGCGCCTCGGCAAGGCCGAGTACGCCGCGGATGCCTATCGGGGGATCCTGCGATGAACGCGTTCGCGAGGCTCGGTGCGGGGCTGGCCGCGAGCTGCGTGCTCGCGGCGCAGGGCCAGACGGACCCGGCACAGCTCGAGCTGGCCAGGATGCAGCGCCAGCTGCAGCAGAACCGCGCCGAGGTCGATCGGCTGATCGACATGCGACTGCGCCATGACCTCGGGCTGCCCGGCGAAGAGGACGGCAGTCAGTTCCGCCCGGACGCGCCGGTGACCACGGCCACCATCGAACGGTCGCAGCAGGAGCTGCGCGAGGAGGACGCCGCCACCGCTTCGCTGCTCGAACGCTACAACAAGCTGCGCGTCGCCGCCGATCAGCTGCGCACCGAGGCCGCCGCACGAGCCGGTGCCGAACGTCAGGAGCGCAGCTTCGTCGTCGTGCCGCAGGCCGGTGTCGCGCAGCCTTCGCGGCCGCGGCCGGTGGATCCGGGCCAGGCCGTTGCCGGCCCGCTGCCGGCGCCCGCCGGCGAGCAACGGCCGCCGAAGACCGCCGGCGAGGACTTCGCGAGCCTGCTCGGACTGGATCCCGTGAAGAGCCAGATCCAGGGTTCCACGGACCACCTGCGCGTGGCGCAGGCCCTGTTCAAGGCCGGGCAGGTGCTCATGGATCGCGCCGCCGCGGCGCGCGAGCGCGGCCGCCCCGAGATGGCGCGCGAATTCGACGATCGCGGCAAGGAGCGCCTCGCACGTTCGCTCGAGGAGCTGACGCCGCTGCTGCAGCGACCGCAGCCCCTGTTCCAGGCGCTGTTCTGCCAGGGTCGCTGTCGCGAGCTGTTGTTCCGATACGCCGAGCGCTACGAAGACCTGTCGCCGGTGAAGTCGACGCGCGACTACCAGCGCCGTGAACAGGAGGTGCGCGAACCGTTCCTCTCGATCAGCGCGCGCGACGTCACCAAGCAGGGTGCGCGCGGCGAGGTCGAGGTCATGGGGCCGTGGGGCATGGCGGCGCAGACCGCGATGGAGCAGTTCCGGTGGATGAACCTGCACGGCAACTACGACGCGCGGGCGACGATCGACGCCCTGACCTGGCCCGGTGAGCACGACCAGTGAACGTCGACCAGGCACTCCTGCAGCACGGTTTCGAGCAGTTCACCGTCGCCGCGCGCGAGCTCGAGCGCAGCTACGCCGAGCTCAAGCAACGCGCCGAGCACATCGATCTGGAGCTGCAGGCGACCAACCGGGCGTTGCACCAGTCGCTGCAGGAACGCGAGGCGATCTTCAGCGCGTTGCCGCTCGGCCTCGTCACGGTGCGGGCCGACGGTGCCGCGACCTGCTGCAATCGGGAAGCAGAGCGGCTGTGCGCGGCCGCGGCCGCGGTCGGCGTCGAGCTGGCGAGCCATGCGCCGGGTGAAGTCGTGATCGGGCAGGGCCTCGTGCGCATCCGGCGCGTCGGCCTGCCGGACGGCGACCTCGTCGTGCTCGAGGATCGATCGCAGGTCCAGGAGCTCGAACGCGAGGTGCATCGCCTCGACCGGCTCGCCGGTCTCTCCGAGCTGGCGCTCGGCATCGCGCACGAGATCAAGAACCCGTTGAACGGCGTCATGGGCTTCGCCGAACTGCTCGAACGCTGCGAGGATCGGGAGGCCGCCCGGCGCTTCGCCGCCAAGGTGGCCGCCGGCATGCGCCAGGTCGATGCGATCGTGACCTCGCTGCTCGGCTTCGCCCGCCCGGACCGTGCGCGCGTGCGCACGACCACCGTCGCCGAGATCGTCGCCGATGCGGCGACAGCGGCCTCTCTGCCGAGTACGCGAGTGCAGCTGCTCGGTGCGCGGCACCTGCGGGCGGATGCCGACGCGCTCGGGCGCGTGCTCGGCAACCTGTTCCGCAACGCGCTCGAGGCATCGCCGCAGGTGATTGTGCGCGTCGAGGCGGCAGCCAGGCACGGCCGCCTCGAGTTGATCGTGCAGGACGACGGGCCCGGTGTGCCGGCGCAGCTCGGCGGCACCGCGTTCGAACCGTTCGTGTCGACCAAGGAACGTGGCACCGGCCTCGGTCTGCCGTTGTCGGTGCGCGTACTGAGCTACCTCGGCGGCGACCTCGAGCTGTTGAACCCCGGTGAGCCGGGGGCCCGCTTCCGCGTGCGCCTGCCGCTGCTCGAGAGCACACCGGCCGAGGCGGGGGTTCCGGCGTGACCGCGCGCGAGGTCGTGCTGCTCGCCGACGACGAACCCCTGTCGCGCGACTACCTGCAGGAGGCGATGCAGTCGCTGGGCTTCGAGGTGCACGTCGCCGACGACGGCGAGCAGGCGATCGAGGCGCTGGCGCGGCGCTCGTACGACCTCGTGGTCACGGACCTCAAGATGCCGCGCGCGGACGGCATGGCGGTGCTCGCCGCGGCGAAGCAGGCCGAACCCGACCGACCGGTCGTGCTCGTGACCGCACACGGCACCATGCACACCGCCGTGCAGGCGATGCGGCAGGGTGCCGACGACGTGCTCGAGAAGCCGGTCGGGCTCGACGAACTGGAGCTGTTGCTGGCCCGCGTCACGGATCGGCGCCGGATCCTGCGCGAGAACCGCTTCCTGCGCGCCGAGAGCGTCGGCGGCGAACTCATCGTCGCCTCGAAGTCGATGCAGGCCGTGCTGGACCTCGTGCACCGTGTGGCGAGGAGCAACGCGACCGTGCTCGTGCGCGGTGAGAGCGGCACGGGCAAGGAGCGCGTCGCGGCGATGGTGCACCGGTGCAGCGATCGAAGCCAGCGGCCGTACGTCAAGCTCAACTGTGCCGCCATCCCCGAGGCGCTGCTCGAGAGCGAGCTGTTCGGCCACGAGGCGGGTTCGTTCACGGGTGCGGCGAAGCGCCGCGAGGGCCGGTTCGAACTCGCGGACACGGGCACGCTGTTCCTGGACGAGGTCGGCGAGATGTCCGCGGCCATGCAGAGCAAGCTGCTGCGCGTGCTGCAGGAAGGCGAGTTCGAGCGCGTCGGCGGCAACCGCACCGTGCGCGTCGACGTGCGCATCGTCGCGGCCACCAATCGCGATCTGGAGCGCGAGGTGGCGGCGGGACGCTTCCGCGGCGACCTGCTCTACCGCCTGCAGGTCGTGCCGATCCTGCTGCCGCCGCTGCGCGAGCGCGAGGAGGAGATCGTGCCGCTGGCGCGCCACTTCCTGCGCGCGGGTGCGACGCTCGACGCGAGCGCCGAAGCCGCCCTGCGGGCCTGGTCGTGGCCCGGCAACGTGCGCGAGCTGCAGAACGTCGTGCAGCGTGTGGGCCTGTTGTGCGACGACGGCGTCGTCACCGGGGAGCTCGTGCGGCGCTGGCTGCGCCCGGGCGCCGAGACGCCGGTCGAACCCACCTGGGTGTTGCCCTCGGTCGATCCGATCGCGGCCCTGGTCGGCCGCCCGCTGGCCGAGGTGGAGCGCGAGCTGGTCGGGCGCACGCTCGCGCACTGCGGCGGCAACCGCCGGCGCACGGCCGAGCTGCTGGGCATCGGCGTGCGCACGTTGTTCAACAAGTTGCAGTCGAAGACCGGCTCCAGCTGCGATCATTGAGGCGATGGGTGTCGATCCCGCTTCTTCGTCGAGGCGCGCACCGCTGCCGGTCGGGCCGCTGACGGGTCGCCGCACGCCGCTGCGCCGTCTCGTCGCCGAGATGGTCGCGCGCGTCAACCGCGGCCTGGACTGGCTGCCGATCGGCCGCTGGCTGCACCGGCGCGTGCGCCGCGGCCTCGAGATGCCGGAGCTGACGATGCCGCTGCGCTCGATGGCGCCCGGCCTCGACGGCCTGCGCGCCGCGTTCGTCTCGGACGTGCACGCGGGCAGCTTCCTCGACGAGTCCGACCTCTGTCGCCTGTTCGAGCGCATCCAGGCGACCGAACCCGACCTCGTGTTGTTCGGCGGCGACCTGATCAACACGCGCGAAAGCGAGCTGCGCCTGTTCGAGCGGCCGCTCCGCCTGCTGCGCCCGCAACTCGGCATGTTCGCGGTGCCCGGCAACCACGACCACTTCTGGGGCGCGGACATCGCGAACTGGGTGGCGTTGCTCGAGAGCTGCGGCGTGCAGGTGCTGCTGAACCGCGGCTGCCGCGTCGAGCGGGACGGCGGCTCGCTGTGGTTGTGCGGTGTCGACGACCTGACCGAAGGGGCGCCCGATCTCAACCGCGCGCTGCACGGCCGGCGCGAGGGCGAGCCGGCGATCCTGCTCAGCCACCACCCGGACTTCTTCTTCGAGGCGGCCGCCGTGGATGTCGACCTGACGCTGTCGGGGCACACGCACGGCGGCCAGGTGCGCATCGGCGGTTGGGCCCCGATCCACCACAGCCGCTTCGGCTACGAGCGCGGTTGGTTCCACGAGAACGATTGCCGGCTCTACGTCGGTCGCGGCGTCGGCGTCACGGTGCTGCCGATCCGCATCGACGCGCCGCCCGAGATCCCGATCGTGACGCTGCGCGCCGCCTTGCCTGCTCGGCCGATCGCAGCCGCGCGGGCGCGCGCCGGATCCGCGCCGCCCGTACGGGATTGAAGGCGGCCGGGCCCCGCGTCGGTATGCTGCGCGCCCCGATGCAGACCCGAGTTCATGCCCTGCGCCGCTGCCGCCCGCTCGGCGGTGGATCGTTCGCGGTCGAGGTCGAAGGCCCCGTGCCGCCGACGCTGCCCGGCCAGTTCTACATGCTGCGCACCGAGCGACGCTGGCCCGTGCTGTTGCCGCGGCCGTTCTCGCTCTACGACCGCGCTGCCGACGGTTCGTGGGGCAGCTTCCTCGTCAAGCCGGTCGGCGAGGGCACGCGCGCGCTGTGCGACCTGCGGCCCGGCGAGGGCCTCGTGCTCAGCGGTCCGCTCGGGCGGCCGTTCCCGCAGCACGTCGACGACGCGGTCTGCGTGGCCGGCGGCGTCGGCCTGGCGCCGTTCCTGCTGCATGCGCGGCAGGAGCGCGGCAAGGGGCGCACGCCGCGGCTCGTGTTCGGCGGGCGCACTCGCGCGGCGCTGGCCGGACTCGAGGATTTCGAAGGACTCGCGCGCGTGCACACGTCGACCGACGACGGCAGCCACGGCTTCCACGGCATGGTGACGGCATTGCTCGATGACCTGCTCGTGCGCGGCGAGGTGCGGCCCGCCGACGTGGTCTTCTGCTGCGGCCCCGATCCGATGATGCTCGCCGTCGCGGCGCTGTGCGAGCGGCGCGCGATGCGCTGCTTCCTGAGCCTCGAGACGTACATGGCCTGCGGCTATGGCGTCTGCAACGGCTGCACGGTGAAGGTGCAGGGGCCGCGCTTCCAGGGCTGGCCCTACTCGCGCACGTGCATGGAAGGCCCGGTCTACGAGGCCGACGAGCTCGTTCACTGAGCCGCAGCGCGCGCCCGGCCTGCCAGCACGCTCCCCGCCAACGTGCCAGCGATCACCGTGAACGGCACCCAGAAGCCGAACTGCGCGAGGCTGGCGCTGACCATCGTGTCGTGCAGGTCGACCTCGATGCCGGCCGGACCGAACTTGACGTAGTGCGTGTCCCAGCCCTGTCGCTTGACGAACCACGTGATGAGCACGACCGTGGCGCGCGCCGGGATCGCGTAGAGCAGCAGCGTCCAGGCCTGTCGCGGCCAGACCAGGAAGAGCAGCAGCGCCGCCGCGCTCGCCGTGGCGGCGATCAGCAGCACCGAACTGCGCAGCGCTTCGAAGGCCGAAGCACTCGTGTCGGTGCGGTCGATGCCGCCGAAGCGCCACATGACCATGCCCACGACGGCGAGCAGGGCCAGCAGCGACCAGCTCCACGCGCGCGGTGAGCGCGGTCCGGCGCCGCCCTGCGAGTTGCGCCAGCCGAACCAGGCGCCGAACACGAACGCGAGCCATGTGATGCCCAGCGGCGAGAACGCACCGCCGGTCTGCACCGTGGCCCAGCCCTGCCGTTCCGCGAAGAGGCGGGCGAAGTTGACCAGGCCGGTGACCAGCGACGGCCAGACGATGAGGCGCAGCGGTTGTGGGGCGGGCATGTTCGCGGTTCCGGTGCTGTATCGCCTAGCATGACGCGTGGCAATGGAACGCACGGTGAACGCACGTGGCCGGCGAGGTCTGCTGTCGGGAGCGCTGCTCGCGCTGCTCGCGGGTTGCACCTCGGTGCAGTGGCAGGACTCCGCTCCGCGCGAGACGTGGCGCGGCGCGCACTTGCGGCGCGGAGCCGTGGCCTCGGTCTCGGCCGGCGGCGAGAGCGCGGCGGCCAGCGTCTACCTCGAGTACGAGGCCGTGTATGCGGCCATGCGCGAGATCGGCGCGACGCTGCCTTCGCCACCGCTGCTGCTCGCGGTCGACGTCGCCGACGAGCTGCTGCTCGGCGACGCGAAGGCCACGATCGAAGGCGTCGCCGGATGGCATCGACAGCACGTGTCCGCCGGGGCCGGGCCGCGAGCCGACCCGGACCGGGCCGGCGTCGCCGAGCGCTACGGCGCGCCGGACCCAGCCGTGCCCGACGAGGTGCTGGTGCCGTTGGCGCGAGCCCTGGCCGGTGCCGTGGCGATCGACTCGGCCGTGCTCGGCCTGCCCGCGGCGTGGCGCGAGGGCATGAGCTGGGGCATGGTCGTGCCGACCGGGGCGTGCACCGATGCGGCGGCCGACGCGTTGCTCGATCACGGGCTCGCGCACGCCGACCTGTCGTTCGGCGAGCGGCTCATGCTGGTCCCGCTCATGCCCTTCGTGCGCAGCAAGGTGCGCGGCAAGCTGCACGCCGAGGTGCAGAAGCGTCTGCTCGAGGCGGCGCTCGCGACCGCTCGTCGCGAGGGCACGGTGCCCGCGAACGCGATGGTGCGCGGCATGCACGAGCTCGGCATCGACGACGACGAATCGTTCGATCCGCAAGGTCTCGTGCCGGGGGGCATTCCCGGTGCGGGGCTCGACTGAAGCGGCGCCTGCGCCCAACGCGCCGGCGGATCAGCCGGGGATCGCGTAGCGCTGCAGCGTCGCGAGCGGGACGAACTCGAGCGTGCGCTCGTGCGTGGACTCGAGCACGACGCGCGGCGCCTTGCCCTCTTCGAGTGCCTCGACCCAGCGCGAGGCGCACAGGCACCAGCGATCCCCTGGCTTCAAGCCCGGGAAGCCGAACCCGGGGTTCGGCGTCGACAGGTCGTTGCCGGCCTGCATGGAGAAGGCCAGGAACTCGGCCGTCAACTCCACGCACACGGTGTGCGCACCGAGGTCTTCGTTGCTCGTGTTGCAGCAGCCGTCGCGGAAGAAGCCGGTCACCGGCTTGCTGCTGCACAGCTTGAGCGCGGTGCCGAGGACATTGCGGGCGGTCGTCTGCGTCGTCTTCATGGGCGCTGGTGCGAGCATAGGCCGCGCCGCGGTTGTTGCCACTGCCACCCGCGGGCGAGGCTTGCTCATGCGAGTAAATCGTCGATCGTCGATGCCGTGAGCACTCGGTCCGCCCACCGGTCCAGCGTGTCGGCGGGCCGGATGGGCCGCGACGAATGGACCCCGGGGCGCTAGGGTTCTCGATCCGCTGAGCGCCTTGCGTGCGACACGAACGGTGTGCGTCTCAGTCCGACCTGCTCCCATACGAGGCCAAGATGCTCCGACCACTGATTCCTCTGGCAGCGTTGTTGTTGTTCGGCGCCTTCGCCGGCGCGCAGGATGCCTCGCCGGCCACCAAGAGTGGCCTCCGTGTGCTGCTGGTCGGGCAAGACCCTGCGGCACCCAAGCTGCCCTTCGCGGACATGGCGAAGGAGCGCACGCTCCGGCTCTACCGCGAGCGCACCGCGGCGTGGGAAGCGCTGCTGCGCTACCACTTCGAGAACGTGCGCGTCGTTCATGGCGAGGACTACGCCATCGAGATGTCGAACGACGCCGATGTGACGATCTTCGACTGCCGCCCCAAAGCGCTGACGCCGCGCGTCGACGAGAAGGACCCCAGGACCGGTGAGCGCATCTACAAGGCCGCGACCTACCTGCCGGAGTCGTTCGACCGGCCGGCCTTGATGATCGCCGAGAACTCGCCGCTGATCGGCGAGCCGATCGGTTTGAAGCTCGACTGGCTTTGAATGTGTCTCGACGCCCATGCGCACGGGATGCGCATCGAACACGACATCTTCAACACCCCCAACAAGGTCGACCTCACCATCGAGGAACGTCCGACGCCAGCGGCCTACGCCCGCTATGAACACACCGCCACGATGCCGATGTGGCGGGTGCAAACCGAGGGCTACACCGACGGAACCGACCAGCTCGTCGGCGTCGTCTCACGCGATTCCGGGTTCCTGGATTCGCCCGACACCGAGTGGATCTCGAGCGGCGTCAACAGCAAGAATCCCCATGCGGTCGCGATCGGCCGACACGGCAACTTCTTGCACTGGGGGTTCGCCGCCTCGCCGACCTACATGACCGAAGAAGCTCGGCTCGTCTTCATCAACGCGGTGCACTACATCGCGCGTTTCGCCGGCCAGACGCCGATCGCACGCAAGCGACCCGGCACGATGATGCGGGAGAGCGTGACCCAGGCGCTCGATGGGATCAGCGAGCAGGGCTACGCGCAGATCATCGCGACCTACCAGGCCATCGGGAACGACATCGCGAAGCAGAAGGTCGCGATCCAGGCGCGGATCGACGCCGGCGAGAAGGTGGCGGCGCAGGAGCGAGCCGTGCTCGACATGTCGCCGCCGCGGATGCCCGGACGCTTCGACGGGATCAAGCGCTTCGTCGCGGCCGAAGCGTGGTCCAAGATCGAGGGCGACGAGCAGGCCATCCGCGCATACATCACCAAGCGGCTGAGTTACATGCGCAGCCAGGGTTGGTACGAGCTCGTCGTCGACGAGGACCTCGAACGCTTCGGTGTCGCCAACGACGACATCGCGCTGCTCGACAAGGCGGTCGCCGCATTGGCGACGGGCCGCGACGCAGAACTCGCACGCACCTTGCTGGAGCGCTACACCGACGTGTCGTTCGCCACGGCGGCGGAGTGGGGGTCCTGGTTGCAGGCCAACCGGGAGCACCTCTTCTTCACCGAGTCGGGTGGCTACAAGTGGCTCGTCAACCGGCTCGGCACCCCGCACTCCGGCAAGCCAGCCGAGACCAACGGAGTCTCGCCAGGAAAGCGCACAGCCGACCTCGCACCAACGGCTGGCAGTCCGCTCGCGGCGGCCATCGCCGTGGCGGCGCTCGACAACGGTCGCCTGGCGGTGACGGTCCGCGTCAAGATCCTCGACGGCTGGCATGCCTACGACGACCTGCCGAAGGGGGCCGCATACGCGCCCACTACCCTCGACCTCGAGCTGCCACCGGGGTTCGAGCAGGCGACGGCATGGCAACGACCGAAGGGCCGCGCCGATGGCGCCGAGCGCGGGCTCTCCATCTATGAGGGTGCGATCGCGTTCCGATGCGAAATCGCCGGCAAGGTGCCGTCGACTCCGGTCGACGTCGTCTGCCGTTTCGGCTACCAGGTTTGCGACGAGCAGATGTGCATGCCACCCACGAGCGTGAAGCTGACGGCCAGGATCGCGGCGGCCGGGCAGAAGCCTTGAGCGAACGGTTGCCACGTCGGTGGCTTCGACCAGAGCCGGCCTACTTGCCGTCGATCGCCTGCAGCGGGAACGTCGGCGACGGCACGTGCTCGCGCGCCAGGATCGACTCGAGCTGCTGCACGCGTTCGGGTTCGGCCGCGACGAGATCCGTCGCTTCACCGGGGTCGGCCGCGAGGTCGTAGAGTTCGGTCGTGACGCGTTTCTGCAGGTCCTTGCGCACGAGCTTGTGCTCGCCGACCCAGACGGCCTGCCAGCCGCCGTAGCCGGCGAACTCGCGGTAGAGGAACGCTCGCTCCGGCTGCGGTGCGCCGCGCAGCGTCGCTGCGAAGCTGATGCCGTCGATGCCGGCGGGGGCATCTGCGCCGCAGAGTTCGGCCAGCGTCGGCAACCAGTCCTCGAAGCCGGTGCGGCGTGCGCTCTCGCTGCCCTTCGGCACGTGACCCGGCCAACGCACGATCGCCGGCACGCGGATCCCACCCTCGTACATCGAGCCCTTGCGGCCGCGCAGTTCGCCGCACGACGCGAAGAAGTCGACGTCGGTGCCGCCGACCGGGCTGTGCGTGGCGCCGTTGTCCGACGTGAAGACGACGATCGTGTCGTTCTCGAGGCCGAGTTCGGCGAGCAGGTCGACGATCGCGCCGACCTCGCTGTCCAGGCGCGAGATCATCGCCGCGTAGGCCGCACGCGGCGTCGCGTGCGGCGTGTAGCCGTTCCCACCCGTGTAGGGTGTCTCCGCGAAGCTGCCCTCGTAGGCCTTCGTCTCGGCGTCGGGCACCTGCAGCGCGAGGTGCGGCAGCGTCGACGGGTAGTAGAGGAAGAACGGTTCGCGCGCGTGCGCGCGCACGAACGCGAGCGCGGCGTCGCGGATGTGGTCCGGCGCGTAGTCCTTGCCGATGAAGCGCGCATAGCTGGCCGGGTCGCGCGGGTCGTCGCCGGGGCCCAGCTGGCCGCCGGCGGGCACCGGCGGGTCGTTGGCGAGCGGCACGCGCGTCGCATCGTCGTAGAGGAAGGCGGGCCAGTAGCTGTGTGCGTGGCGCTGGCAGTTGTAGCCGAAGAACCGCTCGAAGCCGCGGCGCAGCGGGTCGCCGCTCGAACCGAACGGGCCGAGACCCCACTTGCCGAAGGCGCCGGTGTGGTAGCCGGCGCCGAGCAGCACTTCGCCCAATGTCTTCTCGCCGGCCGGCAGCGGCCACTGACCTTCCGGCTGCGCTTCCTTGTTGTCGCGCACCGCCGCGTGCCCCGGGTGCTTGCCGGTCATCAGCACGCACCGCGACGGCGCACAGACCGGCGAGCCCGCGTGGTGGTGCAGAAGCCGCATGCCGTCGCGCGCCAGTTCGTCGATGCGCGGCGTGTGGATCTTCTGCTGGCCGAAGCACCCGAGTTCGCGGTAGCCGAGGTCGTCGGCCATGACGAAGACCACGTTCGGTGGGCGCTGCGGCGCACGAGGTGACTGGTGGAGCGGCGCGCCGACGAACAGGTGCGCGAGTGCTGCGGCGAGCGGGAGGAGCATCGACCCACCATACCTCCGAGCGCGCGGGCAGGCGCTTGCGGCGGCGCTACGATGCGAGGCAGGTTCCAGTCCTGTGCAGTTGACGAGGTGCTTCGTGAGCGACCGCGACGTTTCCGCCTTGCCCGATCCCGTCTTCGACCTCGCGCAGGCCCAGGCGTTGTTGGCCAACACGCCGGCGGCACTCGACGGTTGGCTGCGCAACCTGCCCGATGCGTGGTTGACCTGCGACGAAGGGCCCGAGACGTGGAACGCTATCGCAGTGCTCGGTCACCTGATCGAGGGCGAGCGGTGCGATTGGATCCCGCGCGCGCGGCACCTGCTCGAGCGCGGCGAGGCCGTGCCGTTCGCGCCGTTCGATCGCTTTGCGCAGTCGCGGCGCGAGCCGCGGCCGGTGCGCGATCTGCTCGAGGAGTTCGCGACGTTGCGCGCCGGCAGCCTCGACGCCCTGCGCGGGCTCCGGCTCACGCCGCCGGACCTGCTGCGGCGCGGCCGCCATCCGGAGTTCGGCCCGGTCACGCTCGGCCAGCACCTCGCAACCTGGGTCGTGCACGACCTGACCCACATCACGCAGATCGCGCGCGTCATGGCCCGCCGCTACGCCGAGGCCGTCGGGCCTTGGCGGGCCTACCTGCGCGTGGTCCGCGACGACTCAGGAGGGGGCAGCGCTCGCTGACCGCCCTGTGGTCAAGGGATGGCAACCCACTTCAGAAAATAGAGATGTGTCCGCGGCCTGCGGTGCCTCGCTAACCGAAAAAACATTCTGTCGGTGGTTGACAGGCTCGGCCGACAAACGTATTTGTCGGTGGCAACCCAAGCACAGAGGACCCGACCGATGACCCCCTCCCCGCGTTCGTTCCAGATCCAACTCGACATCCAGGCGCCGCGCGACGCGGTCTGGCAGGCGCTGACCGAAGCCGAGAGCATCGCACGCTGGTTTGCGCCGACCGCGGTGTGCGAACCGCGTGCCGGCGGCCGCCTGCTCTGGCAGTGGGGGCAGATGCACACATGGGAGCAGACGATCGAGGTCTTCGCACCCGGGGCGCACCTGCGAACGCGCTACGACTCGGTCGTCGACGACGGCCGGGGCGGCAAGCAGCCGCTGTTCGTCGACTTCCACCTCGAAGGCGGGCGCGGCGTGACGACGCTGCGGCTCGTGCATTCGGGCTTCGGTCCCGAAGCGGCGTTCGACGCCGAGTACGACGGCATCAGCGGCGGTTGGCCGGTCGAACTGCGCAGTCTGCGCCTGTATCTCGAGCGCCACCGCGGTTGCGAGCGCATGCTGGCGTGGAGTGCCCACTCGACGGCGCTGGCGCCCGAGGTCGCGTGGCAACGTCTGACCGGGCCCGGAGGCCTCGCGGCCGAGGGCCTGCCGCGCCTCTGCGAAGGCGATCGCTTCGCACTCGACGTGCCGGGCGCCGGGCCGATCTCGGGAACGACGCTGTACGCGCCCACCAGCCGCGAGTTCTCGGGCGTCGCCGCGAACCTCGACGATGGCTGGTTCCGCGTGCACTGCGAACACTGGGCGGGCAAGACGCAGGTCTGGCTGTGGCTGGCCGTCTACTCGGGCCCGCGCTCGCGCGTCGACGCCTACCAGCGAGCGTTCGATTCGCTGCTGCGCCGGCTCCCGGCCGCCGGCGACCGGGTCGCGGGAGCGGGCGCGTGAACGAGGCCGTTCGCGTCATCGCCGATCCCGGACAGGCGCAGGCCCTGCTCGATCCGACGCGCTTGCAGATCCTCGAGCGCCTGGGCAGCCCCGCGTCCGCGGCGGGTCTCGCGCAGCAACTCGATCTGCCGCGGCAGCGGCTCAACTACCACCTGCGCGAGCTCGAACGCCAGGGCCTCGTGTCGCTGCTGCACGCACGCCAGCGCGGCAGCGTCACCGAGCGTGTCTACCAGCGCGCCGGCGACAGCTTCGCGATCTCGGTCGACGCGATCGGTGCGCTCGGCAGCCGGCCAGCGAACATGCAGGACAGGTTCTCCTCTGCGTACCAGATCGCGGTCGCCAGCCAGGCCATCGCCGACCTCGCGGCATTGCGCGCCGGTGCCGCCGCCGCGCAGAAGACGCTGCCGACGATGACCATCGAGGTCGACGTGCGCTTCGCCGACGCAGCCGCGCGCAGCAGCTTCGCGCAGGAACTGGCCGACGCCGTGGCCGCGCTGGCCAGCAGGTACCACGACGAGAGCGCACCCGACGGGCGCACCTTCAAGTTCTACCTCGGCGCCTATCCCAAGCCGTCGCCGCCCGCACCGGGCGCGGAACCGTAGCCTGTGCGCGCGCGCGCCGCTCAGTCGCAGCCGGGTTCTTCGCACAGCAGGGCCAGGTCGTTGCACGCGTTCCAGAGCAGCACCATCGCCTGCTTGACGTTCGCAGTCGCGACGGGCGGCAGGCCGTCTCGTGCGCTCATCACCTTGGTGCGGCGGTAGAGGTCGAGGAGTTCGCGCTCGTGCTCGTCGAGCGAATTGCCGAGCAGGTCCTTCGTCGTGTCCATGGGTCTCGCTCAGTGTTGGGGTCGCAGATCCTGCAGGCGCTTGGCCTTCAGCTCGAAGCGCGGCAGCTCGCCCTGCCTGGCCTGTTCGACGTTGAAGCGCAGGCCCTCGTGCGCATCGGCGAGGTCCTTGCCGAGCTGTGCCTGCAGTCGCGGCCAGGTGTCGTTCCGGTCGGGCTTGAGTTCGACCTTGACCGTGATCTCGTCCTGCACGTTGTCGACGCGTGTGATGACGATCTGGAACTCCTCGACCTCGGCGTGTTCGCGCACGACGGCTTCGACGGCGCGCGGGTAGACGTTCGTGCCGCGGATCAGCTTCATGTCGTCGACGCGGCCCAGGATGCCGCCCTCGAAGATGTCGCCCGTGCGGCCGCAGTCGCAGCGTGTGTGCGGTACCTTGCAGACGAGGTCCTTGGTGCGGTAGCGCAGCAGCGGGATGAAGCCGCGGCCGAAGGACGTGACGACGCGTTCGCCGCGCTCGCCGTAGCCGACCGGTTCGTCGGTCTCCGGGTCGAGCACCTCCTCGATGAAGTGGTCCTCGATGATGTGCGGGCCGCCGGGCTGGTGGTCGCATTCGAAGATCATGATCGTGCCGATCTCGGTCATGCCGGCCGTGTCGCCGCACTTGCCGCCCCACATGTCCTCGATCATCTTCTTGACCGCGGGGATCGAGCCGGCGGGTTCGCCGCTGACGATCACGCGCCGCACCTTGCCGTCCTTCCTGAGATCGATGCCCATCTTCTCGGCTGTCTGGCCCATGCGCAGCGCGTAGGTCGGCGTCGCGCAGACGACGGTGACGCCCATCTCGACGATCTGCTTGACGCGCTGCTCCGTCGTCATGTTGCCCGATGCGAGCGTGAGGCAGCCGAGCTTCTCGCAGCAGTAGTGCGCGCCCCAGAAGCCGATGAACGAGCCGTACGAGAACGCGAAGAACACCCTGTCGGCGGGCCGGATGCCGAAGCCCCAGAAGCCGTAGCACCACATGTCGGCGATCCACGACCAGTCCTTGCGCGAGTCGAGCACCCGCAGCGGTTGGCGGCCCGACGTGCCCGACGTCAGGTGGTAGCGGATCGCATCGTGCGGCGGCCGCGTGATCAGATCGCCGAACAGCGGCTTGTCGGCCTGGTTGGCCATCCAGTCCTCGCGCGTCATGAACGGCAGACGCCGGATGTCGTCGAGCGTCCGGATCTGGTCGGGTCGCACGCCGGCCTTCTCGTAGAGGCGGCGATGGAACGGCGAGCCCTGGTAGGCCCGCGCGACGAGGTGCTGCAGCCGGCGCAGTTGCAGCGCGCGCAGCTGCTCCTTCGGCAGCGTCTCGATCTTGGGATTCCAGAACGGTGATTCCGTGACGGGCAAGGTCGACCTCCGCGGGCGGGGTGGGAACGCACAGCCTACTGGCGACGGTCGGAAGTCGCGAGAACGTCGCCAACGCGGTCCCGGTCGGCTTGACCTGCCTCACCGGGCCGGCTCTGCTGCCGCCGTGAGCGCTGTCACGTTCGCGATCCCGTGCCGCGATGCCGGGCCCTGGCTGCGCCCGCTGCTCGAGTCGCTGCTGGCCCAATCGCGACAGGACTTCGTGCTGCTGCTCGTCGACGACCGTTCGCGCGACGGCTCCGTGGCGCTGGCGCGCGAGGTGGCGGGGACGCGCGTGCTGATCCACGAGAACGAGACGCCGCGCGGCATCGGCGGCAACTGGAACCGTTGCGTCGAGCTCGCGGCGACCCCCTTCGTCTGTCTCGCCCACCAGGACGACGTCTACGAGCCGACCTACCTCGAGCGCATGCTCGAGGCGCTGCAGGCGCGTCCCGACGCGGGGCTGGCCCATTGCCGCGCCACCGCCGTCGATGCGGCGGGCGTGCCGTTCGCGTCGCCGGCCGAGCGCTTCAAGGACCACTTCTGGAAGCACGAGCCGGGCGAGGACCGCGCCGCGCACTACGCGAGGCTGTGGCGCGGCAACTTCGTCTGCTGTCCGTCCGTGCTCTACCGGACCGACGCGGTGCGCGCCGCGGGGCCCTTCCGGGCCGACCTGCGGTTCGCCCTCGACTGGGAGTTCTGGTTCCGCATGTTGCGCCGGGGCTTCGGCATCGTCGACGTTGCCGAGCCACTCGTGCGCTACCGGCGACACGCCGCCCAGGCCAGCAGCGAGGCGACGGCCGACCACTCGCGCTTCGAGGAGGAACTGCAGGTGCTCGAAGAAGCGCGCGCGGCGGGTGCTTCGGCGGGCCTGCTGTCCGCGGTGATCGGAACGAGCCCTGCCCTGCGCAACAACCTGCTGCACGAGGCCTTCACCGACCTGCGCGCGGGACGGCGCCAGGCGGTGGCGAAGAAGCTCGCGTTCGTGCGCGAGCGGGCGCCGGCCCTCTGGCGCGACCCCTACGTGCGCGTCTTCCGCAGCCTGTGGCGCTGCGGCGCGCCGGGGCGGTTCGCGCTCGGGCTCGGCAGGCAGTTTGCCGTGCACCTCGGTCTCGGCGGGGTCGCGTGACCGATGTGCCGGCGAACGCGCCGCCGCCCGCCGCCGCCCGCGTGGCCGTCGTCGTGCTCAACTGGAACGGGCTGGCGTTCACGCGCGCCTGCCTGCGCTCGCTGTTCGCGCAGACCTGGCCCTCGCTCGAGATCCACGTCGTCGACAACGGCTCGCGCGACGACGAGGCTGCGGCGCTGTGTGCCGAGTTCGGCGGGCGCATCCGCATGCACGCGCTGCCGCACAACGCGGGCTTCACGGGCGGCTGCAACGTCGCGATGCAGACCGTGCTCGCGGCGGGAAATTGCGAGTTCGTGGCGCTGCTCAACAACGACGCCGAAGCCGAGGTGCAGTGGGTCGAGGCCCTCGTGCGCGAGGCCGGGCGCGACGAACGCACGGGCCTGGTAGCGAGCCGCATGTGCCTGTTCGACGAGCCGGACGCGCTCGACAACGCGGGCGTCTGGCTGCTGAGCAACGGCGACGTGGCGCCGCGCGGCCGCCTGCAGCGCGCCGCGTCGTGGAATCGCGCGAACGACCTGCTCGCCGCGTGTGGAGGGGCCGTGCTGCTGCGCTGCTCGATGCTGCGCCGGATCGGTCTGTTCCGCGCCGACTTCTTCGCCAACTTCGAGGACGCCGATCTCTCGTTGCGGGCGGTCGTCGCCGGCCATCGGGTCCGCTACGCGCCGGACGCGGTCGTGCGGCACCACCTCAACGCGACGATCCGCCGCATCCGCGACACGGCGTTCAACGTGCGCTCGGTGCGCAACGCGACGTGGGTGTTCTTCGTCAACCTGCCGCTGCCCGTGCTGCTGCTCGACCTGCCGTGGTTCGTGCTCGGCAACCTGGCGATCGTGCTGCTGATGCCGCTGTGCGGGCGCCCCGCCGTCGCCTGGGCGTTCGTGCGCGGCCGGCTGTGGGCGCTGCGCGAACTGCCCGCGATCGCCGCCGAGCGGCGCCGCTTGCGGCCGCTGCGGGCAGTCTCCTGGTGGCGGCTGTGGTGCATGCAGCGCAACTTCCTCTGGGAGTACGGCCGGCTCGTGCTGCTGCGCGTGCGCGGTCGCAGGGTCGGATTCATGGCGTCCGCGCCGGCCGCAGCGGGCGCCCGGCCGCCGATCAGGCGTTGATCACCCTGCGGCTCTGCGTCGCCTTGTCGCGCTGCTCCGCCGGCACGTAGTCGCGCTCGGTGGCGCCGACGTAGACCTGACGCGGACGCACGATCTTGCTGTCGGGGTCGCTGTGGAACTCGAGCCACTGGGCGATCCAACCCGGCAGCCGGCCCATCGCGAAGAACACCGTGAACATGTCGACCGGAATGCCGAGCGCCTTGTAGATGATGCCCGAGTAGAAGTCGACGTTCGGATACAGCTTGCGCTGCACGAAGTAGTCGTCCTCGAGCGCGATGGCCTCCAGCTCGAGCGCGATCTCGAGCAGCGGGTCCTCGGTGCCGAGCTTCGCGAGCACTTCGTTGCACGCCTGCTTGAGCAGCTTCGCGCGCGGATCGTGGTTCTTGTAGACGCGGTGGCCGAAGCCCATCAGCCGCACGCCCGAGTTCTTGTCCTTCGCCTTCTTGATGAACTCGCCGATCTTGGACACGTCGCCGATCTCCTCGAGCATGTTCAGGCAGGCCTCGTTGGCGCCGCCGTGCGCCGGGCCCCACAGGCAGGCGATGCCGGCCGCGATGCAGGCGAACGGGTTGGCCCCGGAGGAGCCCGACAGGCGCACGGTCGAGGTCGAGGCGTTCTGCTCGTGGTCGGCGTGCAGGATGAAGATGCGGTCCAGCGCGCGCACCAGCACCTCGTTGGGCTGGTATTCCTCGCACGGCGTGCCGAACATCATGCGCAGGAAGTTCGCCGTGTACGACAGCTCGTTCTTCGGATACATGAACGGCTGGCCGATGGTGTACTTGTAGGCCATCGCCGTGATGGTCGGCAGCTTGGCGATCAGCCGGAACGCGGAGATCGTGCGGTGCTCCGGGTTCGAGATGTCCAGCGAGTCGTGGTAGAAGGCCGACAGCGCCCCGACCACCCCGACCATCACCGCCATCGGGTGCGTGCCGCGCCGGAAGCCGTTGAAGAAGCGCGTCAGCTGGTCGTGCACCATCGTGTGGTGCGTGACGATGTCGTCGAAGGCCTCCTTCTGCTGGCGGTCCGGCAGCTCGCCGTTCAGCAGCAGGTAGCACACCTCGAGGAAGTCGCACTGCTGGGCGAGCTGCTCGATCGGGTAGCCGCGGTACAGCAGCACGCCGGCGTCCCCGTCGATGTAGGTGATCGTCGAGCTGCAGCTCGCGGTCGAGAGGAACCCGGGATCGTAGGTGAACATGCCGGATTTGCCGTACAGCGTGCGGATGTCCACCACGTCCGGGCCGATGCTTCCCGACAGCACCGGAAAGTCCAGCTTTTGCCCGTCGGGCAGGTTGAGCGTCGCTTTCTTGTCCATGCGTGGTCCCCTAGCTGGCGCGCAGCCGCGCCACGATTCCCCTCAGCCTCCCATCGAAGCGGTCGCTGCGGCCGCTCACGATGTCCCATAAGTCGTTGTCCGGCAGGTCGAGCAGGTCCGCGAGCTCCGCGTCCTCCGGGTGGCGCCGCAGGTAGCGCTCGAGCACCAGGTCGAGCTCGAGCAGCCCGCGCCGGCATTTCCACTTGAGCCGCTCGCGCGCCGCGCGATCCATCATACGGACCTCTTGACCATCATCTCCTTGATCTTGCCGATGGCGCGCGTCGGATTGAGTCCCTTCGGGCACACGTCGACGCAGTTCATGATCGTGTGGCAGCGGAACAGGCGATACGGGTCCTCGAGGTCGTCGAGGCGCGCCGCCGTCGCCTGGTCGCGCGAGTCGGCGAGGAACCGGTAGGCCTGCAGCAGCCCGGCCGGCCCGACGAACTTGTCCGGATTCCACCAGAACGACGGGCACGAAGTCGTGCAGCACGCGCACAGGATGCACTCGTAGAGGCCGTTGAGCGCCTCGCGCTCGTGCGGCGACTGCAGCCGCTCGCGCTCGGGCGGCGCGTCG
>DASUFY010000136.1:0-18998 GCA_036274315.1 Planctomycetota bacterium | reverse complement strand
GGCCCTCGCCATCGAGGACGCGCTGCACGCCGAACGGAGCACGGGCGGGCGCGTGCCCCTGTTCTTCATGAACAGCTTCGCCACCGACGAGACCACGCGCGCGCACCTCGACGAACACGACTGGTTCGGCGCCGACCGGACGCGCATCGAGACCTTCACGCAGTTCGTCGCGCTGCGCATGGACCAGAAGGGCCAGCTGCTGAAGCTCGAGAACGGCGAGCCGTCACCGTACGGCCCCGGCCACGGCGACTTCGTGCCCGCCTTTCGCCGCTGCGGCGCGCTGCAGCGCTTCCTCGACGGCGGCGGTCGCTACCTGCTGGTCAAGAACGTCGACAACGTCGGCGCGCGCGTCGACGCGGTCATCCTCGGCCACCACATCCAGAGCGCCTGCGACGCGACCGTCGAGCTGGCGCCGAAGTGGCCCGAGGACGTCGGCGGTTCGCCGTTCCTGTACCTCGGTCGCACGCAGCTCGTCGAACAGGTGCGCTACCCCGAGGGCTTCGATGCCAACATCGTCAGCGTCTTCAACACGAACACGTTCACGTTCACGGCCCAGGCGCTCGACCGCGAGTTCGAACTCGGCTGGTACTACGTCGAGAAGATCGTCGAGGAGCGCCGGGCGGTGCAGGTCGAACACCTGATCGGCGAGCTGACGGCCCACCTGAGCACCAACTTCCTGCAGGTGCGGCGCAGCGGCCGCCGCACGCGCTTCCTGCCCGTCAAGACTCCCGACGACCTGCACGCGGCGCGCGAGGAGATCGCCGAGATGTACGACGGCGAGGACGAGGTCGACGCGAGCTGAGTGGTGCGCGCGAGTCGCAGCCCCGGTCCGGCCGATAGGACCGGCGGATCATGGCGAACGTCACGACCTCGAATGCAGGCACGACCCAGTCGGTGACGGCCCAAGCTGTGAAAGCACAGTACGAAGCGTGGCCCTATCCACAGGTGCCGCTGCTGGCCGCCGTGCCGAGCACCCACCCGTGGGAGCTGCACACGTCGTGGCTCTGGGACCGATGCGGCAGCGGCCCCGCCCCGGCGCGGCCGCGCATCTGGATCGCTGGCTGCGGCACGTTCCAACCGTACGTGCTCGCACTCGCCAACCCGCACGCCGAGATCACGGCGACCGACCTCAGCGCGACGAGCCTCGCCATCGCGCAGCGCCGCTGCCGGCTGCACCGCCAGAAGCACGTGCAATTCGCCGCGTGCGACCTCGGCGACCCGAGCACGTGGCCCGCCGGCCAGTTCGACCTCATCGAGTGCTACGGCGTGCTCATGAACCTCGCCGACCCCGGCTCGACGCTGCGCGCGCTGCGCGACCGGCTCTCACCGCGCGGCGTGCTGCGGCTCATGGTCTACCCGCACTGGTCGCGTTGCCGCATCTTCCAGCTGCAGCGGCTCGCGCGCCTGCTCGGACTCTCGGCGACCGAACGCCACCACCCGGCCGTGCTGCGCGAGTTCGTGCGCGCGCTGCCGAAGGCCCACCCGCTGCGCTTCGCGTTCGTCACCTACAGCGACAGCCGGAACGATGCCGGCGTCGTCGACGCGTTCCTGCACGCGGGTGACCGCGGCTTCACGGGTTGGCAGCTCGGCGCGTTGCTGGAACAGGCCGGGCTCGCGCCGGCCTTCTGGTTCCACCGGCCGTGGGCCCAGCCCGACGTCATGGCCGAACGGCTCGGTTTGACGGAACGCTGCCAGAGCTTCGTGCTCGGCTACCTGGACCTGTGGCAGGAGCTGCGCGGCAACTTCGTGGTCTGCGCGCGCCGCAGCGATGCACCCGAGACAGCGATCGAGGCGCCGCGGCCGCATCCGCTGTTCGCGCGCGGCAACCACTCGCTGCGGCACCGCCTGCGCCTGCAGCGGCTGCGCCTCGTCGGCGGGGCCGTGCCAATGCGCACCGGCGACGGCAACGTCGTGCTGACGCCGCGCGCCGCGCGCGCGCTGCACCACGCACCGCGAGCTGGCGACGAACCGGCGGTCGACGGCGGTCTGCTGCTCGGTGGCCAGGACCACCGCGTGCAGCTCGACGCACACCGCGACTTCGCGCGCGAAGCGGACTTCCTGGCCTCGGCGCGCACGCTGCGCGTCGGCCGCCGCGCGCCGAATCCGCTCTACGCGCACCTGTTCGCGGCGTTCGAGCTGGCGGCGCTGCATCCCGAACTCGAGCTGCCCGATCTCGACGGCCAGATGGGCCGCTGGCTGCCGTGGGCCGATCCGCTCGAAGAACGACCGATCCACTTCGGGTTGACCCCGTACGCCACGTGCCAGCGGCTTCGCGTCAACGTGCACGAGCACCTCGAGCGCGGCGAGCTGCCGCGTGCACGCAGCTACGGCGAAGTACGGCTGCGCCACGATGCCGCGGCGCGGCAGCGGGTCGTGCGCCACCTCGCCGCGCACGCGGACCTGCCGGCGGGAGCGCTGCCCGACGAGGCGCTGCGCGAACTGCACGTGCTGTTGTTCGGCCACGACTCGCTGTTCACGACGTTCGAGTGACAAGGGCCCGATGGCAATCGACACGCTACGCTGCAGGCCCATGTTCCCCGCGCGCCGCCTGCTCCCGCCTGCGAGCCCGCTGACCTGGCTGGTCCTCGCGGGCCTGCCCGCGCCGGCGACCCCGGCGCAGACCGCGGCCGCGCCTCCGCCGAAGCAGTGGCGCAGCACGCCGCTCGGTGAGCACGACTGGCAGGGCTACACGCACGCGGTGACGATCGCCGGCACCGCCTACCTGCTGCACGGCACCGACGCCGAAGTCGTGCACGCCGACGGCTCCTTCGATCACTGGCCGGACGTGCTGCCGCGCGCCGTCGATGCGTTCTCGGCCGTGGCCGCGCTCGCCGACGCAGCGATCGTCGTGCTACCCGGCCGCGGCGAACTCGCGTTCCGCTTCGATGCCACGACGCGCAAGGCGAGCGACCTGCCGGGGCTCGCGCTCGCGACCGGCCGCGGCGCCCGTGCCGTCGACGACGGCGCCGGCGGCATCGTCTGCATGCCGGCGGGCGGCGACAACGAGCTGCTGCGCTATCGCGACGGCCAGCTCGAGCGGCTGCCCCCTGTCGACACCGTCAACCGACCGGGCAAGTACGCGTCGGGCCTGTTCCGCATCGACCACCGGCTGCTCGCGTTCGGCGACCACCACGTCTCGTCGTTCGACCTCGAGACCAGGACCTGGGCCGGCACCACGCACCTGTTCCTCGTGCTCGGCTTCCGGCCCGCGCTCGACCGCGGCGGCATGGTCTTCCAGGAACCCGAGTCGCACGTGATGTTCATGACGCACGGCAAGGACTCGCGCGCCGTCGGCATGCTGACCCCCGACCGGCAGTTCTACTACCTGCGCCCGCGGCTGCCGATCGGCCTGCGCGACGCGGGCCAGACGCTGTTCTCGACCGGAACCGGCGCGTCGCGGCAGATCCACGTGCTGTCGCAGCTGCACCACACGCTGTTCTCGATCGCGCTCGTCGGTCTCGAGGTCGTGTCGATCGTCGACCGCGCCGTCGAGGCCGGCAGCCGCTGGCAGGTCCTCAACCTCTGGGCCGGCGGCGTCTCGGGCGACCTCGTGCGCGAACGCGACAGCGTCGGCAACCTCGTGTTCCTCGACCCCGAGGTCTTCGCGCAGCGAAAGTTCCTGCTGCGCAGCAACGGCTACGACGACTGGGCCTACTCGCCGGCCGACGACGCGCCGGTCTTCGGCAAGAACTTCGCGACCGAGGGCGCGGCCCTCTGCACCGACGGCGCGCGCATCTACCTGACGAACGGCTACTCGGACGAGTTCTTCTGCCTCGACCTGCACACGAAGAAGAACAGACAGCACGTGACGCAGCGGTTGCCGATCAACGACGCGCTCGTGCGGCACCTGTCGCCGCTGCGCAGCTTCCCGGCCGCCACCGGGAACGACGACCTGCCGCGCAACATGACCATGGTCTGCCACCAGGGTCTGGTCTACGCGCTGCGCGATCCCGTGACGCGCATCCTGTACTGCTACGACCCGGCGCTCGATCTCTGGAGCGAGCCGACGCTGATCCCCTCGGCGATGCACTACACCGACGAACTCGGCGCCGACCTCATGAGCGACGGGGAACGCCTGCTGCTGCTCTCGGGCGATGCGATCACGACGTGGACGAGGGACCGCGGTTGGGGGCCGGTGCACCCGCTCGGTTTCCGCTACTCGAGCGACGGCGGCATGGCGATCTACGACCCGGTGGCGAAGCTCGTCTACGTCGTGCTCGGCGGCCGCAGCCGCGACCTCGCCGTCGTCGATCCGGCCGACGGCACGAACCGTGTGCTCGCCGACTTCCTACCCGACGTGGTCTCGGTCTACGGCCGGCGGCTCTTCCTGTGCGAACGCGACGGCGTGCGCTACCTGAACCTGCAGCGCGGCCACGACTCGGCCGAGTACTGGCGCACGGCGATCTCGGGCGAATTCGCGCTGTCGCCGCGGTGAGGCGGCGTGGCTCAGTGGCGCACCAGCTGCAGCAGTGCCGCGGGCACGGGCGCCTCGAGTCGGAGCTCGGCACCGCTGGCCGGGTGCCGCAGCACGAGCCGGTGCGCGTGCAGGCACAGGCGCGATGCCGCGTGCCCGTACCGGTCGTCGCCGACGACGGGGTGCCCGAGCCAGGCGAGGTGCGCGCGGATCTGGTGCTTGCGCCCCGTGTCGAGTTCGACCTCGAGCAGGCTGCAACCGCGGCCGCGCCGCAGCACGCGGTAGTGCGTGCGCGCCTCCTTGGCCTCGGCGTGTGGACCTGTGTGCACGCGCAGGTTCTTGTCGGCCCAGAGCGGCTGGTCGATCGTGCCGGCCTCGGGTTCGGGGTTGCCTTCGACGACCGCAACGTAGACCTTCTGCGTGCGGCCCCAGTCGGCCTGCACGCGATCGCGCACGGCCAACGAACGCGCGAACAGCAGCACCCCCGACGTCTCCCGATCGAGGCGGTGCACGGGCCACAGGTCGGCCCGGCGACCCGGTCGGCTCGCGACCTGCCGAGCGAGCGCGAGCGCCGTGCGTTCGCGTTCGTCGTCGGTGGACACCGACAGCAGACCCGGCGGCTTGTCGATGGCGAGCAGGTCGTCGTCGTCGTGCAGGATCGGCAGCGACGCCGCCGACCGGTTCGCCGCGCGCCCAGAGGCCTTGGCGTGGATCTCGATGACGTCGCCGGGCTGCAGCGGCTGGTCGTGCCGACTCGCCGTGCTGCCGTTGACGTCGATGCAGCCGAGGCGCAGCCGCTGGCGCAGCGTGTTCCTGCTCCACTGCTCGAAGTGCCGCGCGAGCACGTCGAGCAGGGCACCGGGCTGGGTGGCGACGAAGCGGTCGGCCATCAGGTCCCCGCCACCGGCGCGAGGCGTGCGCGTGCGCCGACTGTGCGCGTGAGTGACGCATCGCGGGACATCGCAACGACCATATCCGTTCGAGGCTCGCGCGCGCGAGGAAGTGGACCGTGCTGCGGTCGGAACGCTGCCGGGCAGGAGCCCGATCGAAGCCGGGGCCAGCCGGTGCCTGGCCAGCGTGCCAGCGGCGCACCGGATGAGGACGAGCGCACCTGCACGATCAGGGCACGACCAGACTCGCGACCGGCAGGAACGTGCGGTCGAAGCGCTCGACGAACTCGCGCAGCAGCACCGCGACCTCGGGCGCGACCTTCTTGCGCACCGTGCGGTTCAGCCAGCGCACGTCGACGGCACCGTCCTTGCCGAGCTGCGCGGCCGTCAGGGACAGCTCGAAGCCCTTGACGCCGCGGCCGTCGGCGAGGAAGTGGCCGCCGCCCTTGTCCTGCACGACGAGGCGCGCGGTGTGTTCGACGAGCTTGTCGAGCACGAATGCGCGCTTGCCGACCTCGTCGAGCCGCTCCCACGTCGCCGGGTTGACCTGCGGCGCCACGTCGACGGCGACCTTGCCGTCGAAGGCCGTGATGTGCACCCAGCGCGCCTGCGCCTCGTCGGACTCGGCGGCCAGGCGCACGACGCGCTTGGGACTCGGATCGCGGCGGGCCGTGAAGAACCCGGCCCAATCGACGGCCGACAGGTCCGCGTCGTGGCCGCGGTCCGGGAACTCCCGCAGCACCGCGTCCGTGTTGCCCAGCTTCTTCAGGCGCTCGAACGCGAGGTGCAGGTTCAGCAGCGCGAGCGGATCGTCCTGGCTGCCCTGCAGGTCGCGAATCGGCAGGTGCGCGACGTTCTCGAGGTAGCGCATGTTGTTCTGCGTGCCGATCTGCAGGCGCGGCGCGCCGACGCACACGACCGCGCCGGCGAACAGGTCGGGGAAACGCAGCGCGAGGTCCCAGGTCATGTGCCCACCGCGCGACCAGCCGCCGACGAACACCGCGTTCTCGTCGACGTTGGCGGTGCGGCGGGCCCAGCGCAGCGCCGCGAGCTGCGAGCTGCGCTCGCGCGGCGTGTAGCCCCAGCCCGGCTCCTTGCCGAATTCCGTCGCCGCGAGCACCAGCATGCCGATCCGGTCGGCGACCTGCTGCCACTGCAGGTACTCGCGCGCGCCGGTGCCGCCGGCGCCGTGGCCCCAGAGCAGCAGCGGCGCGGGTTTCGCCGGGTCGTAGCCCTGCGGCACGTAGAGGAAGAGTTCGGTCGGCTCCACCTGACCCAACACCGCGAGCTCCACGGTCTGGCGCGTCGGGCCGGGTTCCTTGGCTTCGAAGCGGCCGAACGCCGCGCACGCCGCGAGCCACGCGTCGAGCGTCGCGGGCTTGGTGCGGGCCAGGTCGTCGGCCGCCTTGCGGCGCGCCGCGGCGGTCGGCAGGTCGACGGCGCGCGCGAGTTCGGACTGCAGGTCGGCGGACGGTTGCTGCGGCGCGAGCAGGAACGGGAGCAGGACGGCGAGCGACATGCGGCCCTCGAAGATAGCGGGTTCGCAGACGGCGGCGGGCCTGTTTCACCGCGCGGCGCGGCGCCGCGACGATTTTCCTGTTCGCTCGGCCCGGCTGCGACCGCTCGGCAGTGGGACCGCACCCAGCCACCTCGGCCAGGCGGTTCCCCTTCCCCACGATCGCCATGAACACCTCCCGCCTCCTTCTCGCCACGTGCCTGCCGTTCGCCGGCGTGGCTTCGCTGGCCCAGACCACGGTCACCTTCCCGAGCGACCACGCGAACCACTCAGGTCAGTACGTGGACTACAACTACCCGTACTCGTACGGCGTCAGCCGCATCCTGGTCCTCTACGAGTCGTGGGACATCGGCGTCGCGCCGGGCGCCGCGATCTCGCGCATCGGCGTGCGCCAGCACGGCGTGCTGACCGCCGCGAGCCGTTCGCTGCAGCTCGAGGTGCGCATGGGCTACACGATGCGCACGTCGACCGACATGTTGACCAACTACGACAACAACTACGTCGGCACGCCACAGACCGTGTTCGGGCCCGCGCTGTTCGTGCTGCCGCAGCTCGTCAACACGCCTCCCGGCGAGCAGGTCGTCTGGCTCGACCTGACGACGCCGTTCGTGTTCCAGCCCGCGTCCGGCAACCTGCTCATCGAGTGGCGCGTGATCGCCAACAACAACTCGAACTCGTCGTTCAACTACCCGCTCGACCGCGCGAACTTCTACTCGCCGGTCACTTCGGGCACGTCGGTCGGCTGCCAGCACTCGGGCGGCCAGACCGCGACGCTGACCAGCAACCCGACGACGATCGGTTCGAACTGGGTGATCGCGCTCAGCAGCGCGCCCGCGAGCAGTCCCGTCGGCATCGTCGTCACCGTCGGCAGCCCGCTCGTGTCGGGCTACAGCCTCGCGCCCGTGATCCCCGGCATCGCTCCGGCCTGCATGGGCTACCTGCAGGGCAACCTGCAGCTGTTCGGCTCGACGACCAACACGAGCGGCTACGTGCAGTGGTCGGTGCCGGTGCCCAACGACCGCCTGCACTTCAACGACCTCACGATCTCGAGCCAGGCGCTGATCCTCGACTTCTTCTCGCCGGCGGGCATCGTCGTCTCGGACGGCGACCAGGTGCAGTTCGGCATCGATCCCGCGCAGACGATGCTCTACAGCCAGGGCAACGTCAACAGCACGACCGGGTCGCTCTGGCAGAACTACGGACTTGTCACGCTGTTCCAGTAGCACCTGCCGACGAAGGCGGCGCCGCTGGCTGGATCGTCGTCGCCTCCAAGGCGGTGCCCGCGGTGCGACGGCGCCCAGCAGGCCACGGACGCGCCCAGCAGTGCTCGGCCGCCGGACCTCAGTCGCCTTCGGGGATGTCGCCGGAGACGAACCTCCACAGCAGCCAGGGCTTGCGGGTCAGCAACTGCGCGATCGGCGGATTCACGTGGCCGCCCTTGCGCGCATCGCGCGCCGACTCCGGCCACACGAACGGCAGCTCCACGACCGTGCCCGGGACCGTCGCCTCGACGAGCACATCGAGCGTCGCGCGCAGCACCTGGCGCTGGCCCTCGGCGTCGTGCGGGCGACCGAGCGGCCGCGACATCGGATAGCCGAGAGCCGCGAGTCGCGGCACACCGACCGCGGCCGTGAACTCGGGGATCATCGACAACGACACCGTGGTGATGCCGCCCGCCTCGAGCACACGTTGCACCAGTCCCACGGACCGGCAGCAGAACGGTCAAACGGGCACGAGCACGGCCGCATCGACGCCCAACGCCCGCATGCGCGCGGCGATGGTGGGCGCGGTCTCGGTCTCGAGCACCTCGGGCCGCAGGATGTAGCCCATGATCGAGTAGTGCTCTGGCGCGGCCCGGCCGACGATGCCCTCGCGCACGAGTTCTTCGAGGCGATGGCTCGGCAGCACGACGTCGAGGTCCGCCTCGGCGAAGCGCCGGTCGATGTGCATGTGGTGGATCCCGACCTCCTGCGCCGTCGTGCCATGCGGCACGACGCGGTGGCTCGGATCGCCCCACCACGGGTTGCGCCGCTCACCCTGCTCGTCGAACGGTCGATCGTCGTGCAGTGCGATGCCCGCGGAGCTGACCAGCGCCACCGTGCTCTGCGAGAGCGGCCTGCGCAGCGGCGTCCAGGGGATCGGTCGCGACCGTTCGCGAGCGACCCACGCCTTGATGATGCGCCGGGTCACGAAGTCGAGCTGCGCGTAGGAATCGATGGTCGTGTGCATGAGACGCACCCCGACCTGGATGGTATGCGGCGACGGCGTGCGGTCCGACGGTGGTCGATGGCGGTAGGGCCCGCTCGGCCGACCTGCGTACGCGTCGCCGCCCGATCCCGATGCGCATCTGCGCGTGCCGCGAGGCGTCGACCCGTTCGCCCGCTACCGCAGCATCTCGAGCGCACGCTGCAGCGCCGTGTCCGATGCGCCGATCAGGTCCCCGGGCTCGACGGCGACGGCGACATCGGGCACCACGCCGTTGCCTTCGAACAGCACGCCGTCGGGCCGGAACGAGGCCATCGTCGACAGCTGCAGCCGGATGCGGCTCTTCGGCAACACGTGCCGCGTGGCACGGCCACTGCCGCCGCTCGTCGCCTCGCCGACCAGCGTCACCTGCGGCAGCGCGCCGAGCGCCGCCGCGAACACGTCGGTCGCCGAAAAGCAGCCGCGGTCGATGAGCACGACGACCTTGCCGCCGTAGGCGAACGCCGCGCCGTTGTCGCCGCGGTCGAGCACCAGGAAGTGCCAGGGCGAGAACCTGCCGGGCGGCAGCTTCCACGACGGCTGGAACCCGCGCGCGAACCGTGTGATCGCCGCGCGCTGGGCATCGCTCCAGCCAGGCCAGTCGGCCGGATACAGACCGCGGTCGGCCAGCGTGTCGACCGGCGCCGGCTCGCCGTGATCGAGCAGGATCGCCGCGACGTTGCCGACGATGGGCTCGCCGTCGCCGGGCAGCAGGTACGGCGCGAGGCGCCGCAGCGCATCGCGCGTGCCGCCGCCGTTGCCGCGCACGTCGACCACGAGGCCACGCGTGCCGCGGAACGCGCGCATCGCCGCGTCGATGCCGTCGAGAAACGGCGCATCGCCGCGCATCTGCAAGAGCCGCAGGTAGCCGACGTCGCCGTCGATCAGGCCCGTGTCCGCGCGCGGCCAGGCCCCGTAGGTGGGGCGCCGCGCCGCCACATCGAGCTGCACGTCGCAGCTGCCGTCCGATCCCTGCAGCGTCAGCTTCACGGCGCCGGCGCGCGGACCGCCGGGCACCTCCAGGTCGAGGCGCAGGTCGCCGAGGTCGCGCAGGCCCCGTTCGGCATCGCGCGCCTGCATCGTCGCCGAGCCCCGCGTCGCGTGTGCACCCGCCGCGGCGAGCCAGCGTGCGAGCGGCACGCCATCGATGGCGGTGAGGAACGGATGTGCCGCGTCGACGAAGGCGCTCCGGTCGGCACGGAACGCGACGTGGCCGCCGGCGACCTGCTGCACGAGGCACGGCAGGAACGTGTTGCTCACCGGTGGCACTTCGTCGACGCGGGAGTGGCCGTCGCCGAAGGCGCGCAGGACGTGGTCGACACGCCGCACGAGGTCGAGCCGATCGACGGTGCCGCTGCCGAACGCGCCGGCCTCGCGCAGCAGCGCGTCGAGATCGACCGGGCGCAGGTCGCGGTAGGCGAACGCGTCGTCGAGCAGCTCGCGCAGGCGGCGGAGGTCGCCGCGGGCATCGGCAGCCGAGATCGCCGCGGGTACCGCCGCATCGGGTTCCGGCCCACGCGCGTCACGTTGCGCGTCCTTGACGCGCCGCCGGTTCTCGCGCGTCATCGGCACGGCGGGCAGCTCGCGCACTTCGCCGGTCGTCAGGTCGTGCACGACGACGTCGACACTCTCGCCGACGTCGTGCCCCATGGCTGCCAGCAGTGCGGGCAGGTCCTCGGTGACGCGCTTCCAGGCCAGCGCACCGCAGAGCCGCTGGCTCTCGCGCAGCAGCGTCCCGGTGTCGACGCCGGCGACCGAGTCGAGCGCATGCCACGTGTCGTCGAGCACCTGCACCTCGATGCCGTTCGCGGCGGCGCGCATGCCGCGGAACGGCGACAGCGGCGGCCCGTCGCGCGACACCTCCTGCGCCGCGAGCTCCGCGATCGAAACCCAGGCCACGAACGCAACGCACAGGCAGCGGATCATGCGACTTCCTCCTCGGTCACGGGTGTCAGGATGCGCGGCGCCGCGAACGGTTCGGCCAGCGCGCGCCGCGCGTAGGCGCGCGGCCGCTCGAAGACGAGGCTGGCGATCGCGGCCGTGGGGCCGAGCAGCAGCACGGCGCCGATCCAGAACCGCAGCGCGGCGACCGGCGCGCCTAGGGCCCGCAGGCGCCGGCGCACGCGCCACGCCAGCAGCACCGCGAGCCCGACACCGGTGAGCACGAGCCAGGTCCGCCGACCCGCGCTGACCAGCGGGTCGACGAACCACGCCTGCTCCGGCGCGGCGCCGCCCGCGGTGTGCGCCGCGACCTGCACGATCGGCGCGCGCCACAGCGACCACAGCAGCGCCGCGCCCGCGTGCACACGTTCCCAGATCGTGTGCGGCGCGAATTCGTGCCGCCACGTGATGCCGTCGGCCGCGGTGCGGATCTCGAGCACCGGCGCCAGCGGATCGGCGTCGAGCAGTTCGCTGCGCGGCCAGGTCTGCTGCAGAAGTGCCGACACCGGTGCGACCGGCTGCCAGACGCCGTCCACGAGCGCGTGCAGCGTGTGTTCGCCTTCGACGAGGTCGAGCTGGTTCGTATCCTCGGACCTGGCCCGCAGCGCGGCATCGAGCACCGTGAGTCTTCGGTCGCCTCCCGTCGTGAACCGCACGAACCGATCGCCACCCGGCAACGGCGCCGGCACGAAGCACGCCCGCTCCGCATCGAAGCGCCACAACGCCCCAGTGTCCGCGTCGTGCACGACCACGCCCGTCGACTTGCCACAGTCGAGCCGGCGCATCGACGACCGCGGCGCGAAGCGCTCGTGGCCCTCGCCCCGGCCCGTGCGCTGCATGCCGTGCCTGCCCACGCGACTCCACCAAACCTCGCCGTCGTCGCCGAGCAGGATCTGTCCCGTGATGCCGCGCGCCTCGAACGAGCCGAACCACGAGAACTGCGACCCGCTCGACCACCGCGGCCGCTCGAAGCCGCGGAAGGCGCTGCCGAAGCGCGGCAGGTCGCGCGGCAGCCACAGCTCGTCGCCGGTGAACTCCTGCCCGACGGGCTCGTGCACAGCATCGACGACGCGCCGCGGCTGCCCCGGTTCGGGCCGGTCCGCGACGAGCAGTACGCGTCCGTCGTGAAGCACCGGATGCGGGTAGACCCGATGCAGGCGCAGCACCGCGTCGCCCTCGGCCTCGGCGAACACCATGAGACCCACGAGCGCGAGGCCCAACGTCGCCGGACCCGCGACCACGAGGCGCAGGCGGTGCGGCCAGGGTCGATCGGCGTCCGCATCGACCTGCATCGCCACGTGCGCGGCCCAGAACAGGACCGCGGCGACCGCGACGTGTGCGCCGACGAACCCGACGGCATCGGTCAGCCGGTCCGGGCCGAACGTGAGGCCGTCGATCGCGAGGAACGAGCCGATGAAGACGGCACCGGCGGTGCCGAGGCGCACCCACCAGGGCGCCGGCATCGCGCCGGCGAAGCAACCGATCGCGGCCGCGCTGACCGAGACGAGTCCGGTGCCCCACAGCCCCGGCAGGCCGCGCCAAGGGCCGATGCGGAAGTCGACGTCGAACAGCGCGAAGCCGCACCACGCGAGCACGGGCGCCAGCAGCAGCCAGCCGAGCAGCACGATCGCACAGCCGAGCAGGCGTGCCGTGGCGAGTTGCGCCCGCGGCACGGGCCGCTGCTGCAGGAACTCGCGCGTGCCGAGCAGCTCGTCGTAGCAGGCGGCCACCGCACCGAGCAGCAGGCCGCCGATCCACGCGACGAAGTAGAGCGCTTCGTACTGCCCGCTGGGCAGCAGGAAGACGTTGACGAACGAACGTTCGCCGATCGCCGCCGCCATCGCGAACGCGCCGGCGACCAGGAAACCGAGCCGCCACGGGCGGTCCTTCTGCAGCAGCGCCCTCATCGCGGCCCCTCGCCAAGCAGCGCGTCGAACGGCTCGCTGAGCAGGCCCGGGCGCTCGGGCCCCGTGAGGTCGAGGAACAGGTCCTCGAGCGTCGGCGCCGCCGGCTCCGACAGGTCGCCCGTGCTGCGCAGGTCGGCCAGCAACCCGGGCGAGGCGTCGAGCAGCGTGAGCTGGTGGCCGCGGCGCCGGGCCGCCGCACGCAGCACTTCGGGCCCGCTCGGTGGCACCGCGCCGTTTCGCGGCGACCACTCGCAGCGCAGCACGCGGTGTTTGATGTCGTCGAGCAGCGCGTCGACGAGCAGCGTGCCCTCGTGCAGGATGCCGATGCGGTCGGCGATGCGTTCGACGTCGCCGAGGAAGTGGGAACTCAGCAACACGCTGACGCCGGTGTCGGCGAGCAGATCGATGAGCGCGTCGAGGAACTCGCGCCGCATGACGGCATCGAGACCGAGCGCCGGGTCGTCGCACACGAGCAGCTGTGGGTTGCTCGCGACGGCGAGCACGAGGCTCAGCTGCGCGCGCTGACCGCGCGACAGCCGCGGGATGCGGTGCGGGCCGCGCAGGCCGCAGCGCTGCAGCGCGCGCTCGACGAAGGCGCGCCGGAACGACGGCCGCGTGCCCGCTTCGAATGCGACGGCGCCGTCGACGGTCATCGTCGGATAGAGCCGGTGGTCTTCGCCGACGTAGCCGATGCGCGCGCGGTGCTCGGGCAGGAGTTGCGTGCTGTCGCGGCCGAACACGCGCGCGACGCCGGCGTGCGGCGCCAGGAAGCCCAGCAGGATGCGCAGCGCCGTCGTCTTGCCCGTGCCGTTGCGGCCGAGCAGCGCGTAGACCTGACCCGGCTGCACGCGGAACGACAGCCCCTGCAGCACGCGGTGGGGCCCGAACCAGCGCTGCACGCGGTCGAATTCGAGGATGGCAGGACTCATGGTTGGCTCCGCTTGCTGTGGAACTGCAGTTCTTCGAGGCTCTCGGCCAGCGCCTTCTTGACCTCGGCGGCCGTGAAGCCGAGGTGGAACGCCTCGGTCGACGCGCGGCGCAGCAGGTCGACCAGCTGCTTCTTGCGTTCGCCGGTCGCGAGTTCGCTGCCGCGCCCGGTCAGGAAGCAGCCCGCTCCCTGGCGCCGCACGACGACGCCGTCGCGCTCGAGCACCTCGTAGGCGCGCATGACGGTGTTGGGGTTGATCGCCAGGTCGCGCGCGAGTTCCCGCACGCTCGGCAGGCGCTCGCCGGCCGCGGCTCCGCCCTTGGCGACCGCTGACTTGACGGCGAAGACCACCTGCTCGAACAGGGGTTCGGCGGACCTGGCATCGATGCGGATGATCACGGCGTCAACTGTCTCTACTGTTCTAGTTCAACTAGAACAGTTGGCGGAGACGGTGTCAAGCTGTGCTGGCCGGAATCGCCGACGTGCGCGCCGCGTTGCGCGTCTGGGGCAGCAGAACTCCGCACCCTCACGACGTCCCAGAACCGGCCTCTCCCGCTCCAAGGGCGCCGTCAGGCGCCCGCCGGAGCGGTAGGAGGTCCTGAACGAGTTCGACCAGCGGTGCTTCGCACCGCTGGGCGACCTCGTTCAGAACGTCCCGATCGTCAGCGTCAGCGCATTCGTGCTGGTCACGGCGAGCACCGACAGCGACAGGTCGACCTCGATCGGCACGAACTGGTGGTGGAAGACCTGTCCGGCCAGGGCGCTCGCGTTGGGCAGCGCCAGCGCCGATTGCGCCGCGCCCGCGGTCGGATAGACGACGCCGAGCACGTCGGGCGAGACGAGCGCCGTGCAACCCGGCAGCGCCTGCGGCAGCGCCGCCGACAGCGGCGTGGCGAGCTGACCGAAGCCGAGCACGGTGATGATGAACGCATACCCGGGCATGCCGGTGGCCACGGCGCGGAACGTGCCGCCGGTCCACGGCTGCGTCGCGGCGGTCAGCACGTTGAGGCCGCCCGAACCCGAGCAGCCGGCTCCGTACGCGGTCGCCGTCGCCGGACAGTTCGTGCCGAGCCGCGCGACGTGGCCGGCGGCGACGCCACCGGCCGACGTGAACGCGCCCGCGACACCGACGCTCGCGTCGACGAGGCCCGTCACGGCGTTGACCGCCGCGTTGCTGCCGGCACCGAGGGCCGACCACGACGCGCCGTTCCAGCGGGCGATGCGGTTGGCGGCCGCACCCCCCGCCATCGAGAACGAACCCGCCGCGACGACGTCGCCGTTCGGCAGCGACGCGAGCGCGTAGACGGGGCCATCGAGTCCGGCGCCGAGCGCCGACCAGGCCGAACCGTCCCAGCGCGCGATGCGGTTGGCGGCCACTGCGCCGGCGGCCGTGAAGTCCCCCGCCGCGACGAGGCCGCCGTTGGGCAGCGCGGCCAGCGCGAAGACGAAGCCGTTGGTGCCCGCACCCATCGCCTGCCACGCGGCACCGTCCCACCGCGCGATGCCGTTGGCCAGCGCGCCGCCGGCCAGCACGAACACGCCGCCGGCGACCACGCTGCCGTCTGGCAGCGGCAGCAGCGCGTACGCGTCGCCGCCGAGACCCGCGCCGAGCGGCTGCCAGCCGGTGCCATTCCAGCGCGCGACGTGCGCGGCGGGCGAACCGCCGGCCGTCGCGAACTCACCAGCGGCGACGACGTCGCCGTTGGGCATCGCCGCGAGCGCATCCACCCAGCCGTCGAGGCCGGCGCCGAGCGCCGACCACGTCGAGCCGTTCCAGCGCGCGACGTGGCTCGCGCTCGTGCCGGCCGAAGCGGTGAACGCACCGCCGGCCACGACGTCGCCGTTCGCGAGCTTGGTCAGGGCCAGCACGTGCGAGTCGAAGCCCGCGCCCATCGCCGACCACAGCGACCCGTTCCACCGCGCGATGCGCGCGGCGGCGGTGCCGCCCGCGGCCGTGAACGTGCCGCCCGCGACGAGGTCGCCGTCGGCGAGCTTCGCCAGCGCGAAGACGGATGCACCGGTGCCCGTGCCCAGCGCGGACCAGGTGTTGGCACACTGGCCGATCGCCGCCGCGGGGGCGAGTCCGACGATGCAGAGGGCCAACAGCGGCGAGAGCGACGAGCGCGCAGGAGGGAACTTCATGGAACGGACCGAGGCGAGGCGGTCTGCACGGAGCGGACAGCACGGCGATCCTACGGCGGAACGGCGACGACGGCCATCGCCGGCGCGCACGTCGCCGCCGTTCCAGAGGGGCGCCTGCCACCGCCGCCGCAGCGCACGGAACGCCCACGGCACGGGCGCCCCGACTGCCGGCGACAGTCCTATCGCCGCTGCGACCCCGCGCGCGGTGCCGCGCCGGCGGCCCGCCCGATCGCCGCCTTCTTCGTCGCTTTGCCGCGGCGCGGCAGATCCGGGGAACGATCGCCGGGCACGTGGTAGCGCGAGAGGATGCGCGGTTGCGCGGCGCGCGCCTCGTCGGCGTCGAGCAGCACGGTCGCGCCGCTCGACAGCTTGATCACGACCTCGCCGCGCGCGGCGTCCAGGCGCCGCACGAAGTCGCACATGTCGACGGGCGCCGCGCCGTTGACCGCCGTGACCACGTCGTTGTGGAACGGCTCGTAGCCGACGTTGACGGCGTCGGCGAGCACCTGCGCCAGCACGACGACCTCCTGCCGTTCGGGCAGGCGATGGCCCGAATGGAACAGGTGCAGCAGTTCCTTCGGTGCCTTGTCCCACCAGTGCTCGCCCCAGATGCGCAGGTACTCGGCGGTCAGGCGCTGGAAGACGAGACCGCCGAACAGGAACCACATCGGCAGGCGATCGAACTCGGTGCGCGGCACGAGCCAGGCCATCGGTTGCATGGTCATGCGCACGGACCGGTGCACACCGCGGCGCAGGATGCGTGCCGACAACTGGTCGCCGCAGTGGTGGTCGCCGATGACGGCGTCGAACTGGCAGCGGAAGCGGCCGCGGTAGCGCACGGTGCCGTTGTCGGCGATGCGCAGTCCGTCGAGCTGCGTCAGCACGTCGCCGTCCTGCAGGTGACCCCACGCGCTCGAACCGTACTGCACGGCCGTGATCAGCACGCCCGAGTCGCGCGGCCGCATGCCGAGGTGCGCGCGCAGCGCGGGGTTCTCGAGCGGCTGCGTCGTGATGCCGAGCCCGGGCACGTCGGGCGCCTTCTTCGTCTTCACGCCATCGAGGAAGCGGCGCAGGATCGGCGCCGGCACCATCTCGCCGATGTTCTCGGCGTCGGGCATGGCCTGGAACGCGATGCCGACGACCTTGCCGCGCGCGAACACGGGGCCGCCGCTGTTGCCCTCGTTGATGGCCGCATCGACGGTCGCGGCCAGCAGGTGGCGCTGGCTGTGTTCGTAGCGCTGCACCTCGATGCGCGACACGACACCTTCGGTGATCGAGACCTCCTCGCCGCCGATCGGGTAGCCGACGACCTGCACGGCGTCGCGCAGGTGCGGCAGGTCGCCGATGACCGCGGGCCGGATGCCGCGTGCGAACGCCTTGTCGTCGACGTGCAGCAGCGCGAGGTCGCTGTCGTGGCTGATCGCGAGCACGCGCGCGACGACCTTGCCGGGGTCGCTCTGCTTCTGCACCTGCACGAACGTCGCGTTGGCGACGACGTGCGCGCCGGTCAGGATCTGCTGCGGGCCGACGATGACGCCGGAGCCGGTGCTGCCGCGCGGCGCGACGCTCTGCCACGGGCACTCGTAGTCGGGGTCCTGGTAGGTGCTGTAGACGCGGACGACCTGCGGGTGGGACATCGGAGGGGTCGTCGGATACTGGGAGCCGGGCGCCGGGCGCCAGTGGAAAATCGGGCGGGCCCGATAACCTGTGCCCGCATGCTGCACTCCGTGTTGCGGTGGTTGCCGTTCGTGGCCGCCGAGACCTTCGCGCTCGCGGCATCGCACACGCAAGATCCGGCGCGCCCAGGACCGGCCGCGCCGATCGAAGTGACGCGCGAGCAGGTACTGGCGCGCCGAGATCAGGGCAAGCCGTTCTGGGACAACCAGTGGATCGTGCGCGACGACGGTGCCTTGACGCAGCTGCCGAACCCCGCCGCGGGAGGCTCGACCGCGCACGTGGGCATGAGCTTCGTCGGCGACGAATACCCACCCGCGGTCTCGCGCGACCCGTTGGCGCAGAACCTGCACGAACGCTTCGATTCCTGGTCCGCGGCGCCCGCGTGGCTGGCGCCCCTGCTGCGGCACCCCGGCGATCTGCTGGGCGCCACGTTCGCGGACCGGCACTTCACCCAGCTCGGTCGTGATGCGGGCGACGTGGCACTGCGTCAGTTCCTCGTGCTACCGGACACCGCGCCCACCCAGCCGCAACTCCGCCGCGAACGGCTCGACCGTGAACTCGCCATCCGATTGCTTCAGCAGCGCGGCGCGCGCCACGCCGTCGGTGAACTGAGGGCGGTCGTCAAGGGCACCGGCGACACCTGCCTGCAGCGAGCGGCACAGGAAGCGCTCGCAGCCCTGGCCGGGGATCCAGCACCGCCGCGCGTCGTGTTGGCGCAGCTGTCGATCGAGGTCCCGACCAGCGCCGACTTCTGGTTGTGGATCGACACCGCCCGGCTGGCACCCGACTCGACGGTTGCCACGGCGGTGCGAACCGCGGTCGCCGAGAAACTCTGGCGCGAGGTCCTCGAAGGCGGCGGTCGCCTCTGCGACCTGCAGCTGGCCGGCGCCCAGTTCCTGGTCGATGTGCCAGAGGAGATGCCCTACGAGGCGGCTCGCCTCTGGGGCCGCGCTCGATTCGACCAATGCCTGCTCGCGTTCCGGTCCGGTCGAGACGGCGTGGAACTGGCGTGGGCGGCGGCGAGCGGTTCCTTCGAGGTCGAGGTGCTCTCGCGATACCTCGAGGCATGCAAGGTCCCGCATGCCGAAGCCGACGGACTCGTGAGTTCCTCCGAGTGGTGGCCGGGGCTGGCGGTCGAAGTGGCGCGCGACCACGTCGTGGTGCGCAGCAAGTCGGGCCTCGGAGCGCCGGCTGGCAGGTGGCCCGCCGTCGTCGCCGCAGCCGTCGCGTGCGAGGCGGCGGTCGCGGGCGCGTTGCCGGCGGGTTCGGCGATGGAGTCCGTTCCGTGGTTGCTGCTCGATGGTGAGAGCATGGCCACCGTGCGGTTGTCACCGTTCTC
>DASUFY010000135.1:0-12032 GCA_036274315.1 Planctomycetota bacterium | reverse complement strand
CGCGGTGTGCTTGCGGTTCTGCCTGGTGAAGCGTGAGGATCGCGCCGACCATGAGGTCGAGCTGCGTCCGGACCGCATGGTGTGGTCGCGCGACGGCACGATGACGTGCACGTGGACCTCGTGCCGCGCCGGGGCGCACCGTGTAGTCGTGCGACGCCGCGGCCACGACGAGCCGTTGCACACGGTCGACGTCGACGTCCGGTCGAACGCGGCCAAGGAACTGCGCCTGCCGCCGATGGCCGTGCCGGCGTTGCGCGTCCTGCACATCCACGTGCCAGCCGCTGGCGCGGGCTACCTGTGGCCAGCGCCGGTGAGCGAGATGGTCGGCACCAAACGCTGCGAGAGTGCCGTGCGCGACGGCGATGCCACGTGGATCCTCGCCAGCAACGCCCCCACCGACCTGTTCGTCTCGGTGGCTGGCCACCGTCACGTGACGCTGCGTGGCGTCGACGCCGACATGGACGTCGCGCTCGCGCCGGGCATCCCGGTCGTGTTCGAGTGCGATCTGGGCGAACGCCCACCTCGCGAACGGGTCACGCTGACGCTCGTCGGCGACCACGAGGACGAGGCAGTCGGCGCCACCGTCCGCGGCGGGCGCGCCGCCGTGGTGGCGCCCGCGCCGGGCGCCTACTGGCTCCATGCCGAGGGTTGGCCCCGGGCATCGGACTTCCACTGCGATCCCGAGAGCGTCGTCGTCGACGACACCGGCGGCACCTTCCGGATCGTGCTGCGACCCGAAGCACGCTGACGGCCTGGCTGCGATCGGGTCGCTGCCGGTGCAGCGTTCTGGTGTGACAAGCGACAGGTCGGCCCCGCTCTGGACCATGCCTCCCGTCCAGGGTGTCCCCATGCAACACCACCTCCTCTGCGCCGTGTTCGCCGGCACGCTCGCCTGCCCATTCGCCACCACCCAGACGCTGCTGCGCGACATCGCTCCGCCGGCCGGTACGGTCCTCAGTGGCTCCCCCCACGACATCACCGAACTCAATGGCATCGCGTGCTTCGCGGCGCTCTCTGCCCATGGCACCGAACTGTGGCGGTCCGACGGCACGCAAGCGGGAACCTACCTCCTGAAGGACATCAACCCGGGCGCGGGCTCGAGCAATCCATCCAACCTGACCGTCGCCAATGGCGTGGTGCTGTTCACGGCGACGGTGCCGGGCCTCGGCCTCGAACTGTGGCGAACGGACGGCACCGCGAGCGGCACGTTCCTGCTGCGCGATGGCGCGCCGGGTGGGTTCTCGGGTGGGCCCGCCGAACTCGTCAGCTATGGCAACTTCGCCTACTTCGCCGCCAACGCGACCAGTTCGGGCATCGAGCTCTGGCGTTCGGACGGCACGGTGGCCGGCACCACGCTGTTCGCCGACATCGTTCCCGGCGCCGGGTCCTCATCGCCCGAGAAGCTCGCAGTCGGCAACGGCCTGCTCTTCTTCACGGCCAGCGTCGCGTCGTCCGGCAGGGAACTGTGGCGCACGAACGGGACAGCTCTGGGAACCGTGCTGGTGAAGGACGCGACCGCGGGTCCAGCGTCGACCAGCTTCACCGCGATCGTCGGCGCGCCGGCTGGCGTCTACATGGTGGCCAACAACGGCGCCGGCACCGGCTTCGAACTGCACTTCAGCAACGGCACGCTGGCCGGCACCGGTCTCGTGCGCGACATCCAACCGGGGCCCAACAGTTCGTCGATCACGGGCCTGAGCCCGTTCGGCAACGGCGTGCTGTTCGCAGCGGACGCGGGCGCCGGCACTGGCGCCGAGCCGTGGTACAGCGACGGCTCGGCCGCGGGCACGGTGTCGCTCGGCGATGTGGCACCGGGCGGCGTCAGTTCGGCGAGCACTGGCTTCACGACGGTCGGCCCCGGTCTCGCCGTGTTCGCCGCCAACAACGTGGCCGCCGGCGCGGAACTCTGGCGCACGAACGGCACGGCCGCCGGCACCAGCCTCTTGGTGGACCTCGCGACCGGTGCCACCGGCTCGGCACCCGGCAGCTTCACGAGGGCGTTCGGCGGTGTCGTCTTCGCCGCGACGACCTTGCAGGCGGGCCGCGAGCTGTGGTTCACCGACGGCACCACCCTCGGCACGCATCTGGTCAAGGACGTCGTCAGCGGCACGAATTCGAGTTCGCCGAGCAACCTGGCCGTGGTCGGCAACCGCATCTTCTACAGCGCCACGGACCCGTCGTGGGGCATCGAGTTGCACGTCAGCGACGGCTCCATGGCCGGCACGACCTTCGTCGCCGACCTGTATCCGCCGCAAGGCAGCTCGCTGCCGAAGATGTTCAAAGCGGCCTATCGCGTCGTCTTCACTGCCACCGACCCCGGTCTCGGCACCGAGCTGTGGAGCACCTTCGGCACCGCGGCGAGTACCCAGGCGCTCGATCTCGGCGTCGGCAGCGCGTTGCCGGCCGATCTCATCCAGACCAGTGGGCGGGCGGCCTGCTCGGCGGTGACTCCGAGTACGGGGCGCGAGCTCGTGCTCACCGACGGCACGCCACTCGGCACGTTCGTGCTCGACATCGTGCCCGGGAGCGCGGGCTCGTCGCCGCAGCACCTCGCGTTCGGCAACTCGTTCCTGTGGTTCGGCGCCACCGACGGCACCAGCGGCAACGAACCGTTCGTGTCCGACGGCACGCTGGCCGGCACGTTCCGGCTGGCGGACGTGCAGCCCGGCGCGGGTGCCTCGAACCCCGATGGCTGGACGCCGTGCGGACAGAGCCGCGTCATCTTCTCGGCGCAGAACGCGAACACCACCGGCCGCGAACCGTGGATCAGCGACGGCACGATCGCGGGCACGATGCTGCTGCGCGACATCTACCCGGGCACGAACTCCTCACAGCCCGACGGCTTCCGGGCTGCGTCCGGACTCACGTACTTCGCTGCCACCGATGCGACGTCGGGGCGCGAACTCTGGGTCAGCGACGGCACGCCCGCCGGTACGCAACTCGCCGTCGACATCCGGCCTGGGGTCGCCAGTTCGAACCCGAATCAGCTCGTGCTGCTGGCGAACGGTTCGTTGGTGTTCGTCGCCACGTCGACGGGCGGCGCCGAGCTGTTCCGATCCAACGGCACCCCAGGCGGCACGGCGTTGATCGCGGAGATCGTGCCCGGCAGCGGCGACGGCCAGATCCAGGACCTGATCGCCACCGGCACCCTGGCGTTCTTCACGGCCGATGATGGCATCACGGGGCGCGAGCTGTGGGTGACGGATGGCATGACGCTGACGCGGGTCAAGGACATCTACCCCGGCGGACCGAGCGGCGTCGTCGCCGGCACGCTGCGCCCGGGCTATGCAACCAACGAGGTCGTGTTCGCCGCCTCGGACGGCAACGATGGCTTGCAGGTCTGGTTCAGCGACGGCACGGCGATCGGGACCCACCAGATCGGCAAGATCGGCGCGCTGGCCGGGTCGGGCGCGGCCGACATCGGCGAGCTCTCCACCATTTCCAACTACCTGTGGTTCGCGGCCAACGACGGCGTCACGGGCACCGAGCCTTGGTGGGTCTACGACAATGCCCCGGTCGCTGCCGTGTCGACCTACGGCACCGGCTGCAGCAGCACCGGGAACGTGGTACCCTCGATCTCGGGCGTCGGGGTGCCGCAAGTCGGCAACGCCGGCTTCGCGATCGCGGTGGACAGCGGGCTGCCGTGGTCGGTGGGCCTCGTCGCGGTCAGTTCGCTGCCAGCCAACGCGCCGTTCGGCACCTGCACCCTGCTCGTCGCGCCGCCGCTGGCGACGCTGCCGACCGCGTTTCTCGGCCCCACGGGCGACGGCGTCGCGCCGCTCCCGATCCCCAACACAGCGGCAGTCCTCGCCACGGTCGTCTACGGGCAGTACGTCGTGCTCGATCCGAACGGGCCGTTCCTCGGCTTTGGCTCGCTGAGCAACGGCATCGCCGTGCTGGTCGGCTTTTGATCGACACGTTGCCATTGCGGCCCGCGTCGACGATCCTGCTGCCGATGGCAAGCTCCCTGATCGTTCCCGTCACCACGATCGACTCGATCGTTGCGCACCCCGGCGCCGACCGGCTCGAGATCGCGCGGGTGCTGGGCTGGCAGGTCGTCGTGCCGAAGGGCCGCTACCGCGCCGGCGACAAGGTCGTCTACTTCCCGCCCGACGCGATCGTGCCACAGGAACACAGCGACCGCTTCGGCGTGACGCAGTACCTGAGCAAGGGCCGCGTCAGGTGCGCGAGGCTGCGCGGCGAACCGTCGTACGGGTTCCTGTTCGCACCCGACGATCCCGCCGTGCCGGTCGGCACCAACCTCGCCGCGCACTACGGCATCACCAAGTACGAACCGCCGGTGCGGCCGTTCGCCGGCGACGCGCTGCCCGACCATCCGTGGTTCCCGCGCTACACCGAGCTCGAGAACCTGCGCAACTTCCCGGACGTGTTCGCCGCGGGCGAGCCGGTCGTGCTGACCGAGAAGGTGCATGGCACCAACGCGCGCGTCGGCATCGTGCGCGGCCAACGCATGGCGGGCAGCCACAACCTGCGGCGTGCCGAGCCGACCGCGCGCATGCACGAGAATCCGTACTGGCTGCCGTTCACGCTGGCGCCGGTCACAGCACTGCTCGAAGACCTGGCCGGCAAGCACGAGCGCGTGATGCTGTTCGGCGAGACCTACGGGCGCGGCATCCAGTCGTTTCACTACGGCATGACCGGCCAGCTCGGCTTCGTGGCGTTCGACCTGATGGCCGGGGACCGTTACCTCGATCACGACGAACTGCAGGCGACGCTCGCGAAGTTCGGCGTGCCGAGCGTGCCGGTGCTCTGGCAGGGCCCGTTCTCGATGGCCGCCGTGCAGCAGCACGCGAGCGGCAAGACGCAGTTCGACGACCAGCACATCCGCGAGGGCGTGGTCGTGCGGCCGCTGCACGAACGCACCGATCCGCGCATCGGGCGCGTGGTGATGAAGTACCTGGCCGACGCCTACCTGCTCGACGACAAACGCTCCGACTTCACCGAGTCGTAGCGCGGCTGCCGCGGCCGGCCTCTCACCCTCCTCGAACGACTCGCGGCCTGCGAACCCGACGCGCATCGGCAACCGCCGGTGCTAGACTCGCGCCACCGCAACGGGATGACCTCCTTCCTCAAACGACTCGACGGCCTGCTGGAGTCCGCGGCGACGGCTGGGCTGCTCGATGCCCAGACACGCGCCTCGCTGCGTTCGCTGGCCCAGGAGCAGGAGAAGGGCCGCGGCGTGCTGAGCCTCGCGGCGGTGCTCGGTTGGCTGGGCAGCGCCGTGGCAGCGCTCGGCGTCATCCTGCTGGTCTCGGCCAACTGGTCCACCATACCCGATGCGGTCAAGCTCGGCGGCCTGCTGTGCCTGCTCGCCGCGGCGCACGGCACCGCACTCTGGATCCGTTTCTCGGGCAGCGACCTGCACCGCACCGCCGAGGCGCTGCACTTCCTCGGCGCCGGCCTCTTCCTCGCCGGCATCGGCCTCGTGGCGCAGATCTACCACCTCGACGATCACCCACCGAACGGCGTGTTGCTCTGGTTGGTCGCGATCCTGCCGCTGGCCGTGCTGCTGCGTTCGCCCGCGATCAGCCTGCTCGTGATCTTCGCCGCGCTGCTCTGGGGCCACATGGAAGGGGACCACGGCGGTTCCCCCATCTGCATGGCGCGGTACAGCTTCACGAGCCACCTGATGCTGGAGATCGGCATGGGCGCGGCGCTCGTCGGCTTCTCGCCGCTGCTGCGCGACAGCGAACCGCGCATCGCCCGGCTCATGCGCGGCCTCGGCGCGCTGCTGCTGTTCGGCAGCCTCTACCTGCTCACCTTCTTCCGGCACTTCTCGGAGCTCGAGCAGGGCGGCTCGGCGGTGCTGCCGGTGGGCTTCCTGGTGCTCGGCGCCGCGGGCCTCGCCACGGGCGGCCGCAGGCTCGCGCCGGAGTCGATCTGGTTCCGCAACCGCCTGATCGTGCTGCTGGCCACGGCCTTGCTGGTCAGCGCCGGTGCGCTTGCGGTCGACCTCGGCGTGTTGCCGCGCGGCGAGCGCATGAAGTTCTTCAATTTCGGCTGGGATCGCACCTTCGACGTCGCCGCATGGAGCTTCTCGATCCTGGCCTGGTTCCTCTGGTTCCTGTTCGCCCTCTGGTGTGTCGGCTTTGGCGGCATGTCGCGACGCAAGGGCTACCTGAACACCGGCGTGCTGGCCGTGGGTCTCGGCGTCGTCACGCTGTTCTTCGATCTGATCGGCAGCCTCGCCACCACGGGCACGATCTTCCTGCTCGGTGGCCTCGTGCTGCTCGGCACGGGCTGGGGCATGGAACGCTGGCGCCGCAGCATCGTGCGGCGCATGGGAGAGATCGCATGAACCCGATCAGCCGACGGCGGCTCGGCCTGGCCGCTGCGTGGGTCTGCCTGCAGCTGCTGTTCTTCGCCGGCTGGGCCCTGCGCGAAGCGGGCCGGTTCGACGAAGGGGTCGGCCGCTCGATCCTCGTGCGCACCGTGCCCGTCGATCCACGCGACCTCCTGCGTGGGCAGTACCTGGAGCTGGCCTACGAGTGGACGCGCTCGGACCTGACCAGCACGTTGGACATCGGCGGACAAGGCAGCGAAGTCTGGGTCGTGCTCGGCCCCGAAGGCGAGTTCTTCGTGCCACTGCGCGCCGATGTGACTCGCCCCGTGCTGGCGAACCGGGCGGAAGTGGCGATGCGCGGCAGGGTCGGCCGGTGGCAGCGCCTCGAGTTCGGCATCGAGAAGTACTTCGTGCCCGAGGGCACGGAGACCCCGCCGGCCAAGGAGCTCACCGTGCGCCTGCGCGTCGACAGCGAAGGCGTGCCGCGCATCGAGACCGTCTACAGGAACGGCGTCGCCTGGCCGTAGTCGGCAGCGCACGCGCCGATGCACTGGAATCGGTTGCCACGTTCGGCTGCAGTCCGGACGGCCCTGCGGTCCAGTCCAGCGCGCTGGGCAGCGGCGGCCCGTCGGTCGTGGTGCGCCTGCCGAAGTCTCGCAGCGACGGCGCCTGGGGTCCCGGGCAGATCCTCGGCAGGGCGGGCGTGGATCGCGCGGGAATACCGCGGATCCGACCTCGTCCGTGAGAGCCGCATGTGCATGCAGCTGTCCCGCCTGCTGGTGCTGCTGTCGTTCGGTGGGCTCGCCGCCCAGGCCGAGCCACTGGCGAACGGTTCGGGCTCGTTGCGCGTGCGCGTCGTCGACCCGCATGGGGGCCCGGTGTCGTGCTTCGCGGTGGCGCTGCGCTGCTGCGTCGGGCCGCAGCAGTACGCCGTCGTTCCGGACGTGCCCGTGCGCCACTTCGAGCCGCGCGATCTGCTGGGCGACGCCATGGTGCTGACCCGGCTGCCGGTGGGGCGATTCGCGCTGCGCATCGACAGCCTCGGCTTTGCCCGCACGATGTCGCCGCCGTTCACGATCGAGGACGGGGTCAGGAGCGAAGTCGTCGTGCGTCTGACGCGCGGCGGATTCGTACGCGGACAGGTCGTCGATGCAGACGGCAAGCCCGTGGCGAACGCGAGCGTCCGCACGGTCGACGACATGGAGGCGCGCGGTGTTCCGCGCGTGATCCGTGAGGCGCTGGCCAACAGGCAGCCCGATCTGACGACCAGGGCTTCGACGCGCAGCGACGCCGACGGCAGGTTCGAGCTCGACCAGCTGGCGATCGGCACCTACGCGCTGCGCATCCACCACGACGACTTCGCGGACCGCATCGTGCGCGACGTCCGGGTGGCGGTGACGGTGCCAGCACTGCTCGATGCGTGCCGGCTCGTGAGCGGTGCGATCGTCGAAGGCAGCTGCGCCGCGCTCGGGAGCGGGCGCTTCTACGTGTCGGTCTCGTCGAAGGCTCCGGACGGGGCGTTGGCCTTCTGGGCCGAGACCGGGACCGACAAGGCCGGCCGCTTCCGGCTGCCGGAACGTGTTCCGCCCGGTGACTACACGATCGCCTTCGCACCGGTCTCGGAGCAGGAAGCCGTCTTCGCCTTCCACAGCCTGTCGATCGACCAGCCTCTGCGCGTCGCCAAGGACCAGCAGACGGTCACCATCGAAGCGAGGAAGCGCTGACCCGGTCAGCCGCCCCGGCGTCCTGGCCATCGCGCTGGCGGTCGGTTGCGGCGGGACGCACCCGTTGGTCATCGATCCGCTGGGTTTCTCGCAACACCTGAGATTCCTGCAACTCCTCAGTGGCGCCCAGACTCTCTTCGCCAAGACATCCCGTCTGGGCTGCCCCGCAATCCTCCAATCCACTCACACGACTCGGACACATGACCCGACTCCGCAACGTCCTCCTTGTTCTCGCGGCCTTGTTCGCGACAGCGCCGGTCTCCGCGCATTCGACCATCGTCCCGAACCCGGAGCCGGCAACGCCGACGGGCACCTACAACGTGACGCCCGTGCCGCAGGGCGTGACGGTGACGCTCGTCATCGTGCCCGCGCCGTTCTGTGGGCCTTATGGGCCCTGGTTCGGCTACGTGTTCGTCAACGGCAAACTGGTCCCGGCAGAGAACCTGGTCCTGATGCGCAATCCAACCGGCGACGGCTACCTCTGGGAGAACGGCAAGGTCGGACCGAGCACCGGCCTGCCCGGCGCCGGTACGATCCTGTGGGACAACGATCACTACGAGAGCGTGGTGACGCAAGGCGACAACGCCGGAGCGAGGCGCACCCTGACGCCGACGTGAGTTCTTCGGCCCGCAGCTCGATCTACGTGCCGGCGGGCGGCACCGTCGCGAGTCGTTGGCGATCCCGAGCGACGCCGTGTCGCGGGCCTGGTGCGGAACTCGCAGGCGGTGCCGCTCGAGGTACGGCGCCGCTTGCCGAGCAGCGTCGATGTTGGCGACAAGAACACTCGCGCGCTATGACAGGGCCATGGACCGCATCGGCAAGGTGCTCATGGTCCTGTTGCTCGCCGCGAGTACAGGGACCGCACCGGCTCGGGCTCAGGACGCCGAGGTCCCGGCGATCCAGTACGAGGCCCAGTACAGAGCGCTGCAGCGTGAGTTCCAACAGACCGCGCGCGGCCTCTACGAAGCGACCACCGACGAACAGCGCGTTGCAGTCGCCGAACACATGGCGGCACTCTCGGTGCGCGTGCTCGACTGGGCCGAGCAGCATGCCGACGATGCGCTGGGCCTCGACAGCCTCGTCCAGCTGGTCGTGCAGGAGATCTGGCTCGAGAACAACACGACGCACGCGGGCCGGTCCGGCGAGAGCCTCGAAGACCGGGCCATCGCGCTGCTGCTGCAGCACCACCTGGGCAGCGCGGCGCTCGGCGAAGGCTGCACGCGCATGTCCTACGGCTTCCGGCGGCAGTGCGAGACGTTCCTGCGCGCGGTGCTCGCGTCGAGTCCGCACCACGACGTGCAGGGGCTCGCCTGCCTGCGCCTGGCCCAGTTCCTGAACGGTCGGCTGCGGCGGCTCGACCTGCTCGCCGCGCGGCCGGAGATGGCAGCGCGCCACGAGGGCCTGTTCGGCGTGCACTACCTCGGCGAACTGCGGCAGCAGGACCGCGCCGCGGCCGTCGCGGAGATCGAGGCGCTCTTCGAGCGCGCCGCGAACGAGTTCGGCGAGACGAAGCTGCCGTACGACCAGACGGTCGGCAAGACGGCCAGGTCGGAACTGCACGAGCTGCGCCACCTGTCGGTCGGCAAGCAGGCGCTCGAGCTCGAGGGGCAGGACCAGAACGGCGAGACGTTCCGGCTCAGCGAGCAGCGCGGCAAGGTCGTGCTGGTCTACTTCTGGTCGGAGTATTGACTCGCTTGAAGGGCCTCCTGGCCCCACGAGCGGTCGCTCGTGCGCAAGCTGAAGGACGAGCCGTTCGTGCTGTTCGGGGTCAACACGATCACGCCCGATGCGAAGAAGCTCGCGCAGGTGATGGCGAAGGAGCAGTTGCCGTGGCGGTCGCTCGCCCGACGGGACGCCATCAACGAGCAGTGGAACAACCCGGGCACACCTTCGTACTACGTCATCGACCACCGCGGAGTGATCCGGCACAAGTGGGTCGGCAACCCGGGCGAAGCGACGATCGACGCGGCGCTGGCGACGCTGCTCGACGAACGGTCCGGCGGCGCCGGGAAGGCCGCACGCGACCGATGACGCGCTGCGCGGTCGCAAGCGAACCATCGCATCGAACGCACGAGCGGTAACCCGGGCTCGGTGCGGGGAGGATGATAGTGTTGGCGGCCGGCAAGGGATTCCCCTCGCCCTGGCTCACGCCCGACCGCAATGAGTCGGGCACATGTAACAAGGTGCGGAACCCAGGGCGTCCATGACGGCGTCCAATACGGTTCCCGCCGGCTCGGCGAGCTCGTCGCTCGCAGCCACTGACTCAGGACTCCCCATGCAAAAACTGTTGCTCCCATCGCGTTCGCCCTTTCCACCCTCACGCTCTCCGCTCAAGGCTGTCCGGACAGCGCGCTCGGCACAGCGCTCGGCCTCGGCGACGACGTCGTGTTCGCCATCCGGCCGATCGGCTTCGTCTTCCCGTTTGCTGGCACGACCTACACCGACGTGCACGTCTGCACCAACGGCTACGTCTACGTGTCGAACGCGGGTGTTCCGGCGCCTGGAGCCGCCGACTTCACCCCCACGACCGCGGAGTTCGTCTCGGGCTCGCCGCGCTTCGCGCCGATCTGGGAGGACCTGAACATCCTCGCCGCCAACAATGGCCAGGTCTACATCAACAGCACCGCCGCCAAGTGCACGATCACCTGGAAGAATGCGGTGTGCTACGGAACGGCCGCGCCGATCTTCGACGTCCAGGCGCAGCTGTTCCCGACCGGGGAGATCCGCTGCTACTACGGCGCCAGCACGACGAACACGGCGACGACGGGCGCCGCCTGCATCGTCGGTGCAACACCGGGTCTCGGCGCGATCCTGCCGGCGGTCAGCGACCTCTCGGCCGGCGGCGCAACGCTCGATGACACGATCTACGAGAACTGGTCGGTCGCGGCCGCGTTCGACCTGACCAACAACGCCGAACTGCTGGCTCCGACGAGCCCGGGCTGGGCGTTCGCACCGCTCGGCGCGCCGGCCAACTGCGCCTCGACGACGGCGCTCGGCGCGGGCTGCGGCCCGAGCACCGCGGGGTCGTTCTACGAGAACTTCGCGACTTCGGCCGCGTTCGATCTGGCCAGCACCGCCATCACGGTGACCGTCGCCGGTGGCACGCGCGTCGTGACCCCCGGTGGAACGTACAACGCGGTCGGCAGCCTCGGAACGCCCACGGCCCTCGTGCTCACCGACGACTCGCAGGTCGCAGCGGGCACCCTGGGTCTGACCGTGGGGTCGAATGGATGGGTGGCATTCGGCGCCGGCAACAACAACGCCTTCACGCCCTCGAACGTCACGATGCTCGCCAACCCGGCCGCGGCCTACTACTCGTGGCACGACCTCAATCCGACGATCGTGGGCAGCGGCCTCGTGCAGTACGAAGAGGCCGGCACGCTGGCCCAGGTCACCTACGACGGCGTCTGGGACTTCGGTGGCACCTCCGCCGCCAACGCGAACTTCATCCAGTTCCAGATCGATGCGGCCACGGGCAGCTGTGTCATCGCCTGGGGCGCGACGTCGACGCTCGGCAACGGCCGTCTCGTCGGCTACTCGCCAGCGGGTGCCAGCATGGACCCGGGCGGCATCGACATCTCGGCGACCCTGATCGGTGGCCCGATCGTGCTGCCCGCGACCGACATCGGCCCGCTGGCGTTGGCGGCCACGAGTTCCCCCGTGCTCGGCACGAGCTGGAATCTCAAGGTGTCCAGCATCCCGCCGAGCACCGTCTTCGGCGTGAACCTGTTCGGCGTGTCCGATCCCGGCATCCTCGACCTGTTCTTCCTCGGCATGCCGATGTGCCAGCTGCGTTCGAGCCTCGATGTCATCCAGGGCCCCTGGTTCCCCGGTGGCAACACCTACAACTACAGCTTCCCGGTGCCGTCCACGCCGCTGAGCCTGCTCGGCTTCCAGCTGTACACGCAGGCAGCCACGTTCGGCGTGCCGCCCGTGAATGCGTTCGGCGCGATCACGAGCGGTGGCGTCAAGGGCACGGTCGGCTTCTGAACGAGGTCGCCCAG
>DASUFY010000134.1:0-8089 GCA_036274315.1 Planctomycetota bacterium | reverse complement strand
GACCCACACGCCGGGCGGCGTGAAGACGTGTCCCCACTTCGCGGCGAGCCCGGTGTCGTCGAATCCACCGCCGCCGAGCGACGGGTAGTTGTTCACGAACAGCGGCAGATGGTAGAGGGCGAACGCGAGCAACGCGAAGCGACCGATCGCGCGGCGCACGACGCCGTGTCCGCGACTCGGCAGGTGGATGGTGGGTGCAGTCATCGTCGGGTACCGCTGCGCGAGGCGCAGCACGCGGAAGCCAACTGCGGCGCACGCTCGAAGTCGCCGCCGTTGTCGCAAAAGTGCGGCGCCGCTTCGGCCGCCCGCCCCTGAGGCACGGCACGGTGGGGGAGGTGGCACCGTGAGCCAGCGCCGCACTGAAGCCCGGGTGTGCGCGCGTTTCCGCCGGGCGCATCGACGATCGGGCGACGCCATCGATACCCCGCACCGAGCGCCGAGCATCGCGCCGGCCGCGCACCGCGGAATCCTGAGCCGCCATTTGGCCAACCGGCGCGCTTTCGGCTCCCTGGACCACCACGACCCGGCCGACGCCCTGCCAGGGTCCCGCATCTCTCGAACCATGAACCACTGCTCCCTCCTGCTGCTGACCATCGCCACCTCGACGGGGCTGGCGTCGGCGCAGAACCTCCTCCTCCCCGACAACCACCACCTCGTCGAGTCCTCGACGCAGACCTACCTGACCGGCACGACGAGCTTCTGGGGTTCGTCGACGGCGACCCCCTCGCACTTCCAGGTCCTCTACCACGCGGACCACTTCACGGGCCAGGCCGGCGTGTCCGGGCCGATCGTGCTCCAGCACCTGCGCTTTCGCGGCACCGACACGTGGAAGAACACGGGCGGCCAGACCTACTCCGGCGTGACGGTCAGCGTCTACAAGACGTCGCACACCGAGTCGACGATGTCGCTGACGTTCGCCGACAACCTGCCGCCCGGCGTCGGCGGCACGACGACGCTGCTCGGGACCTTCACCTATCCGACGCTGACGGTCGGCCCCTCGGCCGGAACGGCGCCCAACAACTGGAACCTCGACCTCGACCTGACCTCGTCGCCCCTGCTCTTCGACCCCGCCGGTGACGCGCTCGGCGAAGTGAACCTGCTGATCGACGCGAGCTACGCCACCTTGACGCTCGGACCGCCGATCGCGCCGGCGACGGTGGGCGTCGCGCTGTGCCCGTTCCAGGACACGACTGCGCACGGCGCCGGCATCCGCGGCAAGGGTGTGCGCGCGAGTTCGCTCACCGCGGCGACGGGCACCGCCGCCAACCCGCTCGTGATCGGCGTCGAGTTCGCCGGTGCCGGTGGCTTCACGCAGCTGCAGCCCGCGCGCACCGAGTCGATCGGCCTCGCGTGCGGCGGCGCGCCGTCGTCCTTCTACGAGGTCTTCGCGCACGGCCAGTCGTTCGACATGGGCAACGGCGGCGGTCTGACGCTGACCCCGGACAATCCGGTCGCGCCGACGGCCTACGTCGTCTCCTACGGCGCGCCGCCCGCCGATCTCACCATGGTCAACGCGCTGCCGAACACGTTCGCCAGCGGGTCCGCGGAGGACGGTGTCGTCGACTACCCGATGGGTTTCACGTTCCAATTCCCGGGCGGCAGCACGTCGGTGATCCGTCCCAGCACGAACGGGTTCATCTGGCTCAACGGTACGCAGACGGACAACGACTTCAGCCCGACGGTGCTCGAACTGCTCGGCAACACGGTCGCGGCGCCGAAGCCGGCGCGGCTCGCGGTGCTGTGGCACGACTTCTCGGGCTCGAAGAACAACGTGCCGCCGACCATCACGGGCAACGGTCTGCACGCGGTGACCGACACCTCGGGTGGCCCGGGCAACTCGGTCGTCTACGTGACCTGGCTCAACACGGGCGAGTTCCCGATCACGGGCTACGGCCAGTCGGTGAACACGTTCCAGTGCGTGCTGCACGAGGCCACGGGCGTCGTCGAGTACCGCTACGGTGCCATGACGGAGCTGAGCGGCTCGACGTTCTCGGGCACGACGGTCAACGCGGTCGTCGGCTTCTCGCGCGGCCAGATCGGCGGCGTCAACAGCATCGACCCGCAGTCGATCGACCTGTCGCACGAGGCGATCGTGCCGTTCACGACCTTCGTCGAGGGCAGCGCGGCCAACGTGCGGCTGACGTCGGCGTCGACGCCGGTCGCGGAAGGCCCGGTCTACGGCGCGCGCGCGTTCGCCGGCCAGTCGCTGACCTGGAACGTCGCCAACATCCCGGCGGGCACCCTGTTCGCGCTCGTGAACCTCGACGTCGCGGGCTCGCAGCCGGGCATCCAGGTGCCCGGTCTGACGGCGCCCGGGTGCCGCATCAGCACGACGCTGAGCCCGCTGATCCTCGCCTACGAGCTCTGGGTCCTGCCAAGCACCTCGGTGACCGGCACCAACGCGCTCGTGATCCCGCAGCAGATGCTCGGCTTCGACATCTACGCGCAGGCCATCGGCCTCGACTTCACCGGCCCGTACCTCGTGCCGTGGGCCAGCAACGGGCTGCGGCACACGCTCGGCCTCGACTGATCGCGAGCCGGCGCGCGCATTCGCGCGGCGCTGCCGCCGCGGGGCGTGACGCGCCGCGGTCAGGCGATCCGCGCGCGACGGTTCCAAGCCGAGACAGCGCGCCGAAACGCCGACCGCCGAAGCCATGGCGCGTTGCACCTCGCCGCGCGCCCGCCGGCGGGGCCGGGCCCGGAAAATGCGGGAAGGGGCGCCGCCCGGCCGGTCGAAACCACGGCCATACGACGAGGCCGTTCGCGGCCCACCCGGAGGAACCCATGCCCAAGACCGAATGGAAGCCCACGCGCACGACGTGGAGTCAGCTCGCTCATCATGAAACCGTCGAGGCGCTCGGCGCGGCCGTGAGCTCGCGCGCCATCGCGGTGTGCGCCTGGTCGCTCGCCAACAACCCCGACGCGACGCTCGCCGACGTCGAGGCCGTGGCCAGCGCCGACGTCGACATCCCGCGGCACAAGGCCGGCAAGAAGATCGATCCCGACATGCTGCGGCAGGCGCGCCGCATCCTCGGCCTGTCGACGCCGAAGAAGAAGCGCGCGGCGCCGCGCAAGAGCCGCACGTCGGCGCAGGTCGCGTCGATCGAGAAGGCCATCCTGGCGCAGTTCCACAAGAGCATGGAGCTGGTCGCCGAGTACGCGCGCACGACCGGCGAGCTGGCCGCGGCCCGGCAGGCGTTCGAGGCGGCCCGCGAGGCGCTGCGCGCGATGCCGCGCGATCAGGCCCAGACGCTGGCCGACGCGGACACCACGGCCGGCGAGATCCTCGCCCGCGAAGGTGTGCTCGCCGAGGCCCGGTCGGAGTCGGCCGGCGATGCGTGGCAGGGCAGCTTCGACGACTCGCCTGCGGCCGACGCGCGCGTGCCCGTGAGTCCGTAGGCTGCCGGGCCGCCGGCGGCGGACTTGTCTGGGCGCGGGATTCGGGAACACTTCGCCGGTCCCCGTCCAGTAGCGAGGTGATGCGAACCAGGGTCGACCGGCTGTTCCTCCGCTTCCGCCGCGACGGCGATCCGCGGCTGCTGGCCAGCGTGTTCGACCTCACCGCTGCCGAGCTGTGGCGCGTCGCCACGCACCTGTGCCGCGACCGCCACGACGCCGAAGACGCCGTGCAGGGTGCGTTCCTCGCCGCGATCGAGAGCCGGGAGTCGTGGGACGCCGAACGGCCGCTGCTGCCGTGGTTGGTGGGTCTGCTCGTCAACCGCGTGCGCGAGCTGCGGCGGCGGCGCGAACGGGTGCTCGACGCGACCCGCGTGGCGACGCCGCGAGCGGCGGATCCACACGCGGCGGCGGCCGAACGCGAGTTCGGGGTTGTGTTCGCGACGGCGTTGGGAGGCGTCACCGAACCGTTCCGTTCCGTCGTCGAGCAGCACCTCGTGCGCGGCATGAAGGCGGGCGACATCGCGAACGAGCTCGGTGTGCCCGCGGCGACGGTGCGCACGCGCCTGCACCGCGGGCTCGAGCAGCTGCGGCAGCGGCTGCCGGCCGGCGTCGTCGCGGGCGGACTCGTGCCGGTGCGCCTGCCCGCGGAATCGTTCGCGTCCATGCGCCAGGTGGTGCTGCAACATGTGCCCGGCGGCGGCGCCGTCGCGGGCGCGGGACCTGCGGTGTTCGCCGCAGCGGGAGTGCTGACCATGCAGAAGCTGCTGTTCTCCGTCGTCGTCGTGTGCGTCGCGCTCGGTGTGTGGTGGGCGCTCGATGCGCCCGCGCAACGCGGCGAACCCAATCGCACGCCCCCGGCCCCCGTGGTCGCGGTCAGCGACGCAACGAGCCCGCCGCCGGCGCCGGCCGCGGCGATCACGCGTGTCGCGGTGCCGCCGCCGATCGTGAGCGACGCCGGCGCCGCGGGTGCTGGCGAGCTCAGCGTGCTCGTGCGCCACGCGGCGACGCACGCACCGCTCGCGGGCGTCACGGTGGTCGCGATGCAGGAACGGCCGGCTGCTCCGGCGGCGGTCGGCCCCGAGGCGGCGACGTCGAGTGCGGACCGCGACGCGGCGCCGTCGCGCGCCGACGGCAAGACCGACGCGTCGGGTCGCGTCGTGCTGCACCTCGCCGCGGGGCCCGCGCGCGTGCTCGTGTTCCCGGGCGTGCCCGAGCCGAGCTTCGTGACGGTGCAGGCCTGTACGACGACCGAACACGTGCACGACGTCGAGCCCGCGTTCACGGCCGACGTGTTGGTCCGCGACCACGGCGGCGCGCCGGTCGCCGACGCGACGATCCTCGTGCAGGACGACATGGGCCAGGATCTGCGCGAGGTCGGCCGCACGGGTGCCGACGGGCATTGGCGCGATGCGCGCACCGAACCGCAGCTGCTCGTGCGCGCCGCGCACCGCGGGTTCGCAGCCAGCGCGATGGAGCGGGTCTCGGGCACGTCGGCGACGACCGTGCTCGAGCTCGGCCCCGAAGCGGCGACGATGCAGGGAACGGTGTTCGACGAGGTCGGCGCGGCCGTGCCCGACGCCGTCGTCGTGTTCGCTGCCGTGGCGGAGAGCGCACGATCGAGCGTGCCGATCACGCTGCGCACGGACGCACGCGGTCGCTACCGCTGCGAGTGGCTCGCGCCCGGTGCATACGAGCTGCTCGTCAGCCAGCAGCGCGCCGAGCACGATCGCCGCGTGCAGACGTTCCGCGGCGACGCCGGGCCCGGCGAGGGGCCGGCCACCGACCTGCGCTTCACGAGCGCGGCCGCGGCGACCGTACAGCTGCGGCGCCACGACGGCGGCCCGGCGGCAAACCACTCGTTCCAGCTCGTGCGCAAGCGCGGCGAGATCCCGGTCGCCTTCGCGCCCTGGTGCTATTTCATGGGCAAGACCGACAGCACGGGCGCCGGCGCGATCGAGGGCCTGATGCCCGGCCGCTACCTGTTCTCGGCGAGCCACTACAACGCGGGTGTCGAGCGCGAGGTCGAACTGGTGGCCGGCGAGACGCTGCACCTCGACCACACGTTCGCCGAGCTGTGTTCGCTGCAGATCGAGGTCGTCGACGAACGCGGGCAGCCGCGCGCGGGCGTCGGCGTGCAGGTGGCGGTCGGCGACAACGAGAACGAGCAGAAGCGCTGCACCACGGACGCGAGCGGCGCGGTGTGCTTCGACAACGTCGAGCGGCGCGACTACGAAGTCGCCCTGTTCGCCACGGCGAAGGGCCTGCAGCAGTCGAAGCACACGGTGTCGCCAGGTGGCGTCGTGCGGCTCGTGATGCCGGTGGACGTCGCGCGCGGCAAGGTCGCCGGCCGCGTCGTCAGCCGGCACGGTGAGCTGCCGAAGGCGCTGTCGCTGTCGCTCTACCACGACGTGGCGAACAACCCGTTCCGGCCCGAGTCGGCGGCCGTCGTGCTGGACGCCGCGAGCGGCCGCTTCGTCTGCGACGACCTGCCCGCCGGCCGCTACTGGTTCTCGGCGATGACGACGGAGCCGTTCCGCAACCTCGCGCGTCGCGACGTCGAGGTCACGGCGGGCGCCGTGCTCGACCTCGGCACGATCGAACTCGGTTCGGGCGTGGTGCGCATCGAGGTGCGCACACCGGGCGGACCCGGCGAGGTGCACGCGAGCGTCGCGTTCGGCGACGACATCTACGCAGCGGGGCCGCGAACGCCCGCGCCGCAGAACCCGATCGAACTGAAGCACCTCGCGGCCGGTTCGTACCGCGTGCTCGTGTGGGGCGAGCAGGTCCTGCCGAGCTTCGTCGACGTCGCGGTCGCGATCGACGCCGCCAGCTCGCTGGTGGTCGATGCCGAGCGCGGCGTGCGCACCGAAGTGCGGCTGCCGGGCAGCATCGGCACCATGCACGTGCACATGCCGGACGGCTCCGTGCTGCACGAGATGGTGCTCGAGTCGAAGTCGTGGGTGCGCGGTCTGATGCCGGGCAGCTACCGCGTCGAGTTCGTCGCGTTCGGCGGCGGCCGGTTCGGTGCCGGGTTCACGGTCGGCGCGGCGGGCGGTCCGCCGATCGAGCTGGATCCCGCGCCGCGGTAGCGTTCGCCGGCGTGCCCGCGTGCGCACCGTTGGGGATCGCGGTCACGGAGTGCCGCTGCACGCCGGGACACGCCCCAACAACGCGACGCCGGCGAGCAACCACCAGATGGCATGACCGAGCACCACCGCGCCCATGCCGTGCACACTGGGGCGCAAGTGGCCGGCAATGACCAGTGCCGCCGTGGTGATGCCCACCGCGACACCGATGCCGCAGGTCGTGCGCGGCAGTCGTCGCCACCCGGCAACGGACCAGGCCGCGATCGCCGCGCTGCCCGAGATCATGAAGAGCCGGGCGAATGCCTGGTTGCACTGCCACAGCACGTCGCCGGCCACCTGGGACGCGTCGTTCGCGACCGCGGATCGCAAGTGAGCCGGCATGACGAAGCCGCTGCAGATGGCGGCGATGGTCGCCGCGGTCGCGGCAGTGCACTGCGCGACCAGGGCGAGTTGGGCGAGTCCGACCGACGTTCCGCGCACGCGTCGCACGATGGCGATCGAACCGAAGGTCTGGAGCAGCACCACCACGATCGCCGTCGCGTGCACGATCTCGTTGCGCAGCAGCGCCGCGGCAGCGTCCGGCGCCGCGTGGATCTCGTGCCCGGTCGGGTGCAACGCCATCGCGACGACCCCGACGGCGGCACCGCCGATGAGCGTGTACGCAGCGATGGGTTCCCGCGTGGGAATCGGCTCGGCATTCGGCATGCACCGGCTCTACCAGCCCCGCGTATCCTGAGGCAGCATGAAGTCGGAATCACGCCAGGGCATGCCGAACAAACCACGCGCCGATGTTCGGTACCACGCGGCGCGCGCCGCGAGGAGCCGGCGCGCGTTGCTCGACGCGCTCGCCGAACTCCTGCACGAGCAGTCGTTCGGCAAGATCACGGTGCAGGATCTGCTTCGGCGCGCGCACGTCGGGCGTGCGACGTTCTACGCGCACTTCCAGGACAAGGACGATCTGCTGCTCACGAGCTTCGTGCGCATGCTCGAGGCGATGACGAGGCAGCTCGACGCCGAACCTCCGGGCTCGCCACGCTGGGTGCCCGTCACCGAGTTCTTCGAACACGTGCGTTCGGCACGGCCGCTGCTGCAGATGTTCGAGGAGTCGGGCCGGCTGCCGATCATGTGGCGGCTCGCGACGCTGCACTTCGCGCGTTCGATCGAGCCGCGGGCCGGCTCCGCGTTCGTCGCGCGCTTCCTGGCGGGCGCGCTGATCGAGGTCCTGCAGTGGTGGCTCGAAGCAAGGGAGCCACCGGCGGCCCGGACCGTGGAACGGGACTTCCATGCCCTCGCGCACGCCGTGGTTCGATCCGCCCGTTGAACCGCTGGGAGGCGACGCCGCGGCCACCATGTCCGTCGATGACGACGAAGCGCTCCTCCGCCGAGATCTCCGCCGGCCAGACGACGCCGGGAGCGAAGCGATCCCGGTAGCGTTCGCCGCGCTCACTGTCTGGGCCGCCAGACGTACTCGGACTCCGGTTCCGGCCCCAGGGCACGGTCAGGATGCGCGGGTTCCGGCCTGCGGTCTCGGCCGGTAGCGCACGAACATGCCGAGACCGAGCAGGCTCAGCAGCACCCAGGCGACGAAGTGCGGGCCGATGGGG
>DASUFY010000133.1:0-38415 GCA_036274315.1 Planctomycetota bacterium | reverse complement strand
GGCGCGATGTCCGGCGACGGGATGTGACCGAAGGTCGAGTCGACGAAGTGGTCGCCGTCATTGCGCAACAACAGCGTCGGGGACGTGCCACCCCAGACGACGAGGTCCTGGTCGCCGTCGCCGTCGAAGTCGATCGCGATGAGGTTCGTCGACATCGGCCCGACCAGCAGCGCGAAGTCGGCGACCTGCGAGAACGCGCCATCGCCGTCGTTGTGCAGCACACGCAGCTCGTGCACGATGTCGTTGCGGCCGTCGCCATCCATGTCGGCGATCACGACGGCTTCGGCCACGGGTGCGCTGGAAGGAGTGGCCGGGGCAAGATTCAGCAGCGGCTGCAGCACGTAGCCCGGGTACGGTTCGCCAACGAGGATCTCCGGTCCGTTGATCGCCGGGTCGCCGAGTACGATCTCGTCGTCGCTGCTGCCCATCAGGTCGCCGGCGCCGACGTGCGTCGCGGTGGCGCTGCCCGGCAGCGGGCCCGGGCTCAGCAGGGAATGCAGAGTCGCGCCGTTGGCGTCGCAGACGATCGTCGCGCCCCAAGGGCGGATTGGCGCCGCGTCCGTGATCGGCGCCACGAAGGGCAAGAACTGGGGCACGAGCACGCGGTTCCGCTGCCATTGCATGCCCGTCCTGAGGGCGTAGTTCGACAAAACCACGGGACTGCCCAGCACGAGCAGGCCGCCTTCGAGGCTTGCGATGTTGCCGAAGGCGCGCTGGATCGCCGTGCCAACGGTCACCGCCGTGGTCGTGCTGTGCATCGCACCCACCGACGTGTTCAGGGTCACGAGCACGGGGCTGCCGCTCGCCACGTAGTCGAGATCGAGATCGCCGTCGATGTCGAGCACATGGACGTCGGTGCCAGTGCCGCGCAAGGGCCACGGCGTGAGCACGAAATGGAAGTTGCCGACGTTCCTCCAGATGCCGTCGAGGCTCACGAGATCGGCCCGGCCGTCCTGGTCCCAGTCGGCCCACGCTGAGAACCTGGGGAAGAACAACGCCGACTCCAGCCCGCTGCTCGGCACGAGATGGAACGTGCCGATGCCGTCGTTGAGGTAGAGGCTCGGGCCTGGAAGTGACCCGCCGGTCGCGAAGTCGACGTTGCCGTCACCGTCCAGGTCACCGGCCAACACGCTGGTGAGGAAGCCAAACTGCGGCGTCACCGGAATGGGCTCTTCGATGAACACGCCGTGGCCGTCGTTGCGCAGCAGGACCATTTCGAGCAGCAGCGCGCCGCGACAGGCGACGAGATCGCGGTCGCCGTCGCGTTCGGCATCGAGTGTCACGAAGGAGGTGAAGTTCAGATCCGTCGTGTTCGGCAGGGCCGCGGCGGTGACGTCCGTGAAGTGCCCCGCGCCGTCGTTCGTGAGCAGGTGGAAGCCGAACGGTATCGAATTGGCGAACGTCGCGAGATCCAGATCCCCATCACCGTCGAAGTCGAACAGCACGGGACGCAAGAACGTGAGGAGCCCCGTGGGCTCCGGGACGAAATGGCCACCGCCGACGTTGCGGTAGGGGTCCGCCCCCACGAAGTCGAGATCCCCATCGCCATCGAAGTCACCGACGGCCTCTTCTCCCCTCAGCTCACCCGGCGAAGTCGCGTGCCTCACGAACTTGCCAGGCCCCTCGTTGCGATAGAAGACCAGCGACCCTTCGTCGACGATCAGATCCACCCTGCCGTCGCCATCGGCGTCGATCGGCAGCACCTTGCCGTTCGGCGCGGCGGGCAGGAACGGGTCGCGTTCGCGAGGCCCGAAGATCTGGCTCTGGGCCGCGGCGCAGGCAACGAAGCACGAGAGGACCACGACCATCCGTTCCGTGTGCCGCATGCGAGCATGATCGCGTCGCGGCACGCGTGTTCAAGCTCGCCGCCGGCGATCCGACGACGCCGCGGGCAGGACGCGGGCATCGGCAGTACCGATTCACACACCACGTGAGTTCCGCAGGCGGAGGTCGAGCGCCAGTCCTCGAAGTTCACGGTGCGAGCAGCCCCTTGGCCAAGCCCCAGTCCAACCACGCCTTCTTCATCCGCGAAACCGAACCCCTGTCTCGAGGAGCGACTGGGTCCACCCCGGAGATGGCCTTCAACGCCCAGAACCAGTGCCCCGAGTTCTCCCGCAGCTCTTCGAGAAGGAACGGCAACGCGTCTGGCCCCATGCCGATGATCGACTGGTAGGCCGGGTCCATCGCAATCGCGGTGGTCGAAGACAGGAGCAAGGTTCGGCTTCGCAGGGCGCGCACATGGCGACGGAATACGTCGCGAGCCGTTTCGCGTGTGCGCGACGCAGGCAGACGGAGATGCTCCGCAAGCTCGTGAAGGCGTTCCACCATCTGGTCCGAGTCCCGGCTCGTGCCGGCCGTCCCCATCGCGAGCAGGACGTCGTTGGCGACTCCAGCCGATCTGGCGCGCCGCGGGGCATTGAGGAGCACGAACTTCGAATGCGAGATCACTGGCACCGTTCGAGCTGCATGTGCACGACCCACTTCTCCGGGTCGATCCGACTCTGGCCCACACGCAGTCGCATGCACCATGCGTGCACTTGACGTCCGCGCGGCTGCTCAGCGCCTCGTCGTGCCTTCGGGTGTCGCTCTGAATTGCGGATGCGCACCGTGGTACGGCGTGATGGGACTACTTGCGCTCGGCCCACGCATCCATGAGACGCGGTGCCTTGATGTGGCCCTCGCTGACGAGGAACACCAACGCGATGAGTCCGAACAGCACGAACACGAACGTCTTGAACACCTTGGCCATGAGCCCGTAGATCGTCAGCAGCACCGTGAGGCCGGCGGAGATGCGGCCAGACCACAACACGGCATCGCGATCGACCCCGGCCTGGTCCATGACCATCGGCACCAACAGCACCAGGAAGATGGTCACGAACAGCTTGAACTTCTTGCCGACGACGCCTGGCTTCTTCTTGTCTGACATGACGTGTTCTCGGTCGCTCGAGTCTGCCCGCGATTGCAGCCGCGCAACTCACGGAAGCCAGCAGGAAAGTGCGTTTCCGTCCCGCTGGGAAGCACGCCCCGACCGGCGCACGCGCGCCCCCGGCCGCCGGTGGCACGGGCCCTGCGGTGACCGCGTTCGGCCGGGCTCGGGAACGGTCCAGGGCACCACACACACGACGAGTCGCCTCGCTACACTGCGCGGCGCGCCATGCCCCCCGTCTCGCCCGCCCTGCTCTCGTGGTCGCTCCTCGTCGTCGCTGCCACAGCACAACACGACGGGGTCGTGGGCCAACCCGCCGCCGACCACGTCGACTTCGCGCGCGCCGTGCAGCCGATCCTCGCGCACCACTGCTACGCGTGCCACGGCCCCGACGACGACCGGCGCAAGGCGGACCTGCGCCTCGACCGGCGCGAGAGTGCGTTCGCGGTCGGCGTCGAGGGCGCGGCGTTCGTGGCCGGCAAGCCCGATGAGTCGCAGGCGCTCGTGCGCATCCTGTCGGACGACCCCGACGAGCACATGCCGCCGCCCGACAGCGGACACGTGCTCAAGCCCGCCGAGATCGAGACGCTGCGGCGCTGGATCGAAGGCGGCGCCGAGTGGCAGGAACACTGGGCCTTCGTCGCGCCACGGAAACCGGCCGTGCCCACGGTCGCCGACGCCGGCTGGCCGCACTCCGACCTCGACCGCTTCGTGCTCGCGCGCCTCGAGCAGGAGGGCCTGCGGCCCGCCGCCGAGGCGTCGCGCGAGGCCTGGCTGCGTCGCGTCACGTTCGACCTGATCGGCCTGCCGCCCACCATCGCCGAGATCGACGCGTTCCTGCGCGACACGTCGGCCGACGCCCACGAGAAGGTCGTCGATCGCCTGCTCGCCGACGAGCGCTACGGCGAGCGCCAGGCGACCGAGTGGCTCGATCTCGCGCGCTACGCCGACTCGAACGGCTACCAGCGCGACCGCGGCCGCATCGCCTGGAAGTGGCGCGACCAGGTCATCGACGCGTTCAACAAGGACCAGCCGTTCGACCAGTTCACGATCGAACAGCTGGCCGGCGACCTGCTGCCCGAGCCGACGCTCGAGCAGCGCATCGCGACGGGCTTCAACCGCAACCATCCCGTCAACACCGAGGCCGGCGAAGAGCTCGACGAGTACCGATCGGCCTACGTCATCGACCGCGTGCACACGACCGCGACGACCTGGCTCGGCCTGTCGCTGGCCTGCGCGCAGTGCCACGACCACAAGTACGACCCGATCTCGCAGCGCGACTTCTACTCGTTCTACGGCTTCTTCAACCACATCAAGGAACGCGACTCGGGCGACGCCATCGGCCTCAACCCCAAGCCGGCGATCCCCGCGCCGGGGCCCGACGACGTGCCGCGCCTCGCCGATCTCGAACGGCGCATCAAGACGCTCGAGCAGCGGCTCGAACGCGACGACCCGCTCGCCGACGAGGCGCAGGCGGCGTGGCAGAAGGCCGCCATCGAACGGCTCGGTGCGCCGCTGCCGTGGACGCCGCTCGATCCGACCGAGTTCATGGCGCGGCACGGCTCGCGGCTGCAGCGCCTCGCCGACGGGTCGATCCTCGCCACGGGTCCCGTGCCGGCGCGCGACACCTACGACCTCGTGTTCGTGCCCGGCAAACGCAAGATCCAGGCGCTGCGGCTCGAGGTGCTGCCCGATCCTTCGATGCCGCTCGGCGCGTCGGGCCGCGCCGACGACGGCCGCTTCATCCTGAGCAGCCTCGAGTCGCGCCTGGCCAGCGTCGCCGAGAGCAGCGACCCGCCGCTGATCGCCTACGCGCTCGCGGCCGCCGACCTCAACCAGAAGGAGGACGAAGACGAGCACTACCTGACCGCGATCACGCCGGGCTCGATCGCCGGTTCGATCGCGCTCGACGACGGCGGCGGCAACGACAAGTCGAACGGCTTCCGCTTCGGCGGCCGCGGCTGGAGCATCGCCGGCGACGCGCGCAAGGAGCCGCGCGAGGCGATCCTGATCCCGATCGAGGCGCTCGAGGCGAACGGCACCTCGATCCTGCGGCTGACGCTGCACCACAACTCGTCGAACAAGTTCAAGAGCCTGATCGGACGCTTCCGCGTCTCGTTCACCGAGGATGCGCGCGTGCGCACCCAGCTGCTGCCGATCGCAGCGTCGCTGTGGCGCGCGCTGGGCCCGTTCCCCGCCGCCGACGTCGCGGCCGCGTACACGACCGCGTTCGAACCCGAACAGGACCTCGTCACCGCCGAGTGGAAGAAGAAGTACGACCAGCCGATCGTGGCCCAACCGAAGGAGGCCCCATCGAAGGAAGCTCCGCCGAAGGAAACGAAGCCCGAGGAGCCCGCCGCGAGGAAGACTGTGTCCACGGAGCCGGTCGCCGCGGCCAAGGAAGCGACGCCAGGGGAGTCTCCGAAGCAAACGACCGCGCCGGCGCGCCAGCCGGGCAAGGCACCGGCGGCGGCGGCCCCGCGTGCGAGCGCGCAGGACAAGACCGCCGCGAAGGCGGCAGCACCGGCCGCCGGTGATGCGGCAGCCGCGGCCGTCGCAGCGACGGACCAGCCGGCACCAGCCAAGGAACCCGACGCCAAGGCTGCAGAGAAGCCCAAGGCCAAACCCAAGCCGCGCCGGCTCGAGTGGAAGGAGCACCGCGACTGGCGCGACGGCGACACCGCACGGCTCGCCGTCGACGGCGCCGCGTCGGCCTGGTTCGTCTCGCGCAAGCTGCACACCGAGACCGCGCGCACGGCGACGATCGAGTTCGACGGCGGCGTTGGGGCGAAGCTCTGGCTGAACGGCACGGTCGTCGCCGAGTTCGCGCCGCCGCTGCAGGCGCCCGAACCCGAACAGGCCGAGGTGCCGGCCAAGAAGAAGGAGTTCGACGAGGAGGAGTTCCTGGCGCAGCGCGCGCGCGAACGCGATCGCGAACCGCGGCGCCTGCGGCTCGGACTGCGCGCCGGCGACAACCACCTCGTCATCAAGCTCATCGGCAAGGGCACGCCAGCGCGGCCCAAGGGTGGCAAGGCGCCAGCGATGGCCAAGCCCGAGGAACCGGCCGCCGACGACGCCCCGCCGCCGGGCTTCCCGTTGCCGATGCAGCAGCGAGGCAGCCCGAGCGTGTCGTTCACGTTCTCGCTCAACGCCGAAGGCGACGACCTGCTCGACTTCGAGACGCTGCAGGCGTTGCGCGAGCAGGCCGCCGCGCCGCCGACCGCGCCGGCTCCGCCTGCCACGACCACACCTGCACCGACCACTGCCGAGAGCGTCGCCACCGAAGCGAGCGCAACCAAGACCCCGCCGGCCGAAGCCGACGTGAAGAAGACGCTGACGCCGGCCGAACGGCGTGCCAAGGTCCTGCGGCGCTGGTTCCGCACGCGCATCGACATCGCCGGCCGCGTGCTGTTCGAAGAGCTCGAGCGCACCAAGAAGGAGAAGGAGCGCGTCGAGGCCAGGCTGACGTCGGCGCTCGTCATGGAGGAGCTCGGCAAGCCGCGCGAGACGCGCGTCTTCGTGCGCGGCGACTACCGCCACAAAGGCGATCTCGTCGAGACGAACACACCGGCCGTGCTGCCGCCGATGGCGAAGGACCTGCCCAGGAACCGGCTCGGGCTGGCGCGCTGGCTCGTCGCGCCCGACAACCCGCTCGTCGCGCGCGTCACCGTCAATCGAGCGTGGCAGCAGTTCTTCGGTCAGGGCCTCGTGCGCACGGCCGACAACTTCGGCGTGCGCGGCGCGCTGCCGAGCCACCCCGAGCTGCTCGACTGGTTGGCGACCGGGTTCGTCGCGAGCGGCTGGAACGTCAAGCAGCTGCACAAGCTGATCGTGATGTCGGCGACCTACCGCCAGAGCGGCGTCGCGACCGCCGAGGCGCTCGCGCGCGATCCCGACAACGTGTTGCTGGCGCGCGGTCCGCACCAACGGCTGTCGGCCGAGATGGTGCGCGACCAGGCGCTGTCCATCGCGGGCATGCTCGTGCAGAAGGTCGGTGGCCCGAGCGTGAAGCCGTGGCAGCCGCCGGGGCTGTGGGCCGCCGTGCTCGGTTCGGGCGAGTGGAAGACGGACACCGGCGACGCAGCCCACCGCCGCGGTCTCTACGTCTACTGGAAGCGCGGCGTGCCCTACCCGTCGTTCATGGCCTTCGACGCGCCCAAACGCGAGACCTGCACCGTGACGCGCACGCAGACGACGACGCCGCTGCAGGCGCTCGTGCTGCTCAACGATCCCGTCTACGTCGAGGCGGGCCGCGCGCTCGGCCTGCGCATGCGCAAGGAGGGTGGCAAGTACGACGAGGCGCGGCTCGTGTTCGGCTTCCGCCTCGCGACCTCACGCCGACCCGACGAACGCGAACTGGCGACGCTCACGGCTCTGCTCGGCGACCTGCGCACGCACTACCAGGCCGACCAGAAGGCCGCCAAGGCGCTGCTCGAAGTCGGCGTCGAGAAGCCCGAACCGAAGGCCGGCGACGAGGCCGCGGCCGCACCGGCCGCCACGCCCGCGGTTGTCGTCACGGGCGACCCGATCGACGCCGCCGAAGCCGCCGCCTGGGCCCAGGTCGGCGCCACCCTGCTCAACCTCGAAGCCGCGATCCGGCGCGGATGATGCCATGAACCCGTACGACCACCTCTGCCGCCGCGCGTTCCTCGGCCACGGTGCCTTCGGCCTCGGCTCGCTCGCGTTCTCGCTGCTGTCGCAGCGCACCGGCCTGCGCTCGCTGCTGCAGGACCCGGCCCCACCCTGGCGCCTGCCCGAAGCGAAGGCCAAACGCGTCGTCGTGATCTTCCTCTCGGGTGGCCTCGCCCAGCTCGACCTGTTCGACGAGAAGCCGCTGCTCAACGAACGGCGCGGCGAGGAGCTGCCGCCGTCCGTGCGCAAGGGCGAGCGCATCACGGGACTCACCGAGCGGCAGGGCGCGCTGCCCGTCGTCGGCTCCAAGTTCGACTTCGTGAACTACGGCAAGTCGGGCGTGCGCATGTCGGAGCTGCTGCCGCACCTCGGCGGGGTCGCCGACGAGCTGACGCTGATCCGTTCGCTGCAGACCGACCACGTGCTGCACGAGGCGGCGATGACGATCCTGTTCACGGGCACGCAGCTGCTCGGCCGGCCATCGTGGGGAGCATGGACGTCGTACGCGCTCGGCGACGGCAAGGGCAACCTGCCGGAGTTCGTCGTGATGCTGTCCAATCCCAACCCCGCGACGCCGCTGCATCCGCGCCTGTGGCACAACGGTTTCCTCGAGGGCCGGCATCAGGGCGTGCCGTTCCGCGGCGGCACCGATCCCGTGCTGTTCGTCAAGAGCCCGGCCGGCGTCGACGACAAGGTGCGCGCGCGCCAGCTGCAGGCGCTGAAGGAACTCAATCAGTTCGAGGCGACGCGCACGGGCGATCCCGACGCGATCGCACGCCTGGCGTCGTTCGAGACCGCGGCGCGCATGCAGACGAGCGTGCCCGAGCTCGCCGACCTGTCGAAGGAACCGCCCGAACTGCTCGAGGAGTACGGCGCCGAGATCGGCAAGGAGAGCTTCGCCAACAACTGCGTGCTCGCGCGACGGCTGCTCGAGCGCGGCGTCAAGTTCGTGCAGCTCTGTGATGCCGGCTGGGACCACCACTACGACATCCCGAACGTGCTGCCGCGAAAGTGCGAGCAGGTCGACAAGCCGACGGCCGCGCTGATCCGCGACCTGCGGCGCCGCGGCATGCTCGACGACACGATCGTCGTCTTCGCCGGCGAGTTCGGCCGCACGCCGTACTGCGAGGGACCGCTCGCGTTCGACAACTACGGCCGCGACCACAACGCGCTCGCCTGCTCGCTGCTCGTCGCCGGCGGCGGTTTCCGCGGCGGCCACGCCCACGGCCGCACCGACGACTGGGGCTGGTCGGCGACCGAGGACATCGTGCACGTGCACGACCTGCACGCGACGATCCTGAACCAGCTCGGCCTCGACCACCTGAAGCTGACGGTGCGCGCGCAGGGCCGCGACTTCCGGCTCACCGACGTCGCGGGCCGCGTGGTGCCCGAGCTGCTCGCGTAGCGCGTCGCGCGGTCGCCTGCATCGCACCCTGCCACGCCAGCGTCATGGCGTCGCGCAGCACCGCGCGATCGACCGCGGCCAGACGCACGTTCGTACAGCCCTGCCGCCCCCACGCGCCGTTGGCCGGCACGAACGCGCCGGGATGCGCCGCGACGAGGCGGGCCTGTTCGGGCGGCGCCAGCTTGACCATGCCCCATTCGCCGTCCCCGTGCAGCGTCGCGAAGATCCGGCCGTTGGCGCGGAAGTCGGGGTGCTGCATGTGCGCACCTTCGTGCGCGTCGGGCATCGACAGCGCCACGCTGCGGAACTGTTCGGGATCCATGGAAGACACCTACACCTCGAACGCGTCGCCGCCCTCGAAGTAGCGCACCTTGTAGAGGTCCGACCGGCGATCGCGCCAGTTCTGCGTCGTGCCCTTGTAGCGGTGCCGGCGCAGCAGCTCGATGTCGAGATCCTGGATGACGAGCGTCTCGACGTTGGGCGTACACTCGGCGGCCACCGCGTCGCGGCTGAACGAGATGTCGGCTGGCGTGAAGATGCCCGACTGGGCGTAGTGGATGTCGGCGTTCTGCACCTGCGGCAGGTTGCCCGTGCAGCCCGACAGCACCGCGTAGACGTGGTTCTCGATGCAGCGTGCGATCGCGCAGTGCCGGATGCGCAGGTAGCCGAAGCGCTCGTCCGTGTTGAACGGCACGAACAGGATCTGCGCGCCCTTCTTGGCCGCGATGCGCGCCAGCTCGGGGAACTCGATGTCGTAGCAGACGAGGATCGCGATGCGGCCGCAGTCGGTGTCGAACACCTCGACCTTGTTGCCGCCCGTGACGCCCCACCAGCGCCACTCCGCCGGCGTCACGTGGATCTTGTACTGCTTGGCGATCGTGCCGTCGCGGCGGAACAGATAGGAGACGTTGTAGAGCTTCTCGTCTTCGACGACGAAGTTGGTGCCGCCGACGATGTTGATGTGGTAGCGCAGCGCGAGGTCGGTGAACAGGTCGAGGTACTGCGGCGTGAACCTCGCGAGCGCGCGCGCGGCGTCGGCGGGTCGTTTGGCGTCGACGATCGACAGCAGCTGCGTCGTGCACAGCTCCGGGAACGCCACGAAGTCGCACTTGTAGTCGCCGGCAGTGTCGACGAAGAACGTCACCTGCTTCTCGAACTCCTCGAACGACGCGATGCGCCGCATCTGGTACTGCACGGTCGCGAGGCGCACCTCGTGCACGGCGCGCATGGATCGCTTCTGGAACGGGCGGTACTCGACGTTGACCCACTCCATGTGCGTCGCCCAGCCGCCGCTGTCCTCGTCGGTCGGCAGGTAGTCGGGGATCAGCTGCTTGAGCTCGAAGCCGTTGGCGAGCTGCGCCGTCAGCACCATGTCGTGCATCTGCTTGCCCTCGACCCTCTGCACGTACTCGTGCGCCGACATCTCGTCCTTGACCTTCTTGTAGCCCGGGATGCGGCCGCCGATGACGATGCCCTTGAGGTTCTTCTCGCGCGCGAGCTTCTTGCGGGCGTCGTAGAGCCGGCGGGCGAGCCGCATGCCGCGAAAGCCCGGATCGACCATGATCTCGATGCCGTACAGGACGTCGCCCTTCGGGTTGTGGTTCTTGATGTAGCCGCGGTCGCTGACGATCTTCCAGTCGTGCCAGTCCGAGCACAGGTCGTAGTCGACGATCAGGCTGCACGACGAGGCGACCAGTTTGCCGTCGTAGACCACGCCGATCTGCCCTTCGGGGAAGTGCTCGATCTGGCTCTCGATGTGCTGCTTCGTCCACGTCGGCATGCCCGGGAAGCAACGCTTCTGGATCTCGACGATCGACTCGTAGTCCTCGACGCGCAGCGGGCGCACCTCGAGATGGCTCTCGAACTGGGTCAGGTCGATCGGGTCCACACCACCATGATCACGGTGCGGCACCGCGGCGCAAGGTCAAATCCGAGCGGGACACGGCCTACGACGCGCGGGCGCAGCGTCACTTCTTGTCGGCGGTCTGCTTGCGTTCGCGCTCCGCGAGCACCGCCCGGTACCTCGCCAGACGCCCGACGTACTCGGGATCGCCGTTGCTGGCCTTCTCGGCGACGGTCTCGAGTTCGACCGCCTTCTCGACGTCGCCGTTGACGAAGTACGCGAGCGCGACCGTGTCCTTGTTGCCGTAGCTCATGCCGGCCCCCTCCTTGCGCTCCATCTCCTGGCACTGCGCCAGCGCCAGCGTGTCGAAGCGCCCCATGGTCTCGGGCCGCACGATCAGGTACCACGCGTCGTTGTTGAGGCTGTTCGCGTCTGCCTCGCTGCCTCGGTACTCGACCATCAGCTTCTTGGCCGCTTCGAGTTCCCCGCACCGCACCAGCACCTTGTGGCGCGCCGCGTACGCCCACCTCGAGTACGGTCCAGCGGCCTTGGCATCGGCGATCGCCTTCTCGGCGAGATCGCGGAACGCGGCCGGAGTGCTGCCTTCCATGAGCGTCTCGGCGAACACGATCTGGTCGACGGAGCGCCCCTCGAGGCGCTTCTGCAGCTTCGCCGCGACGCGCCCCGCGAGCCGATCCTGGCCGGCGCGCAGCAGCGCGCGCAGGTAGACGAGCTGCGTGAACACACCGTCCGGAGCTGCGGCGGCCGCGGGCGCCATCGCGACCGAGATCGTGCGCGCGATGTCGGGATCGGTGTGGTCGCCGCGCAGCACGTAGTCGGCGAACACGCACATCGGCACGGCTTCGGTGCCCAGCGCCTTGACGCCATCGTCGATCGCGCGGCGCGCCGCCTCCAGGTCCCCTTTGCACCACCACTGGAACAGCACGGCCGCGGCGTGGGCGCGGCCCGAGCGCGGCCAGGCCTTCTTGCACAGCTCGGCGATGGCGCCGAAGTCGCCGCCGTCGCCGACCATGGCGAGCAGGCCCGTGACCTGTTCGGCGACCTCCTCCACCGACGGGGAGATCGGCCTGTCGTCGAGGAACGCCTCCAGACAGTCGACGGCACCATCGACGCCGGGCCAGGTCGCCAGGTAGTCGCCACCCGTGCCGCGGCACAACATCGAGAAGGCACCGAGCTCGAGGCCGTTCATGCTCGGCGCCTGCATGGGCACGACGTCGCGGCTGTTGTCCTGCTCGATGGCCGCGACCAGGAAGCCGGGCTTGCGCGCCGCGAGCGCCTTCGCGTCGGCCCTCGGCAACATGACGCCGATCGCCACGCCGCGCGCCGCGAAGCGCAGCTGCAGATCGGCCAGGTACTGCGCGTGGTCGAGCAGCTCCCCGCGGTCGGACGGATACGCGACCCACAGCGTACACCGCGTCTCGGTCGTGGTCTCGCGTTCGAGCAGCACGTCGACCGTGAACCTCGCCGTCTCGACGCGTCGGGGCGCCGGCGCTGGGTCCTGCGCGCGCATCGCGAACGTCGAGACCACGGCGACGGCGGCGAGAACGGCGAACATTCGGCGGTGCTGCATCATGCCTCCGGAACCGGGATGGTTCCCGGGTCCATCTTCGCCGCTCGGCTCGCCGACCGCCACCCGCTGCGACCCGCGGCGCCGTCACCGGCGTGTCCTCTCGCATCCGTCATGCGCCGAACCGGCACGACACGCGGTCCGCGCTGCCCGGCATCGGCGCCATCGTCAGACGATCGCGCCCCTGACGCATTCGCGCAGCCAGCGGTGCGAGGTCCATCGACCGCAGCCTCGTCGATCGGGCCGCGCTCGAGGCTTCGGCGCGAGACGCCGATGTGGTCGCAGCCGGCATGGCGCTGCGCCGTGACGACGCCGCGAGCGATGTCGACCGAGCCGTCGCGCAGCGGCGTGCTGTCCTTGTCGGGCTTCTGCAGGAAGCGCAACTGCACACCCGGGGCCTGCGCGGTCGCGGTCCATCGTCGGGTCTTGGTCATCCCGACGGCGCCTCGCTGTGACAGGCTCTCGCAACGGCAGCGTCGGAAGCACCGCGTGATGCGACGCTGTCGCTCCGCTCCGAATTGGGGCCGATCGGGAACCACCTGTCGCATCCAGGGTACGTCGAGGCACCCGGTGCGTCGGCTTCTGCCTGGCACGGCCCTTGCCCAGCCCCTGGACCCCGTGTGCGCCACGCCGCGTTTCGCCGCGATTGGTCGACGCAGTTTCCCCTCTCCAAGGTCATGGTCGTGAAGCAAGCTCCCCGTCCCCGCGGTCGCCTCTTGTCCCTGTGCACGTCCGCGTCGCTCGCGAGCCTCACACTCGTTCCGGCGCCCGCATCGGCACAGTGTGTTCTCGCCTGGGACAGTCTCGCCGGCGGCATCAGCTCCGGGTCCAACGTCTTCGCCCTGACCTCGCTCGGTGGGGGCGAGTTGCTCGCCGGTGGCCAGTTCGCCGCGATCGGGGGCGTGACGGCCGCCCGGATCGCCAGGTGGAACGGTTCGGCGTGGTCGTCGATCGGCGGCGGCCTCGCACCGTTCAACGCCGTCTATTCGGTGTGCCGGCGACCGAACGGCGAGTGGATCGCGGGCGGTCAGGAGGTTCCGCTCTCCAGCCCGTTCGTCTACGCGAACATCGCGCGGTGGGATGGTGCGGCATGGTCACCGCTGGGCCCGGGCGTCACCGGCAGCGTCTACGCGTTGTCGAACCTCGCGAACGGAGACCTCGTCGCCGGTGGTTCCATCGGCTTCGCCGCCGGGCAGGCGGTCCACTGCATTGCGCGATGGGACGGGGCCGCGTGGAGCCCGATCGGAGCCGGCTTCGATGGACTCGGTCCGTTCACCTCGGTCCGCACCCTCGTGACCCTGCCCAACGGTGATCTGATCGCGGGTGGCAACTTCACGATGTCCGGAGTCGATCCGGTGCTGCGCGTCGCCCGGTGGAACGGGACCAGCTGGACGCAGGTCGGTGCCGGCTTCAACGGTCCCGTCATGTCCCTGCTCGCGCTGCCGAACGGGGACCTCGTCGCCGGCGGCACCTTCACCGCGTCGGGCGGAGTCGCATTGTCACGCATCGCGCGCTTCGATGGCAGCGCGTGGCTGCCACTCGGGGCAGGCCTCGGTGGCAACCCGAACATCGCCACCGTGGATGCGCTCGCGCACCTGCCGAATGGCGATCTCGTCGCGGGCGGCCTGTTCCAGGTCGATGGCGCGCCGCTCGGCGGCCTCGCGCGATGGAACGGGTCGGCGTGGTCGCCGCTCGGGGGCGGCCCGGACGGGTACGTGGCGGCGCTCGCGTTCCAGGCGACCGGCTCCCTCGTCGCCGGGGGCACGTTCTTCGGGGCGGTGGGCCGCGGAGTCTCGCGGCTCTCGACGCCGTGTCCGGCCGCAGCCAGCGGCGCATCGTCGGGATGCGCGGTCAGCAGCGGTCACCTCGAGGTTGCATCGGCCGCATGGGTCGGTTCGACCTGGCGCGCGGTTGCCGACGGTCTGCCGCCCGCTGCACTGGTCTTTTCGGTGCTCGGCCTCTCGTCGGTCGCGTTGCCACTCTCCGCCGTGTTCGAGACGGCGAGTCCCGGTTGCCTCCTGCTCGTCGCACCTGACGACGTCTCCCTGCGGTTGACGGTGGGAACGCTCGACGTCGAACTCGCGATCCCGCCGTCGCCGGCGCTCGCTGGCATGCACTTCCACCATCAGCTCGCGTCGCTGGCCCTCGACGCGTCGCTGTCGATCGGGACGACCAACGCGCTGACGATGACGGTGGGGGCGTTCTAGGCGCGACGCCGGTCGCTCGGCACGCCGCGACGTGCTCCGTCGTACGGCTACAACACTTCCACCGCGCATGGCGGCATCGAGGAACCCTGCCGGGCTTCCTGCCGCGATCGGTGCCATCGGGCTGGCTCGATAAGCAGGAGGACCCTGGCTACGCTCCAGCACTGGCCCCCGCTCAGTGCATCGGTCGGCGACCGGCAGAGCATCTGACGAGGGCGACGGACCGCCCGCTCTCGATGGAGACCGGCCGACCGAAGACCAGGACCGCCGAGGCGGGCCGCAACCATAGCCGCGAGGAGTCACATGGACTGGCTGTTCTCCACCCTGAAGCAGTATCCCGAGATCGCGATCTTCCTGGCGCTGGCGCTTGGCTACTTCTTCGGCAAGTTCACGTTCAAGGGCATCGGGCTCGGCGCCGTGACCGCGACGCTGCTGGCCGCGGTCGTGATCGGCCAGATCGGCATCGAGATCTCGCAGCCGCTGAAGGCGTTCTCGTTCCTGATGTTCCTGTTCGCCGTCGGCTACGGCGTCGGCCCGCAGTTCGTGCGCGGCATCGCCAAGGACGGCCTGCCGCAGGCGCTGTTCTCGGTCGTGCAGTGTGCGCTGTGCCTGGTCACGGCATGGGTTGTCGCGAAGGTGGCGGGGTACGACCTCGGCGCCGCGGCGGGCCTGTATGCGGGTTCGCAGACGATCTCGGCGTCGATGGGGCTCGCGACCGACGCGATCAACCGCAGCGGTGAGGCCTACGCGCAGGCGGCGAATCAAGCCGCGGGGGCCGCGAACCAGGCCGCCGGCGGGATGTCGGTCAAGTCGATGCTCGACGCGATGCCTGTCGCCTACGCCGTGACCTACCTGTTCGGCACCGTCGGTTCGGCGATCGTGATCGCGCTGATCGGCCCGGCGCTGATGCGCATCGACCTCGTGGCCGCCTGCAAGGACTACGAGGAGAAGCAGGGCGGCGGCCAGAAGGAGGCCGGTGGCGCCGGCTCCGCGTGGCACAAGTGGGAGCTGCGCGCGTTCCGCATCAAGCAGAGCGGCAAGGTGGTCGGCAAACGCGCCGCCGAGGCCGAGGCGATGCTGCCCGACACGCGCGTGTTCGTGCAGCGGCTGCGGCGCGACGGGAAGATCGTCGAGGCGGCCGCCGACACCGTGCTGCAGGAGGGCGACGTCGTGGCCCTGGCGGGGGCGCGTGAGGTCCTCGTCAAGCTGGTCGGCGAAGGCGCGGCCGAGGTCGACGATCGCGACCTGCTGAACGTGCCGATCGAGGGCGTCGACGTGCTCGTGACCAGCAAGAACGTCGCCGGCAAGACGCTCGTCGAGCTCGCCAAGAGCGATTTCGCGCGCGGCGTGTTCCTGCGCAAGATCTCCCGCGGTGCCACGGCGGTTTCGATCCCGGTGCTGCCCGAGACGAAGATCGACCGCGGCGACATCCTGACCATCGTCGGCCGCACGCAGGACACCACGGCCGCGGCGAAGGCGATGGGCGTCGTGGATCGGCCGACCGACGCGACCGACGTGGCCACCTGGGCCGGCGCGGTCGTGATCGGCGCGATCATCGGCGCGATCGTGCTGACCGTCGCCGGCGTGCCGCTGACCCTGTCCACCGCCGGCGGCGCGCTGATCGCCGGCCTCGTGTTCGGGTGGCTGCGCTCGGTGCGGCCGAGCTTCGGCCGCATCCCGACGCCGACCGTCTGGTTCATGAACTCCGTCGGCCTGAACATCTTCATCGCCATCGTCGGCATCTCGGCCGGGCCGAAGTTCGTCGACGGTCTGCGCTCGCTCGGCATCAGCCTGTTCCTGTGGGGCGTCGTCGCAACCACCGCGCCGCTGATCCTCGGCATGTTCATCGGCAAGTACGTGTTCCGGTTCCACGACGCGCTGCTGCTCGGGATCGTCTCGGGCGCGCGCACCACCACCGCCTCGCTCGGCCTGGTCTGCGACATCGCCAGGAGCCAGGTGCCGGCCCTCGGCTACACGGTGACCTACGCGGTCGGCAACACGCTGCTGACCATCTGGGGCATGGTGTTGATCATGCTCCTTTCCTGACCCTCCCCCTGACACCCGACACCCGCAACCGGAGCCCCATCATGGAACTGAAGACGCTGCAGACGTTCGAGAAGCTCAGCCCCTTCGAGATCAAGGACGAGCTGATCAAGTTGGCGAAGGCCGCCTCGCGGACCACCCAGTCGGCCTTCCTGAACGCGGGCCGCGGCAACCCGAACTGGATCGCCACCACGCCGCGCGAGGGTTTCTTCCTGCTCGGCCAGTTCGCGCTGCTCGAGTGCCGCCGCGTGATGGAGCACCCGGCCGGACTGGCGGGCATGCCGAAGGCACAAGACATCGCCGGCCGGCTGGAGATGTGGCTCGACAGGCATGCGGACATGCCCGGCGCCGGTTTCCTGAAGGAGATGGTGCCGTTCGCGGTCGGCAAGTTCGGCTTCGAGCCCGATGCGTTCGTGCACGAACTGGTCGACTCGATCATCGGCGACAACTATCCGGTGCCGGACCGCATGCTGGTGCACAACGAACGCATCGTGCACGAGTACCTGATGTGGGCGATGTGCGGCCAGCCGCGGCCGAAGGGCAAATTCGACCTGTACGCGGTCGAGGGCGGCACCGCGGCGATGTGCTACCTGTTCAAGTCGCTGAAGGCCAACCGGCTGCTGCTGCCCGGCGACACGATCGCGCTGGGCACGCCGATCTTCACGCCGTACATCGAGATGACGCACCTCGAGGACTACGCGCTCAACGTGGTCAACATCGCGGCGCCGCAGGAGAACCGCTTCCAGTTCACCGATGCGGAGCTGAAGAAGCTCGAGGACCCGAAGATCAAGGCGTTCTTCCTCGTCAATCCCGGCAATCCGACCGGCATGGCGTTGAGCAAGGAGACCATCGCCAAGATCGTCGCGGTCGTGAAGAAGCGGCCCGACCTGATGCTGCTGACCGACGACGTGTACGGCACGTTCGTCAATGGCTTCCGTTCGCTGCTCGGCGAACTGCCGTACAACACGATCGGCGTCTACTCGTACTCGAAGTACTTCGGCTGCACCGGCTGGCGGCTCGGCGTGATCGCCGTGCACGAGGAGAACATCTTCGACAAGATGATCGAGAAGCGCTCGGAAGCCGACCTGAAGGCGCTCGACAAGCGCTACGGGCCGCTGACGCTCGAGCCGCGCAAGATCCGTTTCATCGACCGCATCGTCGCCGACAGCCGCGACGTGGCGCTGAACCACACCGCGGGCCTGTCGCTGCCGCAGCAGGTCATGATGAGCATGTTCTCGCTGTCGGAACTGATGGACGAAGAGAAGCGCTACCAGAAGGCCTGCCAGGAGATCGTGCAGCGTCGTGTGCACGCCATGATCGAGGGGCTGGACCTGAAGGTGGACCCGAACCAGAACTTCGACGCCTACTACGGGCTCATCGACTTCGAGTTCTGGGCGCGCAAGAACATCGGCGAGGAGGCGGTCGAGTACCTGAAGAAGAACGTGCATCCGCTCGATCTGGCCTTCCGCGTCGCGGAGATGCACGGCATCGTGCTGCTGAACGGCGGCGGCTTCGACGCGCCGGGCTGGTCGTTGCGCGTGTCGCTCGCGAACCTGCCGGACGAGGTGTACGACGACATCGGCCGCGGCGTGCGTGCCGTCGCGCGCAGCTACCGCGAGGCCTACGAGGCCAGCAAGCACGCGGCGAAGAAGTAGCGGGCCTCGGGCGCATCGACCAGTGGTGACTGCTCGACGAAGTCGGCGACGACAGCGACGCCGGCTTCGTGCCCCCAGGCGGTCAGGTCGCCGCTGCGCAGCAACCAGCCCGACTCGCAATCACGAACCGGGGAGGAGCTGGAAGCCCTCGCGATTCGCCGCGTCGCGCAACTGATCGTCCAAGCTCACGACGGCATGACCGCCCGGATCGTCACGGGCCCAGACCATCGCGGCAGCGAGCTTCAATGCATCGGCAGCTCGCAGCGAATGAACCGCCAGCAAGCGTTCCGCGCGCTTGCGCAGCGCCTCGGTCGGCAACACCTCCGTCCACTCCTTGGCCAACACAGCGAGCACGCGTCGAGCGTCCCGAACGGTGTTCTTGGAGCCTTCGCCCTCCCGCAGCAGCCGAGCCAGAGCCGAGGAACACTCGACGCGAGTCGCCCACCAGACAGCCATGCTCGCGTCGGACTCCAGGAGAGACCGGACGACCGCCGTGCTCGTCTCGATCACCGTCAAGGGGACGATCGCAGAGGTGTCCCAGAACTTCACCATCCGCGGTCACGCTCCTGGCGCACCGCACGGCTCGCCGTGGACCTGGCGTCCTTGCCGCGCGGCAACTTCCAGAAGTCCTTGGGCAAGCGACCCGAGCCGAGGCGCACCAGACCTTGACGCTCGAGGTCGCGAAGCGACTCGAGGTCGGCGCCGAGCGCCGTGACCGGCACGATCTTGGCCACCGGAACATTGCGTTCCGTGATCAGGATCTCCTCACCCGTTTTCACGAGCCTCAGGTATCGACTGAGCTTGGCCTTGAGACTGGCGACCGCGGTCGTCTTCATGTGACCAGACTAGTCACAAGGACGTTGCCCCACAAGTCGGGGCGAGCGGGCTTGTTGTGCTCGCGGTCGTGCTCTCGGCGAGCCCGGTCGGTTCATCGTTCCATCGTGCCGGCAGCGGCGCGCAACGCGCCCGGGCGATCCGCGGCGCGGCTGACGCGCCGGCACTGGACCGCCGTTGGGACCGATGATCCGCGCTGCCAGCGGCGGGCCGGAGGCCACACGCAAGGGATCGAGTCGGCGACCCCGCATGCGCCTGCGGTCACATGCTTGTCACTGCCAACTTCGCCCGGAGCCGCTCGCTACGTTACGCGGGCGCTCGGGCGATGGGGACCGTGGACGCCGAACGGCGCACCCTCCCGTGTGCCGCAACGACGTGGCGGTACCCCGACGTGTCAGCGCGCTGCCCCAAACGAGAACCCCATGCGCCTCACATCCATCCTCTTCGCTCTCCTCGCTTCGTCCGCCGCCACGGCGCAGGTCATCGGCATCGACGACCTCGACCCGACCATCGGTACCGCCAACTCGTTCCCGTGGAACGTGACCGGCGGCCAGACGTCCCTGCACGTCTATTCGGCGGCAACGCTCGCCGCGCACGGCATCTGCCCCGGCGCCGTGCTGCTCGACGTCGAGGTCGCGCCGTCGTCGGGCACGGCCGGCACCTACAACGCGCCGCAGGCGCAGCTCGAGATCGGGCATCTCAGCGTCAGCCCGCCGGTCCCCGGCAACTGGGCTACGCACCTCGCGTCGCCGATCATCGTGCACGACCTGGCCGCGGGGCCATACACGTTCCCGTGGACGTTCGGGACGTGGACGTCGCTGCCAGAGTTCTCGACGGCGGGCTTCGTCTGGGACGGCGTCACCGACGTCGGCATCCTGTACACGAGCAGTGCGGGCGTCACCGGCAACTTCACCGCGCGCCGCACCGCGACGCAGCTCCGCCATTACGTCGCGGTCTTCCAGGCCACCACGCAGCTGCCGACATCCAACGGCCTGTTCGCCATGAAGCTGCGCATGACCTGGGCGCCGCCGTCCGGCTGCGCCACCAACACGGTGCTCGGTGTCGGCTGCATCGCGCCTGCGCCGGTCACCCTCGCGGCGGACACGCGTCCCTTGCTCGGCTCCAACTGGAACCTGACCGTCGGCTCGATTCCGGCCACGACCGTCTTCGGCCTGTCGATCTACGGCCTGTCCGACCCGAACATCCCCGACCTCTTCTTCCTCGGCATGCCGACGTGCCAGCTGCGCGCCAACCTCGATGTGATCGACGGTCCGTGGTTCCCCGCTGGCACGACTCACGGCTACGGCCTTCTGCTGCCCTCGCAGACGAGCCTGATCGGCATGGACCTGTTTGCGCAGGCGGCGACGTTCGAGCTCCCGCCGGTCAACGCCTTCGGCGCAGTCACCACGAACGGCATCCAGGGCACGCTCGGCAATCTGTGAGCCCGGGCTCGGCACGGTCGCGCGCAGCCGGTGTGCGCGCACGGTCGCCTCACCGCACGGGGCGCGAGTAGCGTTCGGTGTTGGGAACTCCGGCGTCGACGACCCACATCGTTGCCAACCGACCGGCACGCTGCCGCCGCCGCCACCTCACGTGGTACGAGCCGTTCGGGTTGCCGCGGGACGCCAGTCGACCGCGAGCCGACCGGCTTGCAGGGCCGCAGTGAGGTGCTGGCGCTTCGCGGCGGGCGTCGTCGCCAGAGCGGCGGACTTCAGATGTCTTCGGGCGGCGCGGCGCGCATCGCACGCAACCGCCAACTGCATCGCCCTGGCCAGTGCCCGGCGACCCTTTTCGAGCAGACCAGGCTTCTCCTTGCGGGAGCCCTCGAAGCTGGCGCCTGCAACCGAGAGCGCGACCGCGGCCAGGGCCAGCTGCAGTTCGGGCCGTTCGAGCACACCCGGCAAGTCCTCGAGCCAACGACTCACGCGTGTGACGTCCTTGGGCACCTCGGGTCTCCGAGCGAGAGCCACCATCAGTGCATGAGCGCACGCGCACAGCGCTTGCTGGCGGACGGCGGTGGCCTGCTGCGAACCGCGTAGCCGGCGGTCCTCGACGAGCCGCGCAAACTGCCGCTTCTCGTCGGCGCGCACGTTCATGGAACGTCGCTTCTTCACGACCAGACGGAGTTGCTCGTTCGCGACGATCGGGTCGAACTGCTCGAGCAGGGCGACGAGCCGGCGCCACGCGATCTCGGGGCGGGGGCGGCGCCCCAGTAGCAGTGTCCATGCCTTGCGCACCACGGCGTTGGCGGTCTCGAGTTGCTCCTGCACCCCGGCGTCACCCTCGCCAGTCGCCAACCGGTTCGCGGTGGCGCGCACGGTGCCGACAGGGTGGAACAACCAGCGCGCGCCACGCCAGCGATCGCGCGGCCCGGGCCTCATCACGATGCCCTTCGCTCGCGGCGGCAACGCGTTCGCCAATGCGGTGAAGAACGCATCCGCATCCTTCACCAGTACCTTGCCGCCAGCCCGCGCCAGATCGCGGGCCGGCGCACCGCGTGGTCTCGACAGGTTCACCCACCACATCGGCGCCGGGTCGCCCCCGACCAGCAGGTGTCTCAGCGTGTCCCAGAGGGGGTCGCTGTCGCCGCTGTAGCCGACGACGATCCACAGCCGGTCGCGCGCCGACCTCACGATCGGTGCGAGCCGCCCGGCTCGTAGCACCGCCGCCAGTTGCTTGACACTCGGAGTGGCGGGTACGTCTGTCATCGTTGCTCTCCGTTCTGCCTGCCCTTCGCGCAACGGGTTGCCGCGGCCACCCGGGACTAGCGTACGCCGAGGGTCACCACGACACCGTTGCTGGCGACGAGCCCCAGAGCGTTGGCACCGGCGTCGAGAACGAATGCCTGCTGGCGGAAGGTCGTGCCCGCGAGCGCGGTCGTGTTCGGAATCGCCGTGGTCCACTCCGCGCGACCGGCGACCGCGGCTCGGAACTCGGCGACGTCGAGCGGCACCAGCAGCTCGCAGCCGGGCATGCCGACCGCGGCGAGCGGCACGGGACTCGTGCTGCCGAAGCTCGAGACGAAGATCGCGCCGGGTTCACCCGCGGGGACCGACTGCACGACGTTGCGCATCGTGTCGCCGAGCCAGGGCAGCACGAACGCCGCGGCGGCGAGCGAAGGCAGGCCCGCGGTACCGGCGCAGCCGCTGCCGAACGGCACCACGTCGGCGGGCAGCGGCGTCTGGTAGACCCAGGTGTCCGGCACCCAGTTGCCCTGCGAGGTGCCGCCGAACAGAACCGTGCGCCTGAGCTGCGTGTCGTAGGCGAGCGCACCGAGCACGCGCGGTCCAGGCGACGGAGGTGGCTTGGCGGTCCACTCGCTGCCGTCCCACTCGCGCGTCAAGCCGTCGCCCGACGAGCCGCCATAGAGGATCACGCGCTGGCGGTGCAGGTCGGTGACGATCGCGCCGAGCACGTCGTAGGGCGGCGGGGTCGCCGGCGTCTGGTGCGTCCACGCCGTGCCGTCCCACGACCATGTGTCGTTGAACACGAGCGTGCCGTTGTAGAGCGGAGCGAGGCCGCCGTACACGAGTACGTCCTGACGCACCGGGTCGAACGCCGCCAGGGAGTAGGCGCGCGGTCCGAGCGGCGTGGACGCCGCGCGCTGGGTCCAGGCGGCGCCGTTCCATTCCCACAGATCCGAGAGGTACGTGCCAGCGTTGAGACCGCCGAAGACCACGACGACGCCGCGGGCGCGGTCGAACGCGATCGCGAAGCGCTCGCGAGCGGTCGGGCGGACGATCGGGTTCGGATGGGTCCACTGGGCGCCGTTCCACTCCCAGACGTCGTTGTTCAACGGCGAGCTGCCGCCGAACGCGACGACGCGTTGTCGGTTCGAGTCGTACGTGAGGCCGACGTAGGCGAGACCGATCACGGGCAGCGGCATGGCACTCCAGGTGCTGCCCTGCAGTCGCCAGCCCTGCGTCGGCGGCGTGCCGGGGTATCGCCCGAACAGCAGCAGGACTTCGCCCGTGGGCTCGAAGCACACCATCGAGGCCTCTTGCGGTGGCGGCGACACGGCGGTGTACAGCTGCGACCAACTGGCTTGGGCCAGTGCCGGAGCGGCGAGGAGAGCGAACAGAGTGACGCGCGCGTTGTGCATGGCAGAGGTCCCGGGTCCGAATCGTAGCGCGAATGCGATCGGTCCTGGCGGCAACGACGGGCGCGCGGGAGGAACGCGCTGCGTCCCGGGCCACCCACGCCAGCTCCGCGTCACCCGGTGGCGAGCGCGCAACCGCCATCGCCCGATCGCGGAGGACAAGCCGCGCAACTGGAAGTACCTGAGGTGCTGATCCGGTGCGGTGTGTGATTCCGGCGCGCCTGCCGCTGCGGGCTTCATGGACCACCACCTCGCCCCGCGTCGTGTTCTCCTCGTGCTGACGGCCGCCTGGTTTGCGCCGCTGTACGCCCAGGGTCCGACCTGGGCGAGTCCGAACGCGGGTCCCGCCGCGCGCTACGACCACGCGATGGCGTTCGACGAAGGGCGCGGCCGCGCCGTGTTGTTCGGCGGCCGCGACGCCGCGGGCACGCCGTTCGGGGACACGTGGGAGTGGGACGGTGCGGCGTGGGTTCTGCGCATGCCGGCGCACTCGCCCTCGGCACGCACCGGCTGCGCGATGGCCTACGACCGCATGCGCGGCGTGACGGTTCTGTTCGGGGGCAACGCGGGCGGCCCGGACCTCGCCGACACCTGGGAGTGGAACGGCGCGGACTGGACGCAGCGCCTGCCGGCGACGATCCCGTCGGCGCGCAGCGGCGCCGCGATGGCGTACCACGGCGGCACGCAGCCCGGGGTGTTGATGCACGGCGGCTTCGGCAACCTCTCGACGTGGCAGTGGAACGGCACCAACTGGACGCTGCGGCAGGCGAACGGCCCTGCGAGCGCCGGCTGCGGCATGGCCTACCTCAACTCGCAGCAGCGCACCGTGCTGCTCGGCAACCCGACGGGTTCGAGCTCGCCGATCAGCTCGTTCGCGTGGGACGGCAGCACCTGGTCGACCGTGCCCGGCAGCGCGCCGGGCAACACGCGCCTGGTCTACGACCCCGACCGCAACGTGCTGCTCACCGTGGGCGGACAGGCGTTCAACGGCCTCTTCGTCGGCCCCACCATCTACACGCAGATCGGCATTCCGATCGGATCGACCGGCATCCTGTGGAGCAACGGCCCGCAGTTCCCCGGCGGTCTGTCGTCCCTCCAAGGCGGGTCCGCGTGCGTCTACGACACCGCGCGGCGCAGCGCGCTCACGTTCGGCGGGCTGCTGAGCGGCTTCTCGAGCGGCCCGAGCAACACGCTCTCCGAGATGCCGTCGGCGACCAGCGCGTGGAGTACGCGCTTTCCGTCGCTCACCACGAGCCCGACGCCGCGCACCCGCGCCGCCATGGAGTTCGACGACGCGAGCGGCCGCGTCGTGCTGTTCGGCGGCTACGACGGTTCCCAGCTGCGCAACGACGCCTGGTCGTTCGACGGCCGCGATTGGACCAACCACGGCAACAGCCTGCTGCCGCCGCGCATCCAGGCGTCGCTGTGCAGCAATCCCGCCTGGGGGGGCATGGTGCTGTTCGGCGGCGGCAACTTCAGCGGCACCTACTTCAACGACACGATGGTGTGGACCGGCACGGAGTTCCTGCCGACCATCATGAATGGCCCGCCGCCGCCGGCGCGCGCCGACCACGACATGGTCTACCGCCGGTCGACCAACACGCTCGTGATGTACGGCGGCTACAACGGCAGCTACCTCTCGGACACGTGGGAGCTGCGCTCCACCACGCTCGGCCTCCAGTGGGTGCACCTCTTCACGGTCGGTTCGCCGGGGCCGCGCAACGGCCACCGGCTCGCCTACGACGAGCGGCGCGACCGCGTCGTGATGTTCGGCGGCAGCAACCAGGGCATCTTCGACGGCACGACCTGGGAGCTGTCCGTCGGTATCGGCGGGACCTCGTTCAATGTCTGGAACCAGGTGAACCCGCCGCAGTCGCCGCCGCCGCGGTGGTCGCACGACATGGAGTACGACCCGGCGCGCGGTGTCGTCGTGCTCACGGGCGGCTACGGCAACCCGCTGTGCGGCAACTACTGCGCGACCTGGCTCAACGACGTCTGGGAGTACGACGGCATCACGTGGACGCAGCGTGTGCCGGCATCGGCGACACCGCCGCCGCGCGAGGCTGGGTCGTCCTGCTACGACCGGCTCCGCCAGCGCATCGTGCTGCAGTGCGGGTCCGCCGGGGGCACCCCCATGAACGACACGTGGTTCTACAACGCGCCCGTCGATCGCTTCGGCACGGGCATGGTCGGCGGCACCAGCGTCTCGCTGCGCTGCCTCGCCTTCCCGGTCGCGGGCCAGATGACACGCTTCGAGCTTCAGACCCCGATCGGCATCGGCTGGATCACGGTCTACGCGGGACCGGCCCCGGCGCCCGGCATCACGCTGGGCCCCGGCCTCCTGTGCAGCACGGGCTCGTTCTACGGCGTGCCCGCGGTTGTCGCCGACGCGATGGGCAGCCCGGGCCTGCTGCAGTTCCCATTGCCGCTGTCGCTCGCGGGCCAGGGCTTCGTCGTTCAGGGTGTCGCGCTCGATCCGGCGCTCTGCCTGCGCCTCAGTGATCCGCTCGCGGCGACGATCCAGCTGCCGTGAGGATGGGCCGGGAAGCTCGGCGCCGTCCTCCCGGCGCGCCGCAGCGCCGATCGCCGAAGCCCCCACGCCGCGCATTCACCGCACGATGAAGTCGCAGGTGTCGCTGAACCGCAGCGACAGCAGGCACGGTCCGGAGCCGAGTGCGAACCCCTGGACCGTCGCGACGTAGCCAACCAGTGACGCGATGGGCGGAATCGCGATCGTCAGCGTGGTGCCGAGCGAGAGGATCTGGCTGGCGGGGTCGTAGCCGAGCAGACAGCTTGCACAGAAAGCCGGGCTCGCCGGAACGGTGTTGCCGAAGGCGAAGCCCGGGATGTCCGCGCCGACGTTGCCGAGGGTCATGGTCATGCTCTCACCGAGGTACGGTCGTCCCGTCCACGTGAGGCCGAGCCCGCTGCACGCCAGCGGGCGCGAGGTCGCGCCGCTGCCTGGCTGTCTGCCTTCGTACAGGTCGACGCCGATGCTTCCCGACACCGGCGCACCGGTCGGGTCCACGTAGACGATGCCATAGTCGTTCGCCGTACCACCACCACTGCGCTTGCTGCAGAGGCGGGGAGACTGCGGCGAACCGGTGAATGGCTGCGTCGCCTCGTGCAGCACCAGCGAGCTGCCGGTGTATGCGAGAGTGGCGACACCGATCCCGGTTGCGGTGCCGTTGATCACGGCGAAGCGCGTGCCGTCACATTCCGCGCTCACCGAGAAGGGGCCGAGCCCGAACGCTGCACTCAGGTCCACGGGCGCGATCTGGTTGACGAGGCTGCCGCTGAGCAAGCGCGCACGCGCGGCATCGGGCGCGATCAGCGAGTTCTGTCGTTGGTAGGTGACGAGGAACAACGGATCGCCGCCGGCGGCGGTCGTGTTCGGCGACGACACCGTCGGCACCTTGTCGCTGGCGGAGGACGTGTCGATCGCGATGTTGGAGGTCGTGATGGTGCCGTTCTGCGCCAGTGCCGCACCGAAGACGTCCTCGTCGGTGGCACTGAAGCGGAACTGATAGACGACGAGCCAGCGCGCCGCCGTCGCTAGCCCGTTGCCGTTCGACTGCGACACGCTCGGCCGACTGTGGATCGTGCCCGACGAATTCTGGATCAGGATCGTGCTGCCGGAGGGTCCGATGTCGGAGCGCACGATGCGCCCGTGAATGTCGGAGTCGCTGGCCGACAGCTGGCGTTCCCAGACGACGAGCCAACTGTTCGCCGCCGGACTCGCGCTCGGATCGCCGCCGATGTCGGGATTCACGCAGTCGCCAACGGTGGTCGGATCGCTGATCGCGAAGGTGGTGGTGGCCACGGGCATGAGACTGGCCAGGCGCTTTCGGCCGTAGATCTGCCAGCGACCCGCTTCGAAGCGTTGCATCACGACCAGGAATTGATCGACGGCGGCCAGGTCGGCGACGCGCGGATTCGCGTGGCTCGTCGTCGACACGTCGAGAGCCTGGAGGGCGTTCGGCAACAGGGCGCCATTGCCGGCGAACATGTCGCTGTACACGTCGTAGTCGCTCGCCGAGTGCACGACGTGCCACGCCACCAAGAACCGGTCGTACGTCGCGTCGTAGGCGATGTCGGGCTGGCCGAAGGCATAAGGGAAGATCCCCAATTGGTCGATGCTGTGATGGATGATCGGGTCGACGATCAGCGGGCCATCACCACGCAGCGAAGCGGGCACGCGGATGTGGAGGTGATTGCCGTCGCGCGCCGTCGACACGGCGTGTCGGCCCCCACCAGCGCGCACCCAGGCCTGCTCGTAGACGACATGGCCGAACTCGTTGCCGAAGCGGATGCCGTCGTACGTGGTGTCGGCGGCGAGCTCCGTCACCGCATCGACGTCGATGTCGACGTCGCCGGCGATCGTGCTGTCGACGACGAACGTCTGCTCGACCTCGTCGACGCCCAGGTCGTAGACCTCGCGCACGGCGCCGCGATCGAAGCTCACGCGACGCTCGTTCTGCACCGCTTCGGCGACGCCGAGTGCCAACGGCTCGCCGCCGACACGCACGGCGCGCAGCACGAAGTGGACCGGGAAGGGGCGCGGCGCCTGAGAACCGAAGAACGGCACGTAGACGAAACCCTCGACGCCGAACGAAGCCTTGTACTTCGGGGTCGCGGCCCACAGCCGACCGTCGCCTGGGCGATCGAACAACACGGTGCGCGGCGGCTGCCATCCCAAAGCCGCGATGCCGGCCGCGATGCGCGCGACGTCGCCGGCGCGGGCGCCTTCGAGCGGGCGATTGCGCGCCGCGATCTCCGCCGGCGCCATCGGCGACATGTCGTGCCAACCCTTGACCGGGTCGGGCACCGGCGCGGGTTTGATGTCCCATTGCTGCGCCGCGAGCGGCGCGCACGAGAACAGGATGGCGAGGAGCGGCGACGACCGCCGCGGCCGGGCGGGCATCGCACCGCGATTTGCGAGCGTGTTCATGGGTTCGAGCTGCGTTGCGCACGGCCGATCCGTGCTGCGAACGAAACAGCGACGCGCCCGGCCGCGTGACGCGGTTTTCGTGCGGTGATGGCGCCCGGTCGTGGTCGATCACCGTGCACTGCGCCTCGAACTGTCGGCCGATGAGAGTCGTCGGACACGGGATCGCGAACTCGACGAACGCCGAACCACCCTCGATCGGCAGGTGCCGGACGAGTCCTTGCAAATCCTCAGGTTGCCTGAACAATTGCAATGATGATCCCGCGCCGCCTGCTGCCCCGGCTCACCGCGCTGCTGCGCGCGCGGCCCGTCGTGGCGCTGGTCGGCCCCCGCCAGGTCGGCAAGACCACGCTGGCGCGCCGCGTCGCCGACGACGTCGCCAAGAGTTCGGTCCATCTCGACCTCGAACGTCCCGGCGACCGCGCGAAGCTCGGCGATGCGGAGCTGTTCCTGGGCCGACAGGCGAATCGCCTGACCATCCTCGACGAGGTCCAGCGCATGCCGGAGGTGTTCCCGCTGCTGCGCAGCCTCGTCGACGAACGCATCCGGGCCGGGGAGAAGGCGGGGCACTTCCTGGTCCTCGGCTCCGCGTCGCGCGACCTCCTGCAGCAGAGCTCCGAGTCCCTCGCCGGGCGGATCAGCTACCTCGAACTCTCGCCGTTCACGCTCGACGAGACCGAGCGACCGCGCCGTCGTGGCGATGTCGACCGCCTCTGGCTGCGCGGCGGCTTCCCCGACAGCTACCTCGCTCACGAAGATGCAGAAAGCGACGAATGGCGCGGCCAGTTCGTGCAGACCTACCTGACGCGCGATCTTCCCCAACTCGGCCTGCGCCTGCCCGGCGATCTGGTCGGTCGCTTCTGGACGATGCTCGCGCACGGGCAGGGCAACCAGCTGAACGCCGCGCGGCTCGCGGCCAGCCTCGGCGTCAGCGGCAACACGGTGCGCCACTACCTCGACGTGCTGACCGATCTGTTCATGGTGCGGCAGCTGCGACCGTGGTCGGGCAACAGTACGAAACGCCTCGTCAAGGCGCCGAAGGTCTATGTGCGCGACTCCGGCCTCACCCACCACCTCGCGCGCATCCTCGACCTGGACATCCTGCTCGGGCACCCGCTCTGCGGCGCCACGTGGGAGGGGTTCGTCATCGAGAACATCCTCGCGCAGCTGCCGGACAGCTGGCAGGCGAGCTACTACCGGACCTCCGCGCAGGCCGAGATCGACCTCGTGCTCGAAGGACCACGCCGGCAGGTGTACGCGGTCGAGATCAAGCGCACGCTGTCGCCCAAGCTCAGCAAGGGCTACCAGCTGGGGTTCGCCGACGTCGGCGCGACGCGCGGGATCGTCGCGATGCCGGCGGGCACGCGATTCCCGCTCGCGCCGGACGTCGAAGCGGTGCCGCTGAAGGAGCTGATCGCGGAGCTACCGGAGCTGTTCGGCTGATGGTCGAGTGCCGGCACGACTCGCGCCCGATCCGACACGGGCGCACCGAGCGCCCCCTGGTGCCCGCACCAGCCTGCGCGTCTACTTGCCGCGTGCCCCGCATCCACGCCCTGTTGCTTCCGTTCGCCGCACTGGCGCTGCACGCCCAGGACGACGCGACCACGGCGCGGACCAGCTGGTCCGACCTGACGGCGCAGGACACCAGGCAGTACGACATCACGCTGCGCGTCGATGTCGCCGCGGGCCGGCTGGTCGGGAACGTGCGCTACACGATCACGGCCGTCGAGGAGCTCGCGACGATCCAGCTCGACGCGCTGCGTTCGCCCGACTGGCACGTCTCGTTCACGACGGCCGACGGCCACGATCTGCCGGCCCAATGGCACGACGACCACGTCGTGCTGACGCTGCCCGAACGCGCCGCGAAGGGCAGCGACGTGCACTTCACGGCCTCGATCGAAGGTGCACCGGTCGACGGCTTCTACTTCAAGGACAACCGTTACGGCGAACGCCTCGCGTTCACGGACCACTACTCGATCCGCGCGCGCGGCTGGCTGCCGTGCGAGGACAATCCCGCCGACCGCGCGCGCTTCTCGCTGCTGCTGACCTACCCCGCCGCGGACGAAGCGCTCGGCTACGGCGTGCCGGGCCCGGCGCCGGCCGGCGCCGCCGAGCCACCCGAGGGCTGGCGCCGCGTCTACCTGCAGAGCGCGACCGAGATCCCACCCTACATGTTCGCGGTCGTCGTCGGGCCGCTCGCGCGCGTGCACGAAGGCGGCGATGCGCGGCTCGTCGACCACTACGTCTACCGCCGCGACGTCGACGCCGCGAAGAAGGTGCTCGTGCACGACGCCGAGTGGCTGCACACGATGGAGACGACGTTCGGGCCGTACGCGTTCGGCAAGTACACGACCGTGCAGTGCCCGACGCGGTGGGGCGGCTTCGAGGCGCCCGGCAACGTGCAGCTCGCCGAGGACCTGTTCGACGCGCCCGCGCAGGGCACCGGCACGCTCGCCCACGAGCTCGTGCACATGTGGTTCGGCGACGGCGTCGGCTACGCGGAGTGGCGCGAGGTGTGGCTCAGCGAAGGCTTCGCGAGCTACTTGGGCCCGTGGCTGCACGCGATGGCGGGCGGCCCGAGCCTGTCGGACAGCCTCGTGCGCATGCGCGCCGGCTGGCGGCAGAGCTTCGAGGGTCGCACCAAGACGATCCGCGACGACCACTTCGCCCACCCCGACCAGGCGCTCAACTCGAACACCTACCCCAAGGGTGCCTGGGTGCTGCACATGCTGCGCGGCGAACTCGGCGACGAGGTCTTCTTCGGCGCGTTGAAGGCCTACTACGAGGCGTGCCGCGGCCGTTCGGTGCGCACGAGCGACTTCGTCGCGGCGGTCGAGAAGCACAGCAAGCGCGACCTCGGCTGGTTCTTCGCGCAGTGGCTGGACCGCGTCGGCTGCCCCGAGCTCAGGGTCGGTTCCGACGCCGGCGTGTTGCTCGTCGAGCAGGTGCAGAAGGGCGAGCCGTACACGTTCTGGCTGCGGCTGCGCACGGGCAGTGCGGCGCACCCGATGGAGCAGCGCGTGCGCATCGACAGCGCGACCCAGCGTGTGCCGATCGAAGGTCCGCTCGAGAACCTCGAACTCGACCCGCAGGTCGAGCTGCTGTACCGGCTAGCACGCTGAGCGCGCCTCGCCCAGGCCCTCTGCAACAACACCTCGACGAGCTGTGGATCCGCCTGGCGGTGGCCCGCGGCCCCGCTGGCCACCCATCATTGAAGGATCGACGAGGACGCTCGCTCGCGCCGTGCTGTGGCATGGCGCGGTCCCGCAACCGCCTGGCAAGCGACGCTGCGGTAGGCGGCGGTGGCGCGCCGCGCCAGCGAAGCTCGCACCACGGATGCTACTCCGGCGCGCCGATGTAGAGGAACGGTGCCCAATGGAAGGGGTCCGGGTACTTCACGCGCAGCGCCTTCTTCGCGGCCGCGAACGCAGCGAGCCTGTCGGTCTCGCCGGCGAGCAGGCGACCATAGAAGTCGGTCATCAGTTCCCGCGTGCTCGCGTCGTCGACAGCCCAAAGCGACGAGATGACCGCCGGCGCACCCGCGAACAGGAACCCGATCGGCAGCGCCTGCGGCGCTTCGTCGCGCAGCGTCGGGCCGACCTCCGTTCTGCAGGCCGAGAGCACCACGAGCCGGCACGACGCGAGACGCCCGCGCCAGGCGTTGAGGAGGTCGCCGAGCTTCAACAAGCCGTCGTCGCCGGGCAGCACGTGCTGCGGCTGGCTGAGCACGAGCATGCTTAGGCTCCGGCCGGCGTACTCTTCCGCGATCCCGTGGCAGGCGAAGTGCAGGTACTTCGCCTTCGCGGCGAGGTCGAACACGGCAGGCTCGGTCGCATCTTCGCCGAGCAGGCTTCTGGCCTTCGCCCCATGCTCGGCGAACGTCTTCTCGATCGCTTCGATCTCGGCGCGCGCACCGCGCAGCGGCGGCAACCTGCCGATGCGTTCGAGGTCGCCGGAGCGCGTGACGAGCTCCATCCTGGCGTCGCTGCTCAGCGACGCCTCGTGCGCGAGACGCGCCCTGCCGAGACCGACCTGGATGCCGAGCAGGCCGGGCGCCACGTCGACTCTCTGACCCTTGCCACGACGCCAGACCTCGATCGTGATCGGTGCCTTCTCGCGTCTACCATCCTCGATCGCCCTCTCGGTCTCCATGCGCGCATCGCGCAGCGCCTTGTCGTCCTCGAGCAGCTTCCCGTCGTAGCTCGTCAGCACGTCGCCGCGTTGCAGACCGACGCGCGCGCCCTCGCCGCTCTCGTCGACCTTGACGACGAAGACACCCCGCTCCGGCACCTCGGGTTCCGCGTCGAGCCGGCGCGGATCGCCGATGGCGAGCAGGTCGAGGCTCGTGGTGTCGTCGCTGGCTTCCCTGCTGCGCTTGCGCAACCAACGCAGCAACGTGCCCGACGGCACGTAGGCAATCGGCGGGCCGCTGTCGAGCCAGCAGACGGGCTTGCCGTCCTTGATTTCGGTGACGAGCAGCTCGAACGGCACCCGATGCAGCTCGCGATGGGCGGCGACGAACACGCGTTGGCTCGCACGGATGCGTTCCCACACCGGGGCGGGGACCAGGCTCGTGAACAGCTCGCGCCCCATCTCGGGCGACGCCGGGGCGGTTCCTGCATCTGGATCGCGTCCGCGCAGTCGTCGGTGCGAGGCCTGCCCCAGCAACTCCGGTAGCTCGCGCCGCACCGTCGCGACGGCGTTCGGCAGGTCGACGACCTGCACCTGGCCGTCGTGCGCGACGACGTACAGCAGCGTGCCATCGGGGTCGACGGTGAACTCGAGCAGCAGCTCGCCAGCGCGCAGGCTGCTCTGGATGTCGAGTGCGGTGCACACTCGCCCGACTGGCAATACGTCGCCGAGCAGACGGGCGCGTTCGTCGAGCAGCTGCCGGAGTTGCTGGCCATTCGCGTTGGACTGCGCGAGCAGGGACGCGCGCTGTTGGTCGCGATCGCCGGCATCCGCAACATCGGCGAGCTTCGTCAGCTCGTGCAGCAGGCGGTCACCTTCGGTTCGAGCGATCTCGACCTCGTCGCGCAGCGCGAGCAGGCGCGAAGCCGCGGCTTCATCGCCTCGCAGACGTGCCCGGCGCTGGGCCTCGACCTCCGGATCCCCGTACTGCTCGAGCGCGTCGAGCAACTCACGGCCACGGCTTCGCTCGGCGGCGTGCAATGCCTTGGCAGGGTGACCGAGCTGCTTCGCGAGATGTTGCAATCGCTCGAAGACACCACCTTGCTTGAGGTCCTCGAAGAACGATTGGCGGAGCTCGGCGGACGTCCGAGTGTGGTTCCGGAGACGCTCGATCATCGCCACGGCCTGTTCGACCACCGGCAGTGCTTCGTCCGCGCGGCCGAGCGACTGCAGGCAGCTGGCGACGCTGTTCAGGCTCGCGGCTACGTCCGGATGGTCGCGATCCCTGTAGAGGCGCTTGCACATCGCCAGCGACGACTCGAAGCGCGGCAACGCCTCGCCAGCGCGGCCGAGCGACCGCAGGCAACTGGCGACGTTGTTCAGACTCGCGGCCACGTCCGGATGGTCGTGATCTCCGGAAAGGCGCGTTCGCATCGCTAGCGCCGCCTCGTACTGCGGCAGCGCCTCGCCAGCGCGGCCGAGCGACCGCAGGCACCTGGCGACGCTGTTCAGGCTCGCGGCCACGTCCGGATGGTCGTGATCTCCGGAAAGGCGCCTTCGCATCGCCAACGCCGCCTCGCACTGCGGCAGCGCCTCGCCAGCGCGGCCGAGCGACCGCAGGCAACTGGCGACGTTGTCCAGGCTCGTTGCCACCGCCGGATGATCGTGATCCCCGTACAGGAACCTGTGCATCGTCAGCGCCGACTCGAACTTCGGCAACGCCTCGCCAGCGCGACCGAGCGACACCAGGCATGCTGCGACGTTGTTCAGGCTACCCGCCACGTCCGGCTGGTCGTGATCTCCGGAAAGGCGCCTTCGCATCGCCAGCGCCGCCTCGTACTGCGGCAGCGCCTCGCCAGCGCGGCCGAGCGACTCTAGGCATGCCGCGACGTTGTTCAGGCTCGCCGCCACACCTGGATCGTCGCGATCCCCAGACAGGCGCCTTGCCATGGCCAGCGCCGACTCGAACGTCGGCAACGCCTCGCCCGCGCGGCCGAGCGACTGCAGGCATGCCGCGACGCTGTTCAGGCTCTGGGCTACGTGTGGATGGTCGCGATCCCCATACAGGCGCCTTCGCATGGCCAGCGCCGACTCGAACGTCAGCAACGCCTCGCCCGCGCGGCCAAGCGACTGCAGGCAAGCGGCGACGTTGTTCAGGCCCTGCGCTACGTCCGGATGGTCGCGACCCCCGAAAATGCGCTTGTTCATCGCGAGCGCCGACTCGAGCATCGGCAAGGCCTCGCCGGTGCGACCGAGCGACTGCAGGCAACAGGCGACGTTGTTCAGGCTCTGCGCCACGCCTGGATGGTCGCGGTCCTCACACAGGCGCTTGTACATAGCTAGCGCCGACTCGAACTTCGGCAACGCCTCACTCGCGCGGCCGAGCGACTGCAGGCAAGCGGCGACGTTGTTCAGCCTCTGCGCCACGTCCGGATCGTCGCTTTCCCCGTGCAAGCGCCTTTCCATCGCCAGTGCCGATTCGTAGTTCGACAGCGCCTCGTCCGCGCGGCTGAGCGACAGCAGGCAAGCGGCGACGTTGTTCAGGCTGCCCGCCACGTCCGGATGGTCGCGGTCCCCATACAGGCGTCTTCGCATGGCCAGTGCCGACTCGAGCTCCGGCAACGCCTCGCCCGCGCGACCGAGCGACAGCAGGCAAGCGGCGACGTTGTTCAGGCTCTGCGCCGTGTCCGGATGGTCGCGATCCCCGTAGAGCCGCTTGCGCATTGCCAGCGCCGCTTCGTGCTGCCGCAGCGCCTCGTCCGCGTGACCTAGTGACCGCAGACAGCAGGCGACGTTGTTCAGGCTCTGCGCCACGTCCAGATGGTCGCGATCCGAGTACAGGCGCTTCCGGATCGCCAGCGCAGCCTGACACATCGCCAACGCGTCGATCGGTTGCCCATCGCCGGACATCCCGACGCCTGCATCGTCCAGCACAACCGCCAGCTGCTCCCGCTCTTCGTCCGTCGTCGCCTGTTCCTGCAGGCCGACGAGCATCTCACGCGCTTCCTTCCACTCCTTGGCGGCGACGGACTCGCGTGCGAGATCCAAGCGCGCGGCGAAGTCCTGCGCCACGCATTCCGTCCACGATCCGAGCGCGCACAGCATCGCCAACCAACGTGCCACCGTCTGCATGGCCAACCTCCAGACCGCGCATTCTACTCCGGCGATGTGGGTCGCGCCCCCGCCGCACTGAAGGCCCGCCGCATCGACAGCGCGACCCAGCGGGTGCCGATCGAAGGTCCGCTCGAGAACCTCGAACTCGACCCGCAGATCGAGCTGCTGTACCGGCTCGCACGCTGAACGCGCCTCAGCTGCCGGCCTGCCCGCGCGCGAGCGCCGCGCGCTGCGCCACGGACGCGCGCCTCGACCACGCCCGCTGCAGCAGCACCTCGACGAGCTGCGGATCCGCCTGCCGGTAGCGCACGAGCACGGCGCGCGAGTCCTTGTAGTGCGGCGTCTGGAAGAACGTGCGCGGTTCGCTGGCCATCAACGCCGCGGCCTCCTCACGTTCGGCCATCAGCACGAAGTGGTCGCCCTGCTTGCCCGAGCAGACGAAGGCCTTGTCGCCGACCTTGACCGCGGGGCGGCCGTAGCTCGTCGACGAGGCGGCGCCCGGCAGGCGCAGTGCGATCGCGACGACTCGATCCCAGGTGATCATGGGCGGGAGCCGAGCATAGCGGCGGTCGCCGCCGCCGGGCCCACGAACGGTTGCGCTGCGCCTCGGACCCACTCGCGGTCCGGCAGGGCCGCGGGATTCCGGGGCTTTTTCGTCCACCCGGGCGCCGCCCGAACACAGGAGAACCATGCACCTCACCCGACCTCGTGTTCTCCCCTCCCTGCTGATGCTCGCCCTGTTCGCCGCGGCGAACCTGCCCGCGCAGGCGCCCGACGTGCGCGAACTGACCACGCCGACCGCGCACATCAACCTGCTCAACGTGACGCCCGCGATCATCGGCAACTACACGTCGACGGGCTACCGGCTCGTCGACATCGAGTACCGCAGCGGCTCCGGCAGCGTCACGACCTTCGACGCCGTGTTCGTGCAGAACAGCGGCGCCTACGCGACCGGTTGGTGGTGGTACTACGGCCTCTCCAGCGCCCAGGTCAGCAGCTACCTGGCCTCGAACCAGGCCCGCCTCATCGACCTCGAGCCCTACCAGGACTCGACCGGCACGCAGCGTTTCGCGTGCATCATGGTCAACAACACGGGTGTCAACGCCAAGACGTGGTGGTGGTACTTCAACACGAGCACCACGTACCTGAGCACGCAGCTGAGCAACAACAACGCGCGCCTCGTCGATCTCGACGTCTACACGCTGAACGGATCGACCTACTACAGCGGCGTGATGATCCGCAACACGGGCAACGATGCGCGTTCCTGGTGGTGGTACCTGAACGTCACGCCGGCGCAGATGAACATCTACCTGAGCACCAACCAGGCGCGCCTGTACGACATCGAACGGCGCAGCAACGGCAACTGGGACTGCGTCATGATCCGGGACACGACGCCGAAGTACTGGTACTGGTGGTACGACATGTCGTCGTCGGACATCGTCTACCTGCTGAACAACTACGGGGTGCGGGTGATCGACTTCGAGAGCTACCTGGTCGGCACGACGCGTCGCTACGCGATGCTGACGCTCAACAACGTCAACGCGCTGACCACCGACGTCGGCAACGGCATGCGCGCGACGACGAACGGACAGGTCGGCTGTTGGCTCGAGCAGATCAACGGCAGCAACCTGGCGAGCCTGAACGGCACGACCCAGTTCGAGCCCGCGAGCACGATGAAGACGCTGCTGCACGTGCACGCGATGCGGCGCGTGGCCCTCGGCGCGACGTCGCTGGGCACGAACATCAACGTGTACACGAACTACTCGCCGACCAACGCCTCCTGCCCGATCAACAGCGGCGCCGTGTCGGAGCCGCTGCAGACCGTCTTGCAGCTCATGATGGAGAACTCCGACAACGCGCGCACGCAGGCGATCCGCGCCTACTTCGGGCAGAGCAACATCAACGCGACCGCGACCGCGATCGGCATGACCGGCACGAGCCTCAACCACACGCTCGGCTGCGGCGCCGAAGCCATCGCCAATCCGAATCGCATGACTCTGCGCGACCTGCACACGCTGCACGAGGCGGTGGCGAACGGCTACCTCGGCAGCTACCGCGACACGTTCTACGACCTCATGCTGCAGAGCCTCTCCGGCCTCGCGATCGACACGTTGATCAACAGCGAAGGTGCCTCCCTTGGCCTGCCCAGCGCGACCATCACGAGCTTCCGCAACTTCACGAAGATGGCCCACAAGGGCGGCAACTACTCGCTGAACACGGGCGGCCCGCAGTTCTACCACCGGGCCGAGTTCGGCTGGATCTCGCTGCCGTTCATCGTCAGCGACGTGATCACGCCGCGCGAGTACTCGTTCGGCGCGTTCGTGAACGACGCGAGCAACGACTCGAACGCGAGCTCCGCGATCTACACGCATGCGATCCCGGATCTGCTGCGATCGACGGTGCACGCGGCGCTGCAGTCGTGGAACAACAGCCTCGCGGGCGTCATGTCCGTCGGCGCCGGCTGCGGCTCGCCGGTCTACAGCCAGACCGTCACCGGCCTGCCGCGCATCGGCACGACCGTGACCTACCGCGGCAACTCCGGCTTCGCCAACGCCATAACCGTGCTCGGCATCGGCTTCTCGAACGTCTCCTGGGGCGGCGTGCCGCTGCCGGCACCGCTGGCGCCGATCGGCGCGGCCACCGGGTGCTTCGCGTTCAACGACGTGCAGATCACCTACGCCGCCGTGGCCAACTCCGCGGGTCTCGCCTCGTTCCCGATCGCGCTGCCGAGCAGCCTCACCGGCGTCGGCTTCGAGTACCTGACGCAGTTCTACTCGTTCGGTCCCTCGAGCTTCGTCACGAGCAACGGCTTCCGCAGCATCGTCGGCCTGTGACGGCCCGCGCGGCGCCGCGCTTCGCCGTGGTCGAGCTTGACGCCGGTCGCGTGCCTCGATGAGCATCGCGCCCGACGACGATGGGTTCGTGCAAGAAGAAGCTGCTTCTGGCAGTGGGCGCGCTGGCTCTGGCCTGCGCGCTCGCCGAAGGACTGCTTC
>DASUFY010000132.1:0-2484 GCA_036274315.1 Planctomycetota bacterium | reverse complement strand
GTGCCGAACTTCGTGCCCCGAGAACACCGGCACGCCGGCCTTCTTGCAGGCCGCGGCCAGCGCGCAGCGGTAGTAGCCCGTGGTCCATGGCCGCAGCTCCGCCTTGCCGCGCAGGACGCGGCGGCGCGCCACGAACACGTGGTCGCCCGGCCCCGTGACGGGCTCCTGTTCGATCAGGCGCTGCGCGGCCGGCGGCACCGCGTAACGGGTCGCAGCGCCGTGGTGCGAGCTCTTCGCCACCTCGTCGCGCACGCGGTACGTCCAACACCCTTCGATCAGCTCGCGGTCGAGATCCGACCACCGCAGCGAGCACAGCTCGCCCGGTCGGCAGCCGAGCAGGTACTGCGTGCGCAGCATGCGGCCGATCTGCGCCGGCGCCGCGGCGGCCACGGCCTGGATCTCGGCGGTCGATGGCGCCCGCTTCGGGTACCGCCAGTCCCGATGGCCAGCGACGGCCTTCGACAGCGGCTGCAGCGCGACCGTGCCGAGCCACGCATCGCGGCCGATGTGCCCGCGTTCGTAGGCCCAGCGCAGCCCGTCGCGCAGCGTGCCGACCATCCGGTTGATCCCGGTCCTCGTGAGCTTCTGGCGCTGCTCGAGCGCGTCGCGGTGCTGCAGCAGCAACCGCTCGGTGTACTTCGCCGCTGGCACCTTCCCGAACGTCTCGAGGAAGCACTCGACCGTGCGGGCCAGGCGCAGCCAGGCCGACGTGCGGCGACCGGCCTTCACGTAGCGGCCGGCGGCGGTCAGCTGCGCGAGCCACGCCTCGAAGACCGTGCGCAGCGACTGCGTCTGCACCACGGTCGGCGCCGGATCCAGCGGCTGCCGGCCGCCGGCCTCCCACTTCGCCACCAGCTCGGCGTACCGCTGCGCCGCCTCGACCGAGCCGTGCGGGCCCAGGTAGTAAGTTCGACCGCTGAGGGTGATGCGGGCCAACCCGCTGCTGTGCCGGCCGATCTTCGGCAATCGGCGATTCTGCGTGCGTGCCATCGGAAGCCTCCTTTCCGTGCGTTTTGGTATGAGCCCCTTGGTATCGGGGGTTCCGAGGTCGCACGGCCGATGGCCGGTTCGGACCCTAAAGGTGCTGCTCGACGCTGATTCAGACCGGACGCACTATAGCCGTTGGTACGTCCCGCCTCAGGACACTCTCGCGCGGCGTGTGCTCAACGGTGCCCCGCTGTGGTGCCGATGCACGCATGTCCAGGTCCGCTGGACCGTTCGCCCGGAGGAGATCCTCATCAAGAACCAACGCAACCAGTATCGCGCCACCCCGGATGCCTGGCAGGGTCTCGACGTCACGGTCCTCGCGCGCGGCGGCACGTTCCACGCGACGATGCAGGACGCCTCCGGCCGCGGCATGAGCGTGGTGTTCGAAGCGGACCTCGGGCCCTCGGTCGAACTCGGCAGCGCGGTCACGGCGCGGCTCTCGGCCGAGGAGTTCGCCAAGCCGATCGACGTGCCCGCGATCGTGGTGCGCACGGAGACCGTCGACGAGCGCCTGGTGCTGGGCCTGCAGTTCGTCGATTGGCTGGGGCTCGCCGCGGCGCTGCCGAAGGGCTTCGCGTCGCTGTTCAACCTGCGCGCCCACCCGCGCCTGGTCCTGAACCCGAGCGCGCCGGTAGAGATCGTCATCAAGGACATGCTCGGCGCGTTCGATCTGCGCGGCGTCGTGCACGACGTGTCGCGCAGCGGGTTGTCGTTCAGCACGGAGCTGCTGGGCCAGTGCATCCTCAACCGCGTGGACCACGTCATCGCCTCGTTCACGCTGCCCGATCTCGATCGGAGGTTCTCGTTCGGCAGCCGCATTCCGTATCGCTGCCTGGTCGGCGAGTCGCTGCGCTACGGCCTGTGGTTCGACGGCACGGCGAGCCGGGAGTTCGTCACGCAGACGGCAGCGCTCGGCGCCTACGTCGAGGAGCGGCTCGGGGCCGCGCTGAAGGTCGTCTCGATGCCGTGAACGATGCGGCGCCCGCGCGCCGCCCGGCCGGCGTCTACTCGGGCAGCGCGTAGTGCAGCACGTGGCGCGCGCCGTCGCGCAGCACGACGATCTCGGTGTCCTGGCCGGCCGTGCCCGCGAGCGCGACGAAGGCATGGAAGTGCTCGACCGAGACGAAGTCGTGTTTGCCCGATGGGTGCGGGTGAAGCGCGGGCAGGTCGAGTGCTGCGCGTCGGGGTGGGTTTCGCCGACGAGCGCGGGCCAGCAGATGGCGGCGGCGGTCTGCTCCTTTGGCAGAACAAGCCCTGGGCGGCGGCTGCATGATCTGGCGTTCCCGTGCGGGAGGTCCCCGTTGTTCCCGCGGGATGGGGGGGGTACGGCGCGCCGCTGCTGGCACCCGAGCGTGTGGTCAGGGTGTAGACTCGTACTTCTGGTGCACGCCTGGCATCGAGGTGATGACCAGTGATCCGGCGCGCTTCGACGTGCACATGAACGCGTTCTCGACCAACACGCTGCTGCCGACGCACTACGATGATTTCCTCAGCCAC
>DASUFY010000131.1:0-4046 GCA_036274315.1 Planctomycetota bacterium | reverse complement strand
GGCACGGGATCGGGAACTCGACGAACGCCGCGCCGCCGAGGATCGGCGGCGTCAGCGTCACCGAGAACGGCGTCCACACGCACGCGCCGCAGGGGAACGTCGACGTCGGCGGGCTGAAGTTGAAGATCGGCAGCAGGGCCGTCGGCGGCAGGCCGCTCAACGTGCAGCGGAAGCCGCTGCTGCCGATGCCCGGCGGATGGTTGAACGCGAGTGTGCCCGTGGTCCCGCAACCGCCGCCGAGGTTCGCCGTCGTGCCGACGGTGCCGAAGTCGCGGAGCCGTTGGGCGATGAGCGCAGTCGAGGATACGACCAGGCTCGGGTCGGCCCAGACGAACAGGGCCTCTTCCCCGTTCGGCTTGCCGCCCGAGGTGGTCGTGGCGAGGCATCGGTTCCGGATCAGCGAGGTCGATGGCGAGCTGTTGGCGAACAGCACCGAGAACGTGTCGCCGCAGGTCGTGCAACTGGTGCTGTCCAGTGCCACGACCCGCCGGTTCGCCACCGCTCCGCCCAAAGTGCTGCCCAGCGAGTAATAGCCCAGCCATGCTCGACCCAGGGCATACGCCACGGACGGGTAGGACGCCTGGTTCGTGGGAAACCCGCCGAACGAAAAGGCGGCGCCCACGACGAAGCTGTTGCCGGTGTTGGTGAGTGCCACGGGCCGCACGCGAACACCCGGGCCCGAGACCAGGTTCGGGCCAGGTGCGTCGTAGGCGACGACCCACCTGCCCGCATAGCCGTCGACGTCGACCGTCGCGAGGCCCCCAGTCGGCAGGTTCGAGTCCAGCACCCCGGTGATGCCCGGATTGACGCTGCCCGCATCGAGCAGCCCCGTCACGATCGAGTTGGAGCCGTTGAACCGAACTGCGACTGCCAGCAGCTTGCCGTCCGCTCCGGCGGCTCGCGACATTCTCGGGGACGAGAAGGCGGCGGCAGAACTGTTGGTCCAAATCGGAACCGAGGGTCCCACCTGCAAGGAACCTGACGGAAGGTACGTGAGACGATTGGCCTTGATGGCTCCTGACCCCGTGAAGTCGAAGTAGAGCACCGTGAATCCGCTGTCGCTGCCGATGGGGGGCTCGACGAGTGCTCCGATGTTCACGTCGTAGAGGAAGTCCAGCCCTGTCGTCGTGGCAACCGTGGTTGAACCGAGCACGGCGCCTGTGATCGCGGAGACGCGAACGACCTCGACGCTGTTGAAATCCGAAATGTAGGCGACTGCGAACTCGTCTCGAAGGCCGTGATTGGCCACGCGTGGCGGCTCCGAAATGGTGTTGGCGACGACGACGACAATCGCGTTGCCGACCAAGGCCCCCGATGCATTCGCGACCAACTGCGCGAGGATCATGTCGTTGTTGGGGCCGGCGGCGGTTTGGCTCCACGCGACGAGCCAGCGATCAGTGGTGGCGTCGTAGCAGGCATCACTGACGGTCAGGGGGGCCAATGGCGCCACGGCGATCGTCGAGCCCAGTGCCGGATCGAGCACGATCGGGTAGGCGGCGCTGTCGACGAAGGCGGCCGGCAGCGACAAGCGCACGCCCGTGCCATCCCACTGCACGGCTCCCGCGACACTCGCGCCGGTGTGATCGACGCCGGTGACCCTGCCGATCGTCACGCCGCAGGATCCGTTGTCGAACTTCAGACCACCGGCGTCGGACACCGGCGCGCCGAGACTCGTCTCGACGGCATAACGCACGACGAGGTCGACCTCGCCCGGCGGCCGTTCGGCGAACGTCCACGACAGCTCGATCCCGTCCGGCCCGACGTCGTAGCGTTCGTCGATCCCCGTCGCGCGGCCGTACGTCGCGCGGCGGTCGTTCGTGACCGGAGCCACGCCAGCGTGGATCGCCACCGCGACCCCATCGCGCGTCACCGCCGGCGCCGACAACGTCACGAACGCCGGCGTCGCGCCACGCTCCTGCGTGACGTCGTAGCGCACCTCGTGATCGCGAAAGCGCGCGAAGTAACCGGCACCGAAGCCGATCAACCCATCCTCGTTGGGATGGGCCTGCAGCCCGGTGGCCCGCGACATCACCTGCGCCATGCCGATCGGCTGCACGCGGGCGGGAGCCGCCTGGCCGATGGCGCACGGAGCGATCGTCAGCAGCACGAAGAGGCTGTGGTTGCGCATGGGATCGGGTTCGCTGGGCTGTGGCGCCGACGCCTCGGATGACGACGTGGCAGGCAATGGAACAGCCGCTGCGCGAGCCGCGTGACGCGGATTCCGGCACCGCTGCCGTCAGTTGCCGATCGTCAGCAGCGTGCGATCCGATGGCGCCAATCCCGGCAGCACGGGACACGGCGACTGCGTCAGGTCGATCACCGTCCACTGCGTCTCGAACTGCTGGCCGACGAGCGCGATCAGGCACGGGATCGGGAACTCGACGAACGCCGTGCCGGCGAGCAACGGCGGCGTCAACGTCACCGAGAACGGCGTCCACACGCACGTGCCGCAGGGGAACGTCGACGTAGGCGGGCTGAAGTTGAAGATCGGCAACAGGGCCGTCGGCGGCAGGCCGCTCAACGTGCAGCGGAAGCCGCTGCTGCCGATGCCAGGCGGGTGGTTGAACGCGAGCGTGCCCGTGGTCCCGCAACCGCCGCCGAGGTTCTGCATCGTGCCAGCCGTGCCGAAGTCGCGCAGGCGCTGCGCGACGAGCGAAACCGAGGAGAGGACCAGGCTCGGGTCGGCCCAGACGAACAGTGCAAACTCGCCTTCCACCTTGCCGCCCGAGGTGGTCGTGGCGAGGCATCGGTTCTGGATCAGATCCGTTGACGGCGAGCTGTTGGCGAACAGCACCGAGAACGTCTCGCCGCAGGTCGTGCAACTGCCGCCGTCCACTGCGACGACCCGCCTGTTCGCCACCGTTCCGCCCAAAGTGCTTCCCAACGAGTAGTAACCCACCCATGCTCGACCCGGCGCATACGCCACCGATGGGTAGGACGCCTGGTTCGTGGGGAATCCACCGAACGACGAGCCCGAGCCCACGACGAAGCTGCTGCCGGTGTTGTTGAGTGTCACGGGCTGTACGCGAACACCGGGGCCCGATACCAGGTTCGAGCCAGGGGCATCGTAGGCGATGACCCACCTGCCCGCGTAGCCATCGACATCGACGGTCTGAGGGGAGGTATTCCCAAGGTTCGAGACGAGGTTCGCGGTGATTCCTGGTGTGTCGCTGCCCGCATCGAGCAGCCTCGCCGCGATCGAAAGGACACCCGAGCCACTGACCCGCCTGGCCACGACCAGCAGCTTGCCGTCGGCAGCAGCCGCTCGGGACATCCTTGGCGCGTAGAACACAGAAGAAGAGCTCTGGGCCAATATCATGACCGCCGGCCCAACGTTCAAGGTGCCCGAAGGAAGGTACGTCAGTCGCTGAGCCTTGATGCCACCAGACCCCGTCGTGTCGTAGTAGACCACCGTGAAGCCACTGTCGCTGCCGGCCGGCGGGTCGACGAGCGCCCCGATGTTCACGTCATCGAAGAAGTCCAACGATGTCGCCGTGGCAACCGTGGTTGCGCCGAGCACGGAGCCCGTGGTCGCGGCGACACGGACAACCCCGACGTTCTGGCCGTTCGTGACGTAGGCGACTGCGAACTCGTGTCGCAAACCATGCCTGGCCACGCGTGGCAAGACAGTGATGCTACTGGCAAGGACGAGGACGATGGCGTTGCCAACCATGGCTCCCGATGCATTCGCGACCAATTGCCCCAGGATGACATCACTGGTGGGGCCACCGCCCGTTTGCCTCCACACGACCAGCCAGCGATCGGTGGTTGCGTCGTAGCAGGCGTCACCGACGTCGAGCGTGGCCAATGGCGCTACGGTGAGCGGAAACCCGAGCACCGGGTCGAGCACGATCGGATAGGCGGCGCTGTCGACGAAGGCAGCTGGAAGCGACAAGCGCACGCCGGTGCCTTCCCACTGCAGGGAGCCTGCGACGCTCACGCCGTTGCGGTCGACGCCGGTGATCTTGCCGATCGTCACGCCGCAGGAATCGTTCGCGAACTTCAGACCACCGTCGTTGGCAACCGGTTCGCCGAGACTCGTCGCG
>DASUFY010000130.1:0-9341 GCA_036274315.1 Planctomycetota bacterium | reverse complement strand
AGGCGCGCCCGGGACCCGGCGCGGTCACGTGGCCCGCGATCCGAGCGCTTCGAGCCGCTCCTGGATGGCTTCGGGTTCGACCATGCGGCCGATCGCGTCGTACCCCTCGGCGAGATGACCGACGATCGGTCCGAGGAACTGCACGCCGCGCTCGCGCAGCCGCGCGACGTTGGCCTGCACCGGCGCGGCCAGCCACATGGCGTCGTTCATCGCCGGGCAGACCAGCAGCGGACAGCGGCACGTCATCGCCAGCAACGAGACCGCATCGTCGGCGGCGCCGGCGGCGATCCTGGCCAGCAGGTCCGCGGTCGCGGGCGCGATGGCGTAGACCTGGGCCCACTTCGCGGCGTCGATGTGCGGCACGGAGCCGTCCGCATCGACCTGCGTCGACGACAGGATCACCTTGCGGCCGGTCAGCCCTTCGAACGTGACGGGGCCGACGAACTCCGTCGCGCGCGGCGTCATCGCCACGCGCACCTGTGCGCCGTGTTGCACGAGGCGACTGGCCAGGAAGGCGATCTTGTAGGCGGCGATGCCCGCACCGACACCGAGCAACACGCGCATGGTCATGGCCAGAGCAGCTCCTGCACGCGCTGGATCGTGACCTGCAGGTCCTCGTTGACGAGCGTCACGTCGTAGAGCGGCACTCCGGCGACCGCCTCCTGCGCGGCGGCGATCTCCTGCTCGGCGATGCGCACGCGTTGTTCGATCTCCTCGGCGTCGTTGCTGCCGCGCCGCTCGAGCCGCCGGCGCAGTTCCTCGATGCTCGGCGGGGCGATGAACACGTACAGCCCCGGGATGCCGCGCTCGCGCAGCTGCCGCGTGCCCTTCACCTCGATCTCGACGAGGAACGTCTTGCCCTGCGCCAGCGCCGTGTCCATCGGCCAGCGCGGTGTGCCGTAGAGGTTGCCGTTGTAGGTCGCCCACTCGAGCAACTGGTTCTCGCCGAGTCGCCGCTGGAAGTCCTCGCGCGAGAGGAAGTGGTAGTCGACGCCGTCGCGCTCGCCCTGGCGCATCGCACGCGTCGTCGCCGAGACCGAGAACTCCACGTCGGGGTGCTGCTTGAGCGCGCGGCAGACGGACGTCTTGCCCGCACCCGAAGGCCCGGAGATCACCACGAGCTTGCCTCTGGCGCCGCTCATTCGAGGTTGGCCGCCTGTTCCTTGAGCCGGTCGATGCCGGACTTCATCGAGACCGCGATGTGCGACAGGGCCGTGTCCGGCGACTTGGAGCCGAGCGTGTTCGTCTCGCGCAGCAGCTCCTGCAGCAGGAACTCGACGCGTCGCCCGACCTCGCCGCCGCGCCCCAGCACGGCGCGGATCTCGTCGAGGTGCGCGCGCAGGCGTTGCAGTTCCTCGGCCACGTCGATGCGATCGGCGTAGATCGCGACCTCTCGCACGAGATCGAACGCCGGCAGCGGCGCCGGCAGATGGCTCTGCACGAACTCCTGCACGCGCGCGAGCAGCCGCTCGCGGTAGGCCGCCGCGACCTGCGGCGCGCGCGCCGCGGCCGCCGCACAGTGGCCATCGAACTCCGCCAGCACCGACTGCATGGCCGCGATCGCACCTTCCCCGTCGGCGCGACGGTGGCGATCGAGGTCGTCGAGCGCATCGACGAACAACGCATGGAGCTGCGGCGGCAGGGCGCGTGCGGTCGCGGCCTCGCCGCGCTGCGCGAGGCTCGCCAGCTGCACGACGTCGGCGAGGCCCGGCGGCGGCAGATGCAGCTCGCTGGCCAGCTGGCGCAGTTCCTCGGCGACGGCGCGCAGCACGCTGCGGTCGGGCAACACCGTCGCCTGCACCTGCCGTTCGACGATCACGCTGACGGTGCCGCGATGCAGGCGCTCGCGCACGAGCGCGTCGATGGCGGCCTCGAAGCGCGCGCACGCACCCGTCAGGCGCAGCTTCACGGCGAGTCCACGGCCGTTGACGGTGCGCACCTCGATGCGCAGATCACCGACCTCGCTGGCACCGGCGGCGAAGCCGGCACCGGTCATGCTGTTCGAAGGACGGTCCATGCAGAGGCGGCGGCGCCGGCAGACTGGCGACGGCACGCGAGCCGCCCGTTCGCGCCGCCCGATCAGGCGTTCCAGGTCGAGCTGATCACGATCGCCGAGCCGCAGAAGATGCCGGCCAGCAGGAACGTGAAGCGGTTGATGCCGCCGGTCTTGACGCCGAACGTCTCCGCGCCGACGCCGCCGAACGCCTCGGCCAGACCACCGCCCTTCGATTCCTGCAGCAGGATGACGACGGTCAACATGACCGCGGACAAGAAGAACAGGACCCAGGCGACATAGTGGAGGATGATCATCGATCGTGGGGTTGCGCCGCGCTGCGGCAGGTGGACTTGCGGGTGGACTGGAAGGGGGCCGGGTGCGAATCGACGCGGTCAGCGCGCATCGTATTCGATGATGGGAAGGAACGTCTCGGCCTGCAGGCTCGCCCCGCCGACGAGCAGCCCGTCGACGCAGTCGATGCCCATGAGCTCCCTCGCGTTGTCGGGCTTGACGCTGCCGCCGTAGAGGATGCGGATCGCATTGGCTGGCACCTCGCCGACGCGCTGCACCAACCATTTGCGGATGGCGCGGTGCGCCTGCGCGACCTGCTCGCTGGTCGCGGTCTCGCCGGTGCCGATCGCCCAGACCGGCTCGTAGGCGATGGTCAGGCGATGCGTGTCCTCGGGCCTGAGCTTGTCGAGGCCGGTCTCGAGCTGGCGCTTGATGACGCGGTCGGTGCGGTTGCTCTTGCGCTCGTCGAGCGTCTCGCCGATGCAGTAGATCGGCAGCAGGTCCTGATCGAGCGCGGCGCGGACCTTGCGACCCATCCAGTCGTCGGGCTCGTGGAAGACGTGCCGCCGTTCGCTGTGGCCGATCAGCACGCGGTCGGCACCGACCTCGCGCAGCATGCGCGCCGCCAACTCGCCCGTGAACGCACCGTTCGCCTCGTACCAGATGTTCTGGCCGCCGACACCGAGCGGCGAGCCCTGCGCGACGGCCGTCACGTCGGCCAGATAGATCGCCGGCACGAAGAAGGCGACTTCGCGATCACCGCCGTCGCCGAGCCGCCCCTTGACCGTCTTGATGAGATCCAGCGACCGGGCGCGGTCGAGGTTCATCTTCCAGTTGCCGGCGATGTACGGCTTTCGAGTGCGGTGAGTCACGGTGCAATGACCTCGTCGTCGAACTTCCCGGTCGTCGAGCCGGTGCGCGGCGATGCGACGCGCGACGGCTCGGCGGGCGTCGCCGGACCGGCGGTCGAGGAACGCGCCCATCGTCGCCCACAGAGGGGAAGCAACCGCTTCAATTCTGCCGCGAGTCGCGCGAATTCCTCGGGGCGCAGCGCCTGCTTGCCATCGCACAGGGCCAGTTCGGGCGCGGCATGGACCTCGATGAGCAGGCCGTCGGCGCCGGCCACGAGCGCCGCCTTCGCCATCGGCGCCACGAGTTCGGCAGCACCGGTGCCGTGACTCGGATCGACGAGGATCGGCAGGTGGGTGCGCTGCCGCAGCAGCGGCACGGCGGCCAGGTCGAGCAGGTAGCGCGTCGAGGGATCGAACGTGCGCACGCCGCGCTCGCACAGCATGACGTTCTCGTTGCCTTCCTGCAGCACGTAGTCGGCGGCCAGCAGCAGTTCGTCGAGCGTGGCCGCCGCCCCGCGCTTGAGCAGCACGGGTTTGCCCTGCCGCCCGACCTCGCGCAGCAGCGGGAAGTTCTGCATGTTCCGACTACCGATCTGCAGGATCGCCGCATGCGCCGCGACGAGCGCGACGTCGCGCGGGTCCATCACCTCGGTGACGACCGGCAGGCCCGTGCGCGCGCTGGCCTCGGCGAGCAGGCGCAGTCCCTCCTCGCCGAGCCCCTGAAACGACTTTGGCGACGTGCGCGGCTTGAACGCACCGCCGCGCAGCACGCTGGCACCCGCGGCCGACACCGCGTCGGCGGCGTGGAACAACAGCTCCCTCGTCTCGACGGCGCATGGCCCCGCCATGACGACGAAGGAGTCGCCACCGATCTGGAGGCCCGGGCCTATGGGGATCGTCTTGCGCAAGGGGTTGGGGACGCTGCCGCGGCAAAAGCCGGGCCACGATAGAGTGGCTCCGCGGGGTGGTCAACGCTGGCCGGCGCAGAAGGCGAGCAATTCCGGCCCGGACTGCGGCGCCGAGCGAAACGGCATCGGCTGCAGTCCGATGGTGCCGGGTCAGGCCACCGGCGACCGCGCCCGCGGGTCCGCCACACCACCGCCGTCGAAGTGCGATACCCTTGTCGACCGCCGCATGGCCCCCACGCGCGAACCCCAGGCACCACACCTCGACCCCACACGTTGGGGCGAACTGGTCGACAGCATCGACGCCGCGACGATCTTCGTCGTCGTGTCGAGCTGGCTCAGTGCGCGGGCGCGCGCCGACATCTCGGTCGAGGACATCTGGCAGGAGACGCTGTGGATGGCGTGGCGCGATCGCCATCAGCACGAGTGGGTCAACCTGAGCCGCTACCGCGCGTGGCTGCTCGGCATCGCGAAGAACCGCGTGCACGACATGCTGCGGGCGTTCGGCCGCAAGAAGCGCGGCGGCACCTCGCAGACGGCGAGGTTCTCGGACCTGGGCGGCCCCGAGACCGTCGGCGGCATGTTGCCACCGCGCTCGACCACGCCGAGCCGCGTCGCGTCCCACCTCGAACGCGCCCGCGTCTTCGAGCGCACGCTCGCGAGCCTCGAGCCGCCGCTGCGAGAGATCGTGCGCCTGCGCCTGTTCGAGGAGATCCCGACCGAGGCCGCCGCGACCCAGCTCGGCATCCCGCTGTCGACCGCCAAGCATCGGCTCGTGCGCGGCATGCAGGCATATCGGGAGGAACTGCGGCGACAGCTCGGCGAAGGCACGGGTGCGCCCGCGGATGCACCGTGAGCGACACACCCACCACCGACCCACACTTCGCGGACATGCTGGACGAGCTGCTCGATCAGCTGCTCGACGGCGCGCAACCGGATCTGGCGGCGATGGCCGAACGCCACCCGCGCGCCGCCCATCGCATCGACGAGGCGATCGGCCTCGCGAGCAGTCTCGCCGGCCGCAAGGTCGTGTCGCGGCCCTCGCTGCAGGGCTACGAGATCGTGCGCGAACTCGGCCGCGGCGGCATGGGCACGGTCTACCTGGCCAAACAGGCGTCGTTGGCGCGCGAGGTCGCACTCAAGGTCCTGCCGCACTCGTTCGGTCTCTCGGCCGCGAGCCGACAGCGCTTCCTCGAAGAGGCGCGGGCGCTCGCCCACGTCAAGCACGAGCACATCGTCGACATCCACCGCATCGTCGACGACGGCGAACTGCTCGCGTTCGAGATGGAGTTCGTCGACGGGCCGAGCCTGCACACCGTGCTCGAGGCGCTGCGTGCGCATCGCAAGACCACGGGCGCGCCGGCGACCCTGCACCAGATCGCCGAGGTCACCGGCCTGCCGGTGTCCCAGCTCGGCGCGCGCAACCTGACGCAGTTCTTCGTGCGGCTGCTGCTGAAGGTCGCCCGCGCGCTCGCCGCCGTGCACGCCGTCGGCTTCGTGCACCGCGACGTCAAGCCGGCCAACCTGTTGCTGCGCAGGAACGGCGAGCCGGTCGTCGTCGACTTCGGCCTCGTGCGCGCGCGCGGCATCGAGGCGTCGCACGCCGGCAACTTCGCGGGCACGCCGGTCTACTCGTCGCCCGAGCAACTGCGCGGCGACAACCTCGTCGGCCCGGCCTCCGACGTCTACAGCCTCGCGGTCACGCTCTACGAGTGCCTGACCCTCGTGACGCCGTTCCCGGGGCGCACGACGACGGACCTGCTGCAGCGCATCGAACAGGGCAGCTTCCCGCCGCTGCGCCGACTGGCGCCCGACGCGCCGCGCGACCTGCAGACGATCGTCGCCCACGCGATGGAGGTGGACCCGGAGCAGCGCTATCGCCACGCGGGCGCGTTCGCCGACGACCTGCAGCGCCTGCTCGAACTGCAGCCGATCCTCGCCAAGCCGATCCACCCCGTGCGCCGCCTCGCGAAGTTCGTGCGCCGCAACCAGCGCACGCTGCTCGCCGCCGGTGCCGGCGCGATCCTCGTCGCCGCCGCGGTGATCCCGATCCTGCACCGGGTCGAGGCTGCCGGCCGCGCGCGCGAGGTGGCGAACGAACACGTGCGCATGGCGCGGCAACGGCTGATCTCGATCGAGTCGGGCGACATCGACTGGCGCCACTCCGTCTGGGGCAACATGGCCCGACCGCAGCTGGAAGCGGCCACGGCCCAGACGGCGCCGCTGCGCGGCGCGCTGGTCGAGTACGATGCGGCGCTCGACCTCGTGCCGGCCGACCCGACCACGCGCCGCGAACGCGACGTGGTGCGCGTGGCGATCTGGCTGCGACAGCTGACCGTGTCGCAGGCCGACACGCTCGGCAGGGCCCTCGACGGGCAGGAGTTCGCCGATCTGACCGCGCACCTCGGGCCCGCCACCGTCGCGACCGCGCGCATGCTGGCCGGCGACAGGGACCAGACCGATCTCGCGGCCGACATCGCGGCGGCGGACGACGACGACCGCACGAGCGCCGGCACGCTCGCGTTCCTGTTCGGCGAGTTCCGTCTCTGCGAGCAGGCCTGGGCCACGCTGCAGCCCGACCTCGCCGACCAGCCGCTCGTCGACGCGGGCCTCGGCCGGCTGCTGCTCGCGGACGGCGTGCCCGAAGCGGCCTACGTGCGCCTGCTGCAGGCGCAGCGGCACTTCCCCGCCTCGGCGACGCTGGCCCTCGAACTCGCCGACACGGCGCTGCGCCTCGGCGATCTGCGCCTGGCGCAGCAATGGCTGGCGCGCCTGCCGGACACCCCCGAGATCGCCCTGTCGCGGCGGCGCGTCGAACTCGACCTGCGCGCCGCCGCCGAACCCGGCGCAGACCTCGCGCCCGCCTATGAAGCGCTCGCGGCGGCGAATCCCCACGATCCGACCGCCCGCCACCGGCTCGCGCAGCTCGCGATGCGACGCGGCGACCTGGCCGAGGCCGAGGCCCGGCTCGAGCACCTGCTCAGGAACTGGCCCGACGCGGCGCGGTTCCGGCTGGACCGGGCCCGCATCGCGTTGCAGCGCCGCGATCTGGCCGCCTACGCGCGCCAGGTTCTCGCCGTGCTCGCGCGCGACCACGGCCGCGGCCGCTCGCGCGGCACCTGCGCCGACCTGCTCGAGATCCTGCGCATCGGCGGCCTCGAGCGCCTCTACCTCGAAGGCCTCGCCGCGACGGGCAAGGAACGAACGGGCCGCACGTTCGTCGGCGGCGAAATGCCGATCGAGGGTTTCGCTGCCCGAGCGCTGACGCGCGACTTCGAGGACCTCGTCGAATTCGTGCGCGGCATCCGCTGGCAGACCGCCGCGCTCAAGGGCGGCGAGCAGTGGCTCGACGACCTCGCGACGCAGGCCTTCGTCGCCGTGCCGCTGGCCCTGGCGCAGCTGCCCGTGGCGGGCCTGCCGACGCCGGCGCAGAGGGCGTTGCTCTCGACGGCGCCGTGGTTGGAGCGCATCGCCTACCCGCTCGGCGCATCGGTCGTGCGCCGCGTGTTGGCCACGCTGCACCTCAGCGGCTGGACCCTGGTCGATCTCGGCTTCGTGGAACGACCCGACGACCTGCCTGGCGCGGCCTGCTTCGGCAGCGCGCTCGTGCGCGTCGACGACGAGACCGGCGACGGGATCAGCGAGGTGTTGGTCGCCTGCATGTCGCCGCGACCGGTCGACGGACAGGGACGGGTGCTGCTCGTCGACGGCAAGACGGCCCAGGTGCTCGCGACGGTGGAGACCGACTCGGACGAGCACGTGTTCGGCCACAGCGTGGCGGTCATCGACGATCTCGATGGCGACGGGCATCGGGACTGGCTGATCGGGGCACCGTCCGGCTCGCAGGGCGAACGTCGCGGCCGGGCCGAACTGTGGTCGGGCAGGACGCGTCAGCTGCTGGCGCGGCTCGAGGGTGACGAGCCGGGCTTCGGCGTGGGCGTGGCGGGTCTCGGCGACTGCGACGGCGACGGCTGCCCCGACTTCGCGGTGGCCACCGCGCCGCTGCTGCGCAACAGCGCGGCACAGGGCAGCGTGCAGGTCTTCTCGGGTCGCACGCGGCAGGTGCTCTACACGCTGCGCAACGACGTCGCCGGCGTCTGGTACGGCGCCTGCATCGCCAACGCGGGCGACTGCGACGGCGACGGAGTGCCCGATCTGATCGTCGGCGGCAACTTCGGGGCGGCGCCGGGTCTCGCGCGTCTGTACTCGGGCCGTTCGGGCGCGGTGCTGCAGACGTGGACCGACCCATCGCTGTCCTCTGGCTTCGGCACGCTGGTCGGCAGCGCCGGGGACCTCGATGGCGACGGCCGCGACGACGTCGTCGTCACGGCGCTGCGCCACGACGACCATTCCGGAGTCGACCAGATCTTCCTCTATTCGGGAGCGACGGGCAGCGCGCTCGCCGTGTTCTCGGGGCCTCGTGTCGGCTGCGGCTTCGGCACGGCGGTGCTGCCGTATCCGGGCGGCAAGCGCACGCTGGGGCTCGTGATCGGCGTGCCCTACGGCGGCGACCCGGTGACCGGCGTCGTCGAGTTCTGGTCCGTGAACGGTCGCCAGGCGGGAAGCGTGACCGGACCGCGAGTCATGAGCCGGTTCGGCGCGACGATCGCACTGACGAACGACGACGACGGCGATGGCCTGCCCGAGCTGTTCGTCGGTGGGCCCGCAGACAACGACGAAGGCGTGGTGGCTCGCGTCGGTTCGAGCCAGTTGCGGCTCGGCGCCCTGCGCCGTTGAGCTTGCGCCAACGGGCCCGGCGCCATCGGGTCCGTGGCGGCGAACCAGGCGCGGCGAGCCGATCGTCGAGCGCTCGCGAGCAGATTCTCTGCGCCGCCATTGGCCGATCCGCGGCGAGACGACTCCCTTGCCGGGACTACCCGGATCATCGCCATGAACATCAACCTTCTCGTGGGCACTGCCCTTCTTCTCACCACCACGCTGTCGGCCCAATGGGTGCAGGTCGCACCCACCGCTTCGCCCGCCGGGCGCGGCGGTCACGGCATGACCTACGATCCGAACACCGGCGGCGTGTTGATGTTCGGCGGCGACACGTTCGGCTTCCCGTCGGGCGCCACCAACCAGACCTGGCGCTACGACGGCTCGACCTGGTCGCAGCTCACGCCGGCGGTCTCGCCGCCCGCTTCGGCGGGCGTCGAGCTCGTCTACGACAGCAACCGCGGCGTGTTCGTCACCTACGGCAGCCTCAACACGAGCCCGTTCGGCGGCCCGTCGGCCGATCGCACGTGGGAGTTCGACGGCACCACCTGGACCCACGTCTTCCCGGTGACGACGCCCGGC
>DASUFY010000129.1:0-32563 GCA_036274315.1 Planctomycetota bacterium | reverse complement strand
CACCATCCGCGCATGGGGCAGCAACAACTACGGCGAGACGACTCTACCTCCGCTGCCTACCGGGTTGACCTACACGGCGATCGCTGCGGGCAACCTGTTCGGGCTCGCGCTGCGTTCGGATGGCACCGTGGTCGCGTGGGGCGACAATTACTTCGGCCAACTGGTCGTGCCCATGTTGCCGGTCGGGATGAAGTACGTCGCCATCGAAGCGGGCACGAGCCACGGCCTCGCGCTGCGCTCGGATGGGCAACTGGTCGCGTGGGGTCGCAACGATTACGGGCAGTGCAGCGTGCCGCCGGTGCCGAGCGGGACGCACTACGTGCAGTTCGACGGTGGCGTCTACCATTCCGTGGCGCTGCGTTCCGATCGGCAGCTGGTGTTCTGGGGCGTTTGGACCGACTTCCAGGGAACACTGCCCGCAACACCGCCCAACGAGAGGCAGGTAGAGCTCGCGACCGGAGGGGGTCACGCACTTGCCCTGCTGTCCAGTGGCGCGTTGCAGGCCTGGGGGATTGGCACGGCGAGCCAGACCAGCGTGCCGACTCTGCCATCGGGCGTGACGTACGTCGGCTGTTCCGCAGGTCTCTACAACTCTCTTGGTTGGTGCTCGGACGGTTCGCTGCATGCCTGGGGCTACAACGGCTCAGGCCAGAACAACGTGCCGACGCTGCCCCCCGGTCTCGGCTACGTGCACGCGGCTGCGGGTACTGCTCATACGGTCGCGATCCGCTCCGATGGTTCGGCAGTCGCGTGGGGGAACAACAACAATGGGCAATGCAACGTGCCCCCGTTACCGCCCGGCGTGAGCTACGTCGAGGTCGTCGCGAACGAAGCGAACACGCTACTCCGGCGTTCAGATGGTTTGGTCCTCGGCATCGGCGCCTCGACCGACGGTGTCAACATGATCCCCAGTCTGCCACCGAGCCTGACCTACACGCAACTGGCCGTGGGTCGCTTCCACGCTGCGGCGCTGAGGTCGGATGGAACCATCTCCACCTGGGGCTCGAATACCCAAGGCTGGCTGTGGCTGCCCCCACCCAACCTCCCACCTGGCGTTTCGTACGTCGAAGTCGCGTCCGGATACGAGCATGTCGCGGCCAGGCGTTCGGATGGTGAGATCATCGTCTTCGGTATCAACGGCTGGCTGCAGAACCAGGTGCCGGCACTCGAACCTGGTACCTCGTACCTGCGCGTCGGCGCCGGCATCTACAACACCGTCGCCATCGTCGGCTCGACCAGCACCTACGTCTCGTTTGCCAGCGGTTGCGCTGGCTCGCAGGCAGCCTGCCGACTGATCCCGCGCGACACGCCACAGATCGGCCGCACGCTCGCCGTGCAGGTCGGGCCGCTACCAGCGAACCTCGCGCTGATGGTCTGGGGCTGGAATCGGATCACTCCGCCGATCTCGCTCGCCGTGCTCGGCCTGCCGGGCTGCGACGCGCACGTGAGCCTCGACGCGACGGCCTTGCTCACAGGAACCGGTGGCAAGGCCCTGTTCGAGTTCGCGATCCCGTACCAACCGGCGTTGCTCGGTCTGCACTTCTTCAACCAGGCCTTCGTCTTCGATCCCGCCGCCGGCAACCCGTTGGGCGCCGTTGTCTCGGACTCGGCGGAGGGCGTCATCGGCGGGTGACCCGCGAGACCAGCGCTGATTCGCCGCGCCCAGGGGCCTGGTCGAGAAAGCGAAGAGCATGGGGCAGTGAGGGGCTGGGCGGATTCCATGTCGGTGGCCGCGATTGCCGATGGCATGGCACGGGCACGTTCATCTCCTCGATCCCACGGGCTGCGGCCTCGGCCTCGCGGTCGGGCTCGTCGGGCACGGCCACGCGGTGCGCTACCGCGGTCCGCGCGAGTGGAATTGCGAGGCCGGTGAGACCCACCGCATGTGCGGCGAACTCGCACGCCGGTTCACGGGCGAGCCGGCGTGCGAGTCGGAGCTCGGCGACTGCGACCTGCTCGTGATCGTCGACGTGTTCGCCGACATGCTGGACGCGCTGGCGCACCGCCTGAACGCGCACGCGCCGATGCGGCCCGGCGACCCGCTGCAGAGCACGTCGAATCCGCTCGTCTACCCCGGGCGGCTGCGGTTCTGGCTCGAGGTCGCGCAGCGTGCGCCGCGCGTCGCGGTCGTCGACATGTCCGACGCCGGCGGCCCGCACGAGGTCGCCTCCGAGCTGCTGCCGCAGGCGGCGTTGTTCGCTCGCGAGTGTGCGCGCGATGCGCGCGGGCCGTGGCGCCCCTTCCCGTTCCTCTACAACAACGTGCTGCTCTGGCTCGAACACCTGCGGCCCGAGACGGAGTGGTGGGTGCCGGGCGGCCAGCGCCGCTTCGTCTCGGACTGGGCGTTCTGCGGCACGATCGACCATGTGCGCTACGGCGACCGCCGGCGCCGCGCACTCGCGCGCGCAGTCCAGCGTTGGCCGCGTCTGCGCGGGGCGCTCGCGACGCAGATCCCGTTCGTCGACGTGCTGCGTGTGCTGCAGGCGACGAAGTTCGGTCTCGATCTGCCCGGCGCCGGCGAGCTGTGTTTCCGCGTGCACGAGAGCCTCGCGCTCGGCACGCCGGTGCTGCGGCCGGAACCGGGCAGCGTGGCCCTCGCCGAAGGGCTCGAGCGTGTCGTGGTCGCCGACCCGTACGCATGGGAGGGGAACGATGCGCAGGCGGTGCGTTCGATCTACGCGCGTTCGTATGGACCGGGCGCGGCGGCGGCGGTGCTGCTGGCGGGCGCCGGCGCACAGGCCCACGGCGAATGGGCGGCGCACGGCTGAGGGGCGCGAACGGGGGTTCCCAGGTCCCCATGCGGCGGGGGCTCGTGCCGAGGTCGGTCATGCGCAGGATTGGCACCTGCTGCGTAGGAACGAATCGGGACCGGCAGTGACCAAGAAGTCGCCCGCGGTCTGGCTGCGATCGACCAACGTTGGCCCGATGCGGCGAGTGGGGCGTCGCTCGTGCGGCGCCGTGCTCGAGGTCTGACTCCGTCGCGGGCCCGCGCCAGCGCGCGCTCGCGTGGCGCCGTGCTCGACGGTTGTCCTAGGTGTGTGTCATTTGCGCCGCCCTGGGCTCGCGGCGGGCAGCGCGCCGGCGTGGCACCTAGGATGCACCCTCCTCGTCCCCACCACGAACCATGCAGAGAGCCCATTCCGTCCGTTCCGGCCGCCTCCCGCTGCTCGTGCTCGTGGCCGCCCTCGCCGGCGACCTCTGCGCGCAGGTCACGACCGGCCCTCAACACCGACCTGGTCGCCGTTCGATCTGTCGACACGACGACACGCTCTACCTGGTTGCGTTCGTCGACACCGGCGAGGTGACGCTGTGGCGTCGACCGGAAGGCGCGTCGGCGTGGGCGCCCGTGCCGATCACCGGCGGCATCAACGACAGCAATTCCGGCATCACGACCAGCGTGCCGACCAACTACGCCGCGGTGACCGCGACCAACGACGGGGTGCTGCACATCGCGTGGGGGCGCGCGTCGTACCCGAGCTTCTACGAGTTCTACTACCGCGCGATCGATCCGGTCGCGGGCACCGCGGTCACCAACATCCTCGACACGACGGCGTTCGTCGGCACGAACAACCTGAACCGCTCCGACTCGATCGAGATCGCGGCCGTCGACGACGCCGGTTCCGGGCAACCTGCGGTCTACCTGACCGCGCAGGGGTCGTCGAGCTGGGTCACGCGCCTCTTGCGCTTCGAGCGCACGGCGACGGGTTGGCCGGCGACGCCGGCACCGGCCGACCTCGGCAACATGTCGGCCTCCGCGTCGTCGCAGCGGCCCCGCATCGCGGTCGGGCCGAACGGCACCGTGCACACGGTCTTCTACAACAACTCGGGCAACGGCAATTGGGTCTACCGGCCCTGGAACGGCTCGTGGGGCGCGCAGGTGATCCTCGGCACGGGCACGGTGCGCCAGGACAACACCGGCGACGTCTCGGTGGATCCGCAGGGCGTCGTGCACGCGGTCTACAACCACTGGCTGACGACGACCCAGTCCGAGGTCCGCTACCAGACCCTGGTCGGTGGTTCGTGGTCGGCGCCGTCCGTCGTGCACACGCCGCCGGCCAACTACAGCCTCGACAACCTGCTCGCGATCACGACCGACGTGTTCGGCGCGGCCTACGTCACGTACTTCAACAGCAACGGTGACGCGGTCTATCGCGCGACGTCGGGCGGCGGGTTCACGGCCGAGACCGTGCTGCTGCCGACCGGTCTGAGCCCGCCGTCGTGGCCGGTCGTGCGCGGCGCGCTGTTCCCGGTCGACAACCGCAACCAGTGCGAGATCGATCTGGCCTACCGCCTGATCGCGACGGTGCCCGAACAGGTGCTGCACGTGCGCGTCGACACGTGCACGTGCGCGACGCTCGGCATCGGCTTCTCGGGGGCGTGGACGAACGGCGCGACGGGTGAAGTCGACCTGACGGGCGCCGCGCCGAACGCCTTCGCGCTGTGCGTGCTCGGCCTCGACCTGCTGCCGACGCCGGTGCCGGCACTCGGCTGCCCGTGCCCGGTCTTCGTGACGCCCGAGGTCCTGGCACTGCAGCTGGTCGGCGCCGGCGGCGCGGCGCAGGTGTCGGTGCCGATCCCGGCGATGCCGATCGGCACGACGCTGTGGGCGCAGTGGCTGACGCTCGACGCGAATCTCGCGAACTGCCAGAGCACCGGCTACTCGGGTCGCTACGTGCCCTGATCCGGCGCGCGTGCGCGGATGCGCCGGCCATACGGGAGCGTGCGCCCTCGCGCCGCCTGTTGCTCGGGACCGCAACGGGAGGTTGCACGGGCGGGCCGGGTCGCTGCCGGGCCGCGGGATAGGGTAGGCTCCCGGACTCGACACCTCGCCCCCCCGGTACCAGCATGAACTCACACTTCGCGTCCGGCAGGACGTTCGTCATCGCCAGCGTGGCCCTGGCGTTGTGCGCCGCCGCCCCCGTTGTCCGAGCCCAACACTCCACCGCGCGCGAGTGGAACGAACTGCTGCTCGCGTCCATCCGCCGCGACTTCCCGCGGCCGACCGTGCACGCCCGCAATCTCTACCACATCTCGGCTGCGATGTGGGACGCGTGGGCGACCTACGACCAGAACGCGAAGTGCGTGATCTTCGACGAGACGCACCCGACCATGTCGCCGGCGATCGACGCCATGCGCTCGGAGTCGTTGAGCTACGCGGCCTACCGGATCCTGCTGGCGCGCTTCACGGGTTCGCCGGGCGCCGCGGTGGTCCTGCCGCTCTACGACACGCTGATGGGCAACCTCGGCTACAGCACGAGCAACACCTCGACGGTCGGCAACACGCCCGCGGCGATCGGCAACCGCATCGCGGCGGCGGTGCTCGCGTTCGGCGCGGCCGACCATTCGAACGAAGCGAACAACTACGCGAGCGTCTCCTATCAACCGATCAACATGCCGCTGCTGCCCGAGTTTCCGGGCAACCCCAACCTGGCATTCCCGAACCGGTGGCAGCCGCTGGCGCTCCAGTTCTTCATCGGTCAGAACGGAATCCCGGTTCCGACCGGCTACCCGCCGTTCCTGAGTCCGGAGTGGGGACGCGTGACTCCGTTCGCGCTGTCCCAGAAGGACCTCACGGTCAACGAGCGCGCCGGCTTCGACTACTGGGTCTATCACGATCCCGGTGCACCGCCGCAGCTCGGCACGCCGACGGCGCCCGACTACAAGTGGAGCTTCGAGATGGTCGCCGCGTGGTCGTCGCACCTCGATCCGAGCGATGGCGTCATGATGGACGCTTCACCCGCATCGGTCGGCAACGCGACGCTGCCGACGGGGCCCTCGCAGTACAGTCAGTTCTACGACTTCGCCAACGGCGGCGACTGGGGCACGGGCCATCCGGTCAACCCGGTGACCGGGCTGCCGTACACGCCGCAGATCGTGCCGCGCGGCGACTACACGCGCGTGCTCGCCGAGTTCTGGGCCGACGGTCCCAACTCGGAGACGCCGCCAGGCCACTGGTTCACGATCTTCAACTACGTCGCCGACCACCCGCTCACCGTCAAGCGCATCGGCGGCACGGGTCCCGTCGTCAACAACCTCGAGTGGGACGTCAAGGGCTACCTCGCCCTGGGCGGCGCCATGCACGACTGTGCGGTCTCCGCCTGGGGCGTGAAGGGCTGGTACGACTTCCTGCGCCCGATCAGTGCGATCCGTTACATGGCCGATCGCTACGCCGCGAACCCGTCGCATCCCTATGCGATCACGCTGCACCCTGGCCTGATCGAAGTCGTCACGCCGGCGACGACCGCTCCTGGCCAGCGCCACGCCCATCTGGCCGGCAGCGAGGGCAAGATCGCGGTGCTGGCCTGGCGCGGCCCGACGTACATCACCAACCCCGCGATCGACACCGCCGGCGTCGGCTGGATCCTCGCCGAGAACTGGTGGCCGTACCAGCGGCCGACGTTCGTGACGCCGCCGTTCGCCGGCTACGTGTCGGGCCACAGCACCTACAGCCGTGCGGCGGCCGTCGTGCTCGACCGCTTCACGGGCTCGCGATGGTTCCCCGGGGGCCTCGGCCAGTTCGTGTGCCCGCAGAACGCCTACCTCGTCTTCGAGGAGGGCCCGAGCGTGACGGTGACGCTGCAATGGGCCAGCTACTACGACGCGTCGGACCAGTGTTCCCTGTCGCGCATCTGGGGTGGCATCCATCCGCCGGCGGACGACATCCCGGGCCGCAAGATGGGCCAGATCATCGGCAACGACGCGGTCGACCGCGCCCAGCTGTACTGGTCGGGCACCGTGCCCGCGATCGCCGCGTACTCGAGCTTCGGCGCCGGTTGCGTCGGCTCCAACACGTTGACCGTGACGGTGACGGGCAAGCCCAGCGCGCGGCCGGTGCTCGGCTCCGTGATGCAGGTCGATGTCTCCGATCTGCCGATTCCCGCGAGCGCGGTGGTCATGATGGCAGGCACGAGCCGGTACGTGCCCGGCATCGACCTCGGTGTGCTCGGCGCCACGGGCTGCACGCTCGACGTCGAGATCCTGCTGTTCGAGCTCCTGTCGGCGCCCGCGGGCGGGGCCCAGTGGTCGCTGGCGATCCCGAACGATCCGAGCTGGCTCGGGCATTCGATCTACCTGCAGGTCGCGACGGCCGACCCGATGGCCAACCCGTTCGGCGTGACGACGTCCAACGCGCTCGACGCGCTGGTCGGGCTCTAGCCCTGCTCTGGCGTCGCGAGTGCATCGGCGGCTCGTGTGAACGAGCCGCCGGGCCTCACGACTCGTCGTGCATGAGCTTGCGCACGAACGGCGAGATCACGATCAGCAGCACGCCGAAGCCGACCGCGTACATCGACAGGTGCAGGTAGCCGTCGGTGTAGCCGCGCAGGCGATCCATCGCCGGCGCGTTCTCGCTGACCTCGGCCATGCCAGCGCCGAGCAGACCGGCCAGATACTGGCCGTAGGCGCTGGCGAGGAACCAGAGGCCCATGATGATGCCGAACATGCGCTTTGGCGACAGGCGAGTCATCGCGGACAGGCCGATCGGGGACAGGCACAGTTCGCCGATCGTCGTCACGAGCCAGGCGAGCGCGAAGATCGACAACGACGACACGCCGTTGCCGTCCGCAAACAGGATCAGGCTGTGGAAGATGTAGAAGCCACCGGCGAGGAACAGGAAGCCGAGGCCGAATTTGATCACGGTGTTCGGCTCGGCCTTCTTCATCCACAACCACAGCAGACCGATCAGCGGGCTCAGCACGATCACGAAGATCGAGTTGGAGGTGTTGTTGACCTGGATGCCCGTCATGCCGAATTGCGACGCCACGTGGTACTTGGCGACGATCGCCAACGAGCCGCCGCTCTGCTCGAAGAATGCCCAGAAGAAGATCGAGAACAAGATGAACACGAGCGCGGCAAGGAGCTTCTGCACCTCGACCCGAGTGCACGTGCGCATGTCGTAGAAGAAGTACAACAGGGCCAGCGGGCCGACGGTGTACATGAAGTAGTCCGTGTACTGACTGTTGCTGACGAGCAGCAGGATCAGCGGGATCGACAGCAGGGAACCGACATACACACCGAGGATCTTGTTGCGCGCGGCCGGCGTGGCGCGCGTTCCCTCGGGCACGAGCGGCGAGAATCCCAGCGGACCGAGCGTATGCGCCGTCAGTCCGAACACCGTCACACCGGCCACCATGGCGAGGCCGGCGCTGATGAACGCCCACTGCCAGCCGTAGTTCTCGCCGAGCGTGACACACAGGTAGCCGCCGAGCGCCGCGCCCAGGTTGATGCCCGAGTAGAACAGGCCGAAGCCCGCGTTGCGGCGCTTGTCGCCGTCGTGGTAGAGCAGGCCGACGACGCCCGAGATGTTGGGCTTGAAGAAGCCCGTGCCGACGATCGAGATGCTGGTGCCGAGGAAGAACAGGTCCTTGGGCACCTGGCTGACCATCAGCCCGCCCGCGATCGTGAAGCTGCCGGCGACCATGAGCAGGCCGCCCCAGGTGATCGACTTGCGGAAGCCGAGGATCTTGTCGGCGAAGAAGCCGCCGACGAACGTCATCGTGTAGACGAAGGCCTGGATCGCGCCGTACTGAAGGTTGGCCGTGTCCTTGGCCATCAGCAGCCTCTCGATCATGAACACGGTCAGCACGCCGCGCATGCCGTAGAAGCAGAAGCGCTCCCACATCTCGGACAGGAACAACCACCACAGCTCCTTCGGGTACTTGCCCTCGAAGTTGCGGATGGCTGCCAGGCGGGGGTCGAGGGCGGGAGCGGTGGGTTGATCGGTCATGCCGGCTCGGGTGGGAGAGTGGTCGGCGGAGTGTGACCTCGCACCCCGGCCAGGTCACGCGTTCTGTGTGCCCGATTCCTCCTGCAGGGTCCCGACCGCAGTGCTGGACGGGTGCGACTGCATGGCGCCGGCCGCGCGGCCCTGATAGAAGTACGGGCTTCGAACCGGCCCGCCGTTCCCCCGCCTAGATGCCCGCGCTGAAGCCCTTCCTGCTCGAACGAAAGTCGTTGGCCAAGGTCTGGGGTGGGCGTGCCCTCGAACAGATCTTCCAGATGCAGCTGCCGGCCGGTGAGGCGATCGGCGAGACCTGGGAGCTGTTCGACCGGCCCGAGGGCAGCAGCCGCGTGCGCGGCAGCGACGCGACGCTGGGCGGGCTCATGCGGGATGCCCGGACCGAGTTGCTGGGCCGCGGCGTCGCGGCCGGCTACGGCGGTCGCTTCCCGCTCCTGCTCAAGTTCGTCGACGCGCGCGACGCGCTGTCGGTGCAGGTGCACCCCGACGACGCGCAGGCGGCGGGCGAAGGCGACAGCGGCAAGAACGAGGCCTGGGTCGTGCTGCACGTCGGGCCGGCCGGTCGCATCATCCGCGGCCTGCGACCCGGCGTCGATCGCGCGAGCTTCGCGGCGACCGCGCACACGGCCGAGGTCGAGTCGATGTTGTGGTCGTTCACGCCGCAGGTCGGCGACACGATCCACGTGCCGCCCGGCACCGTGCATGCGATCGGCCCCGACGTCGTCGTGTTCGAGGTGCAGCAGAACAGCGACGTGACCTACCGCCTCTACGATTGGGGCCGACCGCGCGAGGTGCACGTGCAGAAGGCGCTCGGCGTGCTGCGCCACGGTGACAACGGTGCGGCCGTGGCCGAACGACCCGTCGTGGCGCCGACCGCGCTGCCCGATGGCGGGCGGCTGCTCGTGACGACGCCGCACTTCCGGCTGCGGCGCTACGACCTGACGCGACCGTACACGCTGGCCACCCAGGGGCGCTACCTGGTGCTGACCGCCGTGGGCGGGCGCGGCATGCTCGGCTGGCGCTCGGGTGGCGCCGACGTGCCGATCCAGATGGTCGCGGGCGACACCGCGGTGGTGCCGGCCTGCGTGGACAGTGTGTTCGTGTCGCCACTCGGTCGCCTCGACGTGGTCGCGTCGGATCCTGGAGAACCCTGATGGCGAAGCGTCACGAAGATCGCCGGCCCGGCCAACGCGTGCAGCGCGGGCCGCATGGTCCGAAGCGCGGAACACGTGGGGGCGGCGCGCCCGGCGGCGACCGGCCGGCGCCCGACGCGCGAGGCCGGCGGCCGGCGCCGGGTCGCAAGCCGCTGCGCAGCAAGCGGCGCGCGCAGGGTGTGCACGTCACGCCCGCGAAGGTGCCCGCGACGCTCGCCAAGGACGGCCTCGTGCGCCTCAACCAGTTCCTCGCCATGAGCGGGGTCTGCAGCCGGCGCGCGGCCGACGGCCTCATCGCCGGCGGTCGCGTCGAGGTCAACGGCGAGCTCGTGCGCGAGCTCGGCGTGCGCGTCGATCCGAAGAACGACGACGTGCGCTTCGACGGCAACCGCATCCAGCCCGAACGGCCCGTCTACGTGCTGTTCAACAAGCCGGCCGGCGTCGTCTGCACGAACGCGCGCCACGAGCAGAAGAAGCGCGTCATCGACATGCTGCCCGAGGTGCGCGGCCGCCTGTTCACGGTCGGCCGCCTCGACCTCGACAGCGAGGGCCTCATCCTGCTGACCAACGACGGCTCGTTCGCGCTCGAGATGACCCATCCGCGCTACGGCGTGCCCAAGCTCTACGCGGTGATCGTGCAGGGCCGCATCGAACAGAGCGACATCGGCAGGGCGCGCGGCGGCGTCTGGTTGGCCGAGGGCCCGACCGCCGGCATGGACGTCAAGGTCGAGCGCGTCGGCAAGGACAGCACCTACCTGAAGGTCACGCTGCGCGAGGGCAAGAACCGCGAGATCCGCCGCGTGTTCGCCAAGCTCGGCCACCGCGTGACGTCGCTGAAGCGCATCCGCATCGGCGGGCTCAGCCTGCACGGGCTCGGCCGCGGCGGCTGGCGCTTCCTGCAGGCCCACGAGATCCAACAGCTGCGCGAGGCGGCCCGTTCGGCCGGCGCCGAGGACTTCGGAGAGAACTGACCATGACCGACATGAAGATGCTGCCCGACGTCGAGGTCGTCGAGCTCGAGAACGGCTTCAAGGCGCTGCTCGTCGAACGCGGGCCGCTGCCCGTGGTCGCCTCGATGCTCTGGTACCGGGTCGGTTCGCGCGACGAACGCACCGGCGAGACCGGTGTGTCGCACTTCCTCGAACACATGATGTTCAAGGGCACTGAACGCTTCGCGAAGGGGCAGATCGATCTGCAGACCAGCAAGATGGGCGGCAGCAACAACGCCTTCACCGACAACGACAGCACGGCCTACTACTTCGCCATGGCCGCCGATCGCTGGGAGACGGCGCTCGAGATCGAGGCGAGTCGCATGCGCGGCTGCCTGCTCGATCCGCTCGAGTTCGCCAGCGAGAAGAACGTCGTGCTCGAGGAGCTCGCGATGGGCGAAGACGATCCGTGGCGCCCGCTGTACCAGGCGACCGAGACGCTGCTCTACCAGGTGCACCCCTACCACCACCCGGTCATCGGCTACCGGCAGGATCTCGAGCGGCTGTCGGCGGCCCAGATGCGCGACTACTACGAGCGCAACTACGGGCCCAACCGCGCCTTCCTCGTCGTCGTCGGCGCGATCGACAAGAAGCGCACCGCCGAGCGCATCCGCCAGCTGTTCGGCGGCATGCCGCGCGTCGCCGAGCGCTCGGAGCCGCTCCGGGAGCCCGCGCCGCAGGGCACGCGCCGCGCCGAGCTGCGCACACCGCACTCCGTGCTGCGCATGTGCATCGGCTTCCCGACCTGCCGCATGGGCGACCGCGACGACTACGCGCTCGACCTGCTGGCGCACGACCTCGGCAACAGCAAGAACAGCCGGCTCTATCGCCGCCTCGTGCTCGACGAAGAGCTCGTCACCGACGTCAACGTCATGAACGAGACGCGCCAGGATCCCGGCGCGCTGTTCGTGCTCTGCGAACTGCGCGACGGCGTGGACCCCGCCAAGGTCGAGGCGGCCGTGCGCGAGGAGATCGGCAGGCAGGTGGTCGAGGGCGTGGCCAACAAGGACCTCGAGCGCATCCGCACGCAGATCCGCGCCTCGTTCCTGTTCCAGGACGAAGCCGTGCTCGATCTCGCGATGAAGCTCGGCCGCTTCGAGGCCGGCACGCCGGAGGGGTTCCGCACGCTCGAACAGGTGCTGCCCACCTACGACTCGCTGACCCAGAAGGAACTGCGCGAGGTCGCGGCGCGCTACATGGACTTCCGCCGCGCGGCGATCGTCTGGGCCCTGCCCGGCCGCGACAGCACGCCGGTCCGCAAGGCGCGCGGGGCGAAGGCCAAGGCCAGGCCCGTGCGTGCACCCGCCAAGAAGCGCAAGGGCAAGGCGGGGAGGAAGCGCGCATGAGCCACGCCGTTCGTCTGAACGTCGCGGAGCGCGAACTCGACTCGGGTCTGACGCTGCTGGCGGTCGCGAACCCCGGCGTGCAGACCTACGCCTGCGTCGTCTCGCTCGAGGTCCGACCCGGCGACGAACCTGCCGAGCAGACCGGACTCGCCAACCTCGTCGGCGAATGCCTCGACGAGGGCACCAAACGCTACAGCGCGCTCGAACTGTCGGCGGCCGCCGAGAACCTCGGCGCGGCGATGGAGGGCAACCACCGCGGCGGCGTCATCATGTGCCCCGCGATCGCGCACAAGGAGGCGACCGCACTGCTGCGCGAGATGGTGCTCGAGCCGCGTTTCCCGGGTCGCGAGGTGCGCCGCGTCCAGGCCGAGGTGCTGACCGAGATCCGCGCCGAGGACGACGATCCGCGGGCCGTCGCGGCGCGCCGGTTCCGCAAGGAGATCTACCACGAACACCCGCTCGGCCGCTCGGCGCAGGGCACGGCCAAGAGCGTCGCGAAGCTCAAGCCGAAGGATCTGCGCGACTTCCACGGAGCCTGGTTCCGCCCGTCGGGCGGCTTCATCGCGGCGTCGGGCCCGGACGAGCCCGAGCGCACGCTCGATCGGCTCGAGAAGACGTTCCACGGCTTTCGCGGCAAGGCGCCCAAGCACGCCGTGACGCCCGAGGTCGACCTGCCCGAGACGGGGCGCGACGCGCACCTGCCGATGGCGCGCGAGCAGGTGCACGTCTATCTCGGTCACGTCGGGATCCGGCGCACGCACCCCGACTTCTACGTGCTGTCGGTGATGGACCACATCCTCGGCACGGGACCCGGCTTCACGTCGCGATGTTCGCGCAAGCTGCGCGACGAACAGGGCCTCTGCTACGCGGTCAGCGCCGGCATCACGCCGAGCGCCGGCGAGGAGCCCGGCACGTTCACGGCCTACATCGGCACGTCGCCCGAACACCGGCAGAAGGCCATCGACGGCTTCCTGGCCGAGATCCGCCACATCCGCAGCGAGCCGCCGTCCGCACAGGAGCTGCAGGACGTCAAGGACTACCTGACCGGCAGCTACGTGTTCGCCCTCGAGCGCAACAGCAACCTCGCCGCGTTCGCGATCCGCGCGCGCCGGTTCCACCTCGGCTACGACTTCCTGCAGCGTTACCCAGACATCATCCGCGCGGTCACGTCGGACCAGGTCCGGCAAGCTGCCGAACGACACCTGCATCCGGACCGCCTCGTCGTCATCAGCGCCGGTGCGTCGTAGAGCCATGGCGAGCCCTGCATTCGCCGAGGTGCTCGACATGCTGCACGAGATCGCGCCGCTGGAACTGGCGGCCGAATGGGACAACACGGGCCTCTTGCTGCAGCCGCGCAGGAAGCCGGGAACCGTCGCGCGCGTGATGCTCTGCATCGACCTCGGCGACGCGGTCGTCGCCGAGGCCAAGGCCGCGCGCGCGGACCTCGTCGTCGCCTACCACCCGCCGATCTTCAAGGGCCTGCAGCGCCTGTGCCACGACGACGGCAAGCAGCGCGCGGTGTTGCTCGCGATCGCCGCCGGACTGCCCGTCTACTCGCCGCACACGGCGCTCGATGCGGCGCCGAGCGGCCTCGCCGACTGGCTCGCGCAAGGGGTGCTCGGCAAGGACGTGCCCAAGGAGCTGCGCCCGTGCGGCGAGGGTGAGTTCGGCCGCATCGTGCACCTTTTGCGCGCACTGCCGTTCCGCACGCTGCTGCAGCGCTGCAAGCGGCACCTCGGCGTGCGGCACCTGAGCGTGGCGCAACCTCGACCGGCGCGCGGCTCGGTGCGCAGCGTGGCGGTCGCCGCAGGGGCCGGCGGCGGCGTGCTGCGGCGCGCGCGCGCCGACGTGTTCGTCACGGGCGAGATGTCCCACCACGACGTGTTGGCTGCGGTTGCCGCCGGCACCGCGGTCGTGCTCGCCGGGCACAGCAACACGGAACGCGGCTTCCTCCAGGTGCTGCAGAAGCGCCTGCTGTCGGCGTTCGGCGCCGACCTCGACGTGCGCGTCGCGCGCGCGGACCGGGATCCGTTCGTGCTGGCGTGATGCGGGCTCCCGCGGCCACGCGCCGACCGGGTAGACTTCGCGGATGCCCCAATCGCGCGAAGCACCGGCTGCGCCAGGGCACGAGAGGCCGTCCCTGACGCCCCTGCTTCCCTGCCTGACCGCCGCGCTCGGACTCTGTCTGGCGATCGCGGCGTTCCTGGTCGTCTGGGACCTGCGCGACTCGCGCAACCTCGCCGACCTGCGCAATCTGGCCGAGGATCGCCTGACGCTCATGGCGACCCGCCTGCAGACGACGCTGTTCCGGCTCGAGGCGCTGCGTGCGTTCTGGCTCGCGTCGCAGGAGGTGCGCGCCGACGAGTTCGAACTGTTCGCCTCGCAGCTGATCGCCGGCGATCCGGCCATCCAGGCCCTGGAGTGGGCGCCCAGGATCGCCGGCTCGCGGCGCGAGACCTTCGAGGCCGAGGCGAACAGCCTGTTCCCTGGCTACCGCATCCGCGAACTCGCGCCCGACGGCAGTGTCGTGCCGGCGGCGTCGCGCGCCGAGTACTTCCCGATCCTCTACGTGCATCCCGTCGAGGGCAACGAGCGCGCGCCGGGCTTCGACCTGGCTTCCGAGGCGAGTCGTCGCGAAGCGCTCGACCACGCGCGCGATCTCGGCGCGCCGGTCGCCAGTCGGCCGCTCAACCTGCAGGCGAGGGAGGACACGAGCGGCTTCCTGTGCGTCTGGCCGCTGGACGAACGGGGTCACGCGCACGACACGGTGGAGGCGCGACGCGAAGCGCTGCGCGGCTACCTCGTCGGCGTGTACCGCATCGCCGCGATCGTCGAGCCGTTGCTCGGCTCGCGCACGCCGGCCAGCTTCCACATGCGCGTCGACGCGACCTCGCCCACGGGCACGCTGCACACGCTGTACGACTCGACTCCGGCGCAGACGACGTCGGCGGCCACGCTCCAGATCGACCGGGAGCTGACCGCGCTCGGTACGGAATGGCGCATCGTCTGTGCCGCCGACGAGTCGCTGCTCGGCCAGCGCCGCGGACCCTGGCCGTGGATCGCGCTCGGCGCGGGACTGCTGTTCACGCTGCTCGCCACGCTGGCCATCGTGCAGAAGCAGGCGCGCGCCGAGGCGCTCGCGCGCGTCAACGAGCAGCTCGTTCGCGAGGCGCTGCTCATGGAGTCGCTGCAGCAGACCCAGCGCCTCGAGAGCCTCGGCGTGCTCGCCGGCGGCATCGCGCACGACTTCAACAACCTGCTGACGGGCATCCTCGGCAACTCCGACCTCGCGTTGCATCTGCTCGCGCACGACCACGCGGCCCGCGAGCCCGTGGCCAACGCGCGCGTGGCGGCCCGTCGCGCCGCCGACCTCACTGCGCAGCTGCTCGCCTATGCCGGGCGCGCCAACCTCGAGCGAGAACCGCTGGACCTGTCGGCCATGGTGCGCGACATGGAAGGCCTGCTGCAGACCGCGATACCGTCGGGCGTCGAACTCGTGCGCCAGCTCGCGCCCGACCTGCCCTCGATCAAGGCCGACAAGGCGCAGCTCCAACAGGTGCTGCTGAACCTCGTCATGAACGGCGCCGAGGCGTGCCGCGAGACCGGCGGCACGGTGCGCATCCAGACGCGTGCAGCGGCTCCATCCGACCGGACCATGCCGGCGCGACGGGTGCTGCTCGAGGTGACGGACACCGGCGTCGGCATGCCGCCCGACGTGAAGCGCCGCATGTTCGAGCCGTTCTTCACGACCAAGTTCCAGGGCCGCGGTCTGGGCCTGGCGTCCGTGCAGGGCATCGTGCGCGCGCACAACGGCGTCATCTCGGTGGAATCGGAGCCGGGCGCCGGCACGTGCATCCGGGTCGAGCTGCCGGCCGTGCATGCCGCGGCGGTGGCGGAGGGGCCGCCGGTGCCGACGGGTCTCATCGGCCATGGCGCGGTGCTGCTCGTCGACGACGATGCGCTCGTGCTCAACGTCGGCGGCAAGATCCTCGAAGGCTTCGGCTTCGAGGTCTTCAAGGTCGCCGACAGCGAGCAGGCCCTCGACCTGTTCCGGCGCGAGCATCACCGCATCCAGCTCGCGATCCTCGATCTGACCATGCCCGGCATGAACGGGGTCGAACTCATGCGATCGCTGCGCTACGTCGAGCCGAGACTGCTCGTGCTGCTCTCGAGCGGCTATCACGAATCGGAACTCGGCGGCGTCGTCGACGAACACAACGGCGTCGGTTTCCTGCAGAAGCCCTACACGCGCGAGACGATGGCGGCGCGCGTGCAGCGTGTGCTCAACAGCGGCATGGCGGCTTCGCAGCGCACGGTGTGACGGCGCTTTCTCCGACGATCGACCGCAAGGGCGCGAGGTCGCAGGACGCGGGTCGGGTCGTCGCGGTACGAGACCGACGGGACTCACCGCCGGCCCGCGGCCGCGACACCCTGCGTGGCGGGCGGTGCCGGCTCGGGACCAGGGTGCGCGACGCGCGTCATCGCTGCGTAGCGACCGAGGTCCTTGCGCCACACCATCTGGGTCGTGCTGTACGAACCGTCGGCATGCCGGTACCAATCGACGCCCGCGGAGCTGCGTTCGATCGCCACGATCGGACTCCACGGCATGGGGCCCCAGTACATCGCGAGCGGAGCCGCGTCGACGGCGTCGTTGAGTGTCGCGACCGTGGTGCCGTCGGGCAGCTCGAGTTCGTGGGAACGCCGCTCGGCCGCGGCCTCGCCCCGAAGTTCGGGCACCTCGGCCGCGGCGGCGCCCGCCGCCGCGGGCGGATCGGGTGCAGCCGGCGTCGCGCCCGACCCGGCCGGCGTCACGTCCCCGCCGGGAGTAGGGAGCCAGATCGCCGTCGTGGCGGCGGCGAGCACGAGGCCGGCCGCGGCGATGCGCAGGGAGGTGTTCACAGGTGCGTCACCTGGGCGTTCGTCCACTCGGCGAGGTCGAAGTTCACGTCCCAGACCACGGCCTGGAACGCGAAGTCCTGGCCCATCAGCGACGGGGACAGCGTGTTGGGCATGGCGATCGACACTTCGCGCACGCCGGCCATCAGCGTCGTGATGCCGAGCGGCACGGGCCCCGAGGGATTGGCGCCGCCGATGTGGCTGTGGCCGATCAGCGTGCCCGACAGCGAGAACTCGAAGTAGGCGGGCTGGAAGCCCATCGACCCGCCGAGGAAGACCACGCCGAACGGTGCGATGACGTCCGTGATGCGCAACGTCAACCCGTCGCTGCGCGGCATGCCGCTGATGTCGGGGAACAGGCCGTTCATGCTGAGGTTGGCGCCCGGTGCGCCGAGGCGGTTGCTGGTCGGATCGAGGCCGCCGATCTGCAGGTTGGGGCTCGTCACGAACGGGCCGAGGATGTAGGTCCACGGCGTCGAGAACGACGGGGCCCCGTGCAGTCCGGCCCACGTCGGATCCGGTGCGCCGAGCCGGTGGTTCTCACCGAAGACAGCGCCCGTACCGGCATTGAGCAGGTCGGCGCGGAACAGCGAGTGGCCGTCGGTCGTCGGCCACAGCGGGTTGGCCGGCAGGTCGACGCCGACGTAGTAGCGCGGCGGCGCGTACGGCGGTTGATTGACGGTGATGACGAGCCCGCCCGCGATGCCGAAGCCGTCGTAGGCGATCCACGTGCCGCGCATCGGATTGCTCGACGGTGGCGTCGTGAGGCCCGAGATGCGCAGGAACTCGGCGGCAGGGCTCATGTCGGGTCCACCCGACGCGGCGCCGTTGCGCACGACGAGGTCGTAGGTCTCCACCGTCGACAGCCGCTCGTCGGCGATCCAGTGGTAGACGCCGAACAGCCGGATCAGGCCGTTCGCATCGCCGACGCCGCGCATGTGGTCGGTGTTGATCTCCATCAACGCCTCGGCCGCATTGCTGAGATCGGGCCGGCCGACGAACGAGGTACACGTGACGGTCTGGCGGACAGGATCCTGGGGATAGAAGAGGAACGGGTTGACCTGGCTCGAGACGGTGGCGGTCACGAACGCGACGGCGGCCAGCGATCGGATCGGCTGCATGGGGGGTCCGGTGGAGGCGGGATGCAGCGCGAGAGAGAGCCGGGCATCTATCGCCGCGTGTGCGCGAGGTAACCCGGACCTCGCCGGGAGAAACGCGCCGGGCGAAACGCGCCGGGACAAACGCCGCGCACCGCGCGCTGCTCAGCCGGCCAGGTGCGCGAACAGCCGCATCCAGCCGTGCGTCTCGGACACATCGGCAGGCTGTTGCGCAGTCGGTCGAGTTTGCTGCGCAGCAGTTGGTAATCGGTCTTCGGCTTCTCGCAAGCTGCGGGGTCCTTCTCGCGATGGCCGCTGCCGTTGAGCCTCTCGACGACGAGCGTGCCGTTGCGTCGCTGCAGGCCCCGGGTCATGGCCATCAAGGCAGCCGGATCCGCACGTCGGTCACTTCGCAGGTCCGGACCTCGATCGTGTCCTCGTGCACCGTGCGGTTGCGCTGCTCGACCCGCAGCGTGTAGGTGCCCGCCGGCAGGTTCGGCGAGTCTTCCGGTGCGCGCAGGTTCGTGGACCAGTCGAACGTGCCGGCGCTGCCGGTGAGGCCGACCCGGCCATGGGCGTAGCGACCGTCGCGTTCGGTCATCGTGATGCGCACACGGCCGCCGTGTGCAGCGGGCAGCGTCAGCTCGCAGCCGCGCAGCGGCACCTCGACCTCCTGCGTGCTGCGCAGCAGGAACGTGTCGCGCCGCTCGGCGCGCGACGGTGCGTCGACGACCAGCTCGTAGCGGCCCGAGGGCACGTCGACGTGGAACGGCCCGTCGCCGTCGTTGCGGAACGCGCACCGTCGCAGCGGCGCGACCTTCGCGTCGAGCCGGCGCCAAGTCAGTTCGACCTGGCGGACCCGCGAGGCTGCCTCGAACTCGAGCGTCACCGGTGCAGCCGGCAGCGGTGCGAGTTCGACCACCAGAGGCTCGGTCGCCGATGTGCCGGGCAGGAGTTCGACGCGCCGGTCCTCGCCGCCTGGACGCTGGATGCGGAGGTCGTGACTCGCGCGCGTGCTGCGCAGGAAGCGCACCTCGCCGCTCGCATCGGTCTCACGGCGACGTTCGAACGGCGTCAGCCGGTCGCCGATCGAGTCCGTGAGCACCTTGACGCCCGGCACGGGCATGCCGCCGCAGAGCACGCGCACGACCGCGATGCCCCCTTCGAGATCGAACGTCGATTCGGCCGGCGGCGTGGCCCGCACCATCGCGACGAACGGCTCCATGCGCCCCTGCCCATCCCGCGGGTAGCACACGCCCTGCTTGCCCGGCGTGGCCGGCAAGCGGAAGCGGCCGTTCGCATCGGTCTTCGTGAGCGCGATGCGGCCCGTGCTGCCATCGGTCCAGGTCATCAGGTTGCCGAGCGAGACGTCGTACAGGGCTGGACCGTCGGCCGTGTCGTGGATCCAGATCATCTCGACGCCGACGAGCGGCGCCCCTTCGCCGGTCGTGACGCTTCCCGTCACATAGGCGGGTTCGTGCAACTGCAGCTCCGGCACCTCGGCGACGCGGCCCCAACGGGTCGTCACGCGTTGGTTCGCCGGCAGCAGGTCGTCGCGATGCGTGTCGTCATCGGCGATCGCTCCGCCCTCGCCGATCATGCGCCTGCCGCCCGACGAGGCTTCGTGCATCGGCACGGCGAGCAGCAGCAGCGGTGCTGCGAGCGGCACCTGCAGTCGGTAGTTGCCGCCGGCATCGGTGTTGGTCGAACAGCGCATGTGCACTTCGGCGGCCGCGGGCGCGGCGCGGCTGCTCTCGGCAGGCTGCAGGAAGGCCGCGACGCGCGCGGCCGGTACGCCGATGCCGCGCGGGTCGACGACCCTGCCGGTCACGACGCCGGTCGGTTCCACCGGCACGACGATCGGCTGCGCGAGCGCGCGCAGCCCGAAGCGCGCATCGACGGGCAGGTAGAAGGCGTCGCGTGCGCGGAGCTGCAGTTCGACGGACTCGTCGCGTGCGAACCACGCCGGCAGCGTCGCGGCGAACATGCCATCGGCGGTCACGGGCAGCTCGACCTCGTGTTCGTGCTGCACATCCGAGGACCGCGCACGCAGCGCCAAGGGCGCGGTCCACGGCACGTCCGGGTGCAGGCCGACGAGCCGCCCCTGCAGCTCCGTGTTCGCCATGACGTCCGGGAGCGGCACCGCGTCGCGCGTCACGGGCATCGCATGTGCGGGCGCCGCATCGCCGCGCGCGACTGCTGTGGCGACGGCCGGCGCCGCGTCGCCTGCGCCGCCTGCGACCGCGGGCGCCGGCGGTGTGCGCAACGGCAACAGCAACCACAGTGCGCTGACCAACACCGCGCCACCGAGCAGGACCTGGACCTTCATGATCGTCAACGCTCCCGCAACAGAGGCGACCGACGCACCGAGACCCGCCGCGGCCCCTCCGGCGACGGGGTTAGAAGCCAACAGCGACGCGAACGCGCGCGCCGGCTCGCCGCCGGCTCCCTCGAGGTCGGCGCGGAGCCTCTCGCGAGCGCGGCGCAACTGCGCGCGCACCGCATCGGGCGAGATGCCGGTCCGGCGCGCCAGCGCAGCGACGTCTTCGCCTTCGAAGTAGTGCCGCAGCACGAGCTCGCGCCAGCCTTCGGGCAAGGCGAGCACGGCGACGACGAGGTGCCTGTGCAGCTCCGCGCGCGCGACGAGCTCGACGGCACCGACGTCCGTGGCCTCGGCGGGCGGCGCCGCGAGCCGTTCGCGCCGGGTCCGCCGCCGCTCGCTGCGTTCCGACATCGCCAGCGCGTTGTGCAGGGTGCGCGCGAGGAAGCCGCGCGCCCGGTCGGGATCGCGCGGCGGGTGGCGCAGAGCCGCGGCCCAGGTGTCCTGGGCGGCGTCCTCGGCGGCATGCACGTCGGCGCACAGTTGGAGCGCGAGGTTGCGCACCCAGGCGGCGTGGGCGAGCAGCGGTTCGATGTCGCGACGCGGGGCGGTCATCGACACCAAGGATGCCGCAGACCGGGCCGGCGGTCGCGGATCGCTCGGATTGGCGGCCCCGGGGACCCTGGGCACGCGGGGAACGGCGACCGCCGGGCCGCAGCCGGGGCGGATTCCACGCGTCACCGGGTCACACCGGGTCCGTGCGGCGGATCGACGAAGGTGTCGACCTCGTCGGAGCCGAGCTCGACCCACGAGACCATGAACGACTTCCGAAGAACCCTCTCCGTCATCGCCGCCGCGGCCCTGTTGGCAGCCGTGCCGGCACCCGCCAAAGGCCGGTGGTCGCTGCTGTCGCCGACGACGCGCCCACAACCGCGCAACTCGCTCGCCGCTCGGTCACGACATGGCGCCGCGCGTCGCCGACTTCAACGACGACGTGGTCCTCGTGGCGCTCGGCCCGAGCGCGTCGTGGGCGCTCTCGCTGCCCGGATGGCTCGACCCCGGCACGCCCTACTTCCAGGGCGTGCACTTCGACGCCACCAACAGCCTGATCTGCACGACGCAGCGCCTGAACGTTCCGCTCGTGAAGTGACGCGGCACCCGGTCGGTGCGCCTGCGTCGGCGCACCGACCGTGGTGCTACGGTCTCGGTGCGACCCGCCAGGCGACCATCGCGTCCGGACCCGGATCGAACGTGCACGACGTGCCGGTGCGCACGCTGCGTTCGAGGTGGTCCCCGAGGGTCGCATCGAGTTCGCTGATGCGGCGCATTGCGGTGCGGATCGCCTTCGTGACGCTCTGGCGCGCCCGCTCCACCGACGAAGCGGCGCGGCGTGCGCGGCCGCCGAGGCCGACGGCGCAGGCGAGCTGGCGACCGAGTGTGTGCATCTCGGCGCGGATCGCCTCGATGCGACCCTGGTCGCCGTGGCGGCGGGCGTCGGCGAGCTCGACCTCCAGGTCGCGTGCTCGCGCTGCGTACGCCCGGCGCGCCTCGGCGTCGAGCACCTCACCCGCGTCGCCGCCGGCGCCCGCGCTCCGATCGCCGTCGTCCGGGTTCGCGGCGAGTTCGATCGCCCACCGCGGTTCGCCTGGCGCCGCGAGCAGCGCCGCCAGCTGTCCGAGGCCGCGCGCGTGCCTGAGGCGCAGTTCGCGCCCGCGAAAGAACAGTGTCCAGTAGTCGCCGTCGCGTCGCAACAGCGCCTCGGCGGCGGTCCCGGGTGCGGTTTGCATCGGTCGAACGGTCTCGGGCCGGTCCGTGCGGTCGTCGCCGAGGTCGTCGAGTCGACGCTGCACGTCGGCCGCGTCGTGATCTGCGCCGATGCGCGCGAAGATCGCGCGTGCGGTGGCGAACTCGAGCCGCGCACTCGCCGCGTCGCCAGATGCCGCGAGCGCCTGCGCCTGTACGGCGATGGTCGAGGCCAGTTCGTACGGCGCGTCGAGATCCGACCAGGCGCGCCGAGCGTGGGCGAGCGCCGCGAGTGCGTCGCCATGGCGATGTTCGGCGAGCGCGAGACGGCCTTGTGCTTCACGGCAGGCGCCGAGGGTCCATGCCGCCGGATGGTCGCGGGCGAGTGGTTCGAGCACGGCGACGGCTTCGTGCGCGCCGTCGATGTGGCCTGCCGCGATGGCGATGAGTGCGCGCGCAAGCTGCAGACTCGCACGATCCTCGAACTGCAGCGTCGGTTGTGGCTCGGCGAACACACGCTCGATCGAACGCAGCGCGGCGGTCGCCTCGCCGCGCGCCAACAGGGCGAGCGCGAGTCCGGGTTGTGGGTTCCAGCCGAGCTGGAGCGCGCGCTCGAACATGGCCATCGCGCCATCGAGGTCGCCGCGGCGGCGGCGCACCTCGCCGAGCTCGGCGTAGGCGATGACCGCGTGGCCGGGAATCGAACGCTGCAGCAACGAAGCGGCCATCTCGCCTTCGCGCTCGGCCTCGGCCAGGCGGCCGCGCACACGCAACACCTCGGAACGGTGCACGCGGCACAGGGCCGGGAAGAACTCGACTTGCTGGCGTTCGACCCACCGCGTCGAGATCTCCGTCCACTCGTGCGCACGGTCCCATTCGCCGCAGCAGCGGAACAACCAGATCGCGTTGCAGAAGACGGATCCGGCCGCGTAGAGGCCGGCTTCGCCCGACGACGCGATCGCCGTCGCCCGTTCGATCGCGGCGAACGCGTCGGTGTGCTCGCCGCGCAGCGCGGCGACGTGGCCGAGTTCGACCAGTGCCAGGGCTTCGACGCTTCTGTCACCATGACGTCGAGCGATCGTCAGTGCCTGCCGGGCGTGGTCGCGGTGCTGGTCGATCTCGCCGCGCGAGCCGCTGGCGCGGGCGCGGAACCAGGCGAGCAGCGCGTGTTCGCGCCCCTCGCGCACACCGGTGAGCAGTTCCTCGGCGCGATGAAACCACGTCGCGGCGACGGCGTTGCGGCCGTGGTCGAGGTTGACGTCGAGCAGCGCCAAGGCGGTGCGCGCCGCGGCCGCGGTGTCACGGTCACGCGTGTAAGCGGCGTGCGCGCGTTCGAGCGTTGCGACGATGGCGTCGTCGCGGCCGATCCAGCGGGCGCTCTCGGCGAACAACTCGAGCGCACGCGGGTCGAGTTCGCCGCGCGCGTCGCCGGCGGCCAGCACGTCGTGTGCTCGCCGCCAGTCGTGGCGCATGCAGAGGGCGAGAGCACTCTCGTATGCAGATGGCTTCGAGGCGCCATGGTCCATTCCCACGTCAGGTTTCATGGTTCCAGGGCCGTCTCCGGCGGCCCAGGGTAGCCGCGAATCCGTGGCCGTGCCAAGGCGCGAGGTTGCGATCGGCGCGATCGGTCACATCGTGACCCCGGAATTCACGCCATGCCGTCGGGACACGTGCCGCCCCCGGGGTCGGCGCCAAGACAACCATGAATTCGATCCGAACGACTCTCTCCTCTCGATCCGTCGCGGCCGCGGTCCTGGCCGCATCGGCGATTCTCGGCGCGTGCAGCACCGGCTCCACCGGACGCTCCACGACGGCCGACGCCAACTTCTCTGAAGGGCAGGCCGGCGCTGGCACACCACCCGTCGATGGAGCCCGCCTGTACCCCGGCTTCGACAACTACACGCGCGTCACCACGACCGTGGCGCCGGCAGCGAGGCCGTTCCTCGACCAGGCAATGCAGTGGCTCTACGGCTTCAACGACGACGAGGCTGTGCGCAGCTTTCGCCGTGCGGCCGAGCTCGATCCCGACTGCGCGTTCGCGTGGTGGGGTGTCGCCTACGCCAACGGCATCAACGTGAACGATCCGGTGATGTCCGAGCGTGAGTCGCGCGATGCACACGAAGCGATCGAGCGCGCGATGGCGCTGCGTCAGCAGGCCAGCCCTGTCGACCGCGCGCTGATCGAGGCGCTGGCCCATCGCTACGAGTGGCCGCCGCCCGACGACCAGCGACGGCTCGAACAAGCGTACAGCACGGCGATGGCCGCGGTGTGGCGCGCCCACCCGAAGGACGCGGACGTCGGTGCCCTGTACGCCGAGTCACTCATGAATCTGCAACCGTGGAGCTACTGGACGCGCGACGGCGTCCCGAAGGGCAAGGCGACGGAGATCGTCGCGGTGCTCGAGCGCGCGATGGAACTCGATCCGCGGCACCCGGGCGCGCTGCACTACTACATCCACGCGGTCGAGGCGTCGAAGGACCCCGCGCGCGCCGAACAGGCCGCGGACCGCCTGCGGCAGCTCGTGCCCGGTTCGAGTCACCTGACCCACATGCCCTCACACATCTACTCGCGGATCGGCCGCTACGGGGACGCCGCCGACGCAAACACACGCGCGGTCGCCGCTGACCGCAGCTATCTCGCGATCGCTCCGGAGCAGGACTACTACGGGCTCTACATCGCACACAACCTGCACTTCCTCGCCTACGCGGCGATGATGGAGGGCCGCTTCCAGACTGCGCTCGAGGCGGCGAGTGGGCTCGATACCCAGGTGCCGGTGACCTTCATGGCGCGCTATCCGTCGATCGCCGACGGGTGGGCCGCGGCGGTGCCGCACGTGCTCGTGCGGTTCGGGAAGTGGCACGACATCCTGGCGCTGCCCGACTACGCCGAGGCGCGCCACGTCAGCCGGACGATGCGCCGCTATGCGCGCAGCATCGCGAACTCGGCGCTCGGCCGGACCGACGCAGCGCGCGCGGAGATGACCGCGTTCGAACGCGAAGCCGCCGCCGTTCCAGTGGATTGGACGATCGGCTTCAACCCGGCTCACGCCGTGTTCCCGCTCGCTCGCAAGATGATGCAGGGCGAACTGTCGTTCCGCGAGGGCGACCACGACCTCGCGTTCCAGAGCCTGCGCGAGGCCGTCGCGCTCGAAGACGAACTGATCTACGACGAACCGCCGAGCTGGCTCCAGCCGGTCCGGCACGCGCTCGGCGCGCTGTTGATGGCGGCCGGTCGCTACGCCGAGGCCGAGCGGGTCTACCAGGAGGACCTCGAGCACAACCCGAGCAACGGTTGGTCGCTGCTCGGGCTCGAGAAGGCGCGCCGAATGCAGGGAGAGGCCGATGGGCTCGACGATCTGGCCCGACAGCGCGCGAAGTCGTGGGCGCGCGCGGACGTGACGCCGACGTCGTCGTGCTACTGCGAGCCGGGTGCGGTCGACCTGCGCCGCTAGCCCGGTCACTTCCTGCCCGCGACCGGCGCATCGAGCTTCTCGATCGCGCGCAACCCCGTCAGCACACCGCACGCGTCGGGGTTGCCGACGTCCCAGCGCATGGCGAGGAAGATCGCCGGCTCGTCGGCCGACGTCGGCATGCGCTGGTCCTTCTGCAGCGCGAGCATCTGCTTCTCGAGCGGCGTCGACTTGTGGTCGCGGATGGAGCGGATCGCGAGCACGAGCAGGGTCCGGTCGGCCCATGCCTTCTCGTCCGACTCGGGTGCGTTGCCGAGCAGCTGGGCGAGCAACGCCGGCGATGCCGTCAGGTCGGTCTCCTTCGGCTTGGGTTTGGCGGTCGTGTCCATGACGAGGAACCGGTGCTCGAGCGCCGCCGTCAGCGCCGTGCGCAGCGGTCCCTTGGGCGACCAGTCGCTCGCCTTCCAGAACACCTCCATCGCGGCGGCACCCTGCGTCAACAGCTGGTCGACGCGTTCTTCCTCCGTCTCGAATGCGCCGCGCTTCGGTCGTTGCGCCAGCAGCTGCAGCGCCTCGGTCTTCTTGCCGAGATAGGCCAACGCATCGGCCGCCTCGACGAGCACGCGCGGCCCGGCGTCAGCCGCGCGCATCTTCTTGATCAGTGCCTGGGCCGCTGCCGCATCGCCGCCGATCGCGTGCGCCCGCAGCAGCAGGATCTGGGCTGCGCCGCGCAGTTCGTCGGTCACGACGTCGCTGCCGAGCAGTTTCGCTGCGTCCTCCGCGCGGCCGAGGCGCAGCAAGAGCCCGGCCCGCAGCAGCCACGCGTCGGGCAGCGCCTGCCGGCCCTCTTCGTCCTTGGTGGCCGCCTCGAACTCGACGAGCGCGTCATCGACCTGGCCGAGCAGGCTCGCGACCTGGAACATGCCGACGTGCGCGTGGAACGTGTCGGGCTGGTTCGACAGCGCCTTGCGGAACGCACGCGCTGCCTCCTGGAGCTCCGCGAGCCGCGCCTGGCACGGCGGCTGTTCGATCGCGATCTGCGTGCGCGCGAAGCCGACGTGGTCCCAGAGGAAGCGACTGTCGGGGAAGTGCTGCAACCCGGCCACGGCGACCCGAACGCACTGCTGCGGGCAGCCGAAGATCATCGGGCTGCTGACCTCGACGTAGTGCTCGACGGAGAGGCCCGTCAGCGTCTCCATGCGCACGACGAGTTCTTCCAACGCCTTCGTCGCGGCAGCACGCGCCGCCTTCTGCTCGTCGCCGGCGCCATCGGTCGGTGCGGACGCGGAGAGCTGTTCGACCAACTGGTGCGCGGTCTGGGCGAGCTCGCCGACCGTCGGCGGCTCTTCCTGGGCGGGCAGGCAGGTCAGCAGCAGACACAGGGTGGCGAGCGAACGCGTCATCGTGCCATCACAGCACGCGCCACCGGGGTGCCGCCAGCACATCCGGAAACGGATGCACCGAACGCGGCCTGCCGGCGATCCGCGCCACGACGCCTCGGGAGAATCCCTGCCGCGCCTGCCCCCCATGCCACACCTGTGGTTGGCTCGCGCGTGGGGCGCGGGCGACAGGGGTGTGCACCTTGGGCAATCCACACGATGCGTTGTTCCGCGCCATCTTCGCGGATCCCCGGCATGCGGAAGCCTTGCTGCGCCGGCTGCTGCCGCCGGTCCTGCGCGAGGCCCTCGCCCGCTGCAGGATCACGGCTGTGCCAGCTTCGGCGAGTGGCGAGTTCCTGCGGCAGCACCACGCCGACCTGCTGTTCATCGTCCGCCACCCCGACCTCGGCCAACCGATCCTGCTGCTGCTCGAACACAAGTCGAGGCGCGACCACCGCCTCACGCGGCAGGCGCTTCGTTACGTCGTCAACCTCGGTCCCGCCTGGGCCAACCGGCGCGGCCTGCCACCGTTCTTCGTGCCCCTCGTCGTGCACCACGGCCGGCGCCCGCTCGGCGCGATGACGTGGCGCCCATCGCCGCGCAAGATGCCGCGCACGACGGGGCTGTTCGAGGCCCTGCGCGAGCTGGATCCGACGCTGCGCGTCTGCGCGTGGGATCTGACCAGCTGCAGCGAGGCGGAACTCGTGGCGGAGCCCCTCACAGCGCTGGGTCGCCTGGGCCTGCTGTTCCTGCAGCTCGTGCCGGGCATCGGCGAGGTGACGTGCCTCGAGCGCCTCGATCGCTGGGCAGCACTGCTGCGCGAAGCCGCCGGCGAGGTGCGCGGACACCCGGGCATCGAGGCGCTACACTCCTATGTACTGCACGTCACCGACGTGTCGGCCGAGCGTCTCACCGCGGCCTTCGCCAAGATCCTGAACCGATCCCCCGAGAACCTCATGATCACCACCGCACAACGTTTGCGCGCCGAAGGCAAGGCCGAAGGCAAGGCAGAGGGCAAGGCAGAGGGCAAGGCGGAACTGCTGCTGCGCCAGTTGGCCGCGAAGTTCGGCGCGCTCCCCGATGCGGTCACGATCCATGTTCTCTCGGCGACGGCCGGTGAACTCGATCGGCTGGGTCTGCGCCTGCTCGACGCAGCTTCGATCGCCGACGTGCTCGATTCGAAGTAGGCGACACCAGGTCCCCCGACTCGTGGCGCTCGCGCCCGAGTCAGACTTCGGGCGGCCGCTCTTCGGGCCGCCGGATCGCGTGGCGGAAGAAGTAGTTCACGATCGGGATGCCGAGCACGAGCCCCCAGACCCCGAACAGCTTGCCGCCGATCGTCAGCACGATCAGCACGAGCACGGGGTTCATGCGCATGTGGTGGCCGTAGATCGCCGGATTGAGAACGTAGGTCTCGAGCGCGTGGATGATGCAGATCAGCACGATGGCGAGCACCATCGTCGACACGCCGCCCGACTGCAGGGCCAACAGACAGATCGGCGTCGAACTGATGAACGTGCCGACCACGGGGATGAAGCTGCAGAAGAACACGATCGTCGACAGCACCAGCAGGTTGGGCAGGCCCATGAGCCAGATGCCGATCGCGGTGAAGATCGTGTTGCAGACGGCGATGAACAGCTGCGCTTCGAGCGCGCGCCCGAGCACGCGCCCGAAGCCGGCGATGTTGTCGGCGACCTCGTTGTAGATGAAGCCGACCTTGGTGTCGGCGAGGCCCTGCACACCGCGGCGGATCTTCTGCAGGTCCAACACGATCAGGAACGAGAACAGCAGCGACAGCAGGAACGACGACGCGTAGCCGATCACCGATTGGCCCCACTCGAGCGGGTTCTTGGCCAGGTTCTCGCCGACGCTGCCGATGAACTCGCGCACGACGTGCAGATCCGCGACTGGCTTCGGCGGGTCGGCCGGGATCCCGTTCTCGACCGCCGGTGAAGGCGGTGGCGGCTTGCTGACCGCGGTGCCCGTCGGCGAGTCCTGCGCGTCGCGGTGTTTGGCCAGCCCCGCATAGAACGACGGGTACTGCTTGAGGAACTTGTTGAGCTCGCGATCGGCGTCGTCCGCGTACTTCTCGCGGTTCTTCCAGAACGTGTTCGCTTGTTCCTGGACCTGCGGCACGAGCGTGAAACCAGTCGCGAACAGCGTGCCCAGGAACACGAGTCCGACGATCGTCACGCGCAACGGCCGGTTCTTGATGCGATGGGCGAGTCCGTCGACGCCGTGCGCCTGGATGTAGGCGAACACGAACGTCATGAAGATCAACAGCAGGAACGGGCGCAGCAGGTAGAGCACCGCGATCAGCAGACCCCACACGAACGTGCGTGATCCCAGCGAGAAGATCCTGTCCCAGGGCGGCGGGAGCGTCTTTTCGATGTGTTCCGGTTCGGACGACATGCGCGGGCGCGGACGGTACGCGGCTCGGCGGCCGGCCGCCAGCCGCGTTCCGGAATGTCGCCTCCGTGCACGCGTGCGGAAACCGCGGCGCGGCTCCTGTTCGCTCGACCGCTGCCGCGCGATGATCGGGACATGTGGCGTTGCGCGCGGTGCCCGGTGTTCGTCGATGCCGGCGGTTTGGGCACGGGCTCTCGCCGTGCTTCGCCGGCGCGACGCTGCCTGTTGGTTGGTATCGCCGCCCTGGCTGGCTGTGGCGGCGAGCGGTCGCCGGAGCCGGCGGTGGGTCACGCGCGCATGGTCACCCTGCTCGATCAGCGCGCCGAGCAGGCGCGCGAGGACAACCCGTACTTCGGTGAACGCGCGGTGCGCGAACTGCGCGGCGACCTGCAGCGTCTCGGCGATGCGGCGCCGTGGCGCCTGCGCCTCGACACCGCGGTCGGCGAACTGCAGCTCGGCCACGAGCGGGCCGCCATCGAGCTGTTGGCGGCAGCGCGGGAGGGACTCAGGAAGGGCATCCTGCCCGGCGACACCGCGGCCGCGATCGGCGTCAGCTTCCACCTCGGCGTCGCCTGGCTGCGGCTCGGCGAGACGGAGAACTGCTGTGCCTCGCCGACGCCCGAGACCTGCATCCTGCCGATCGCCGGCACAGGTCGACACCGGCGCACCGAAGGCGCCGAGAACGCGATCCTGTACTTCGACGAGGTGCTGCGCAACACGCCGCCCACCGACTACTGGCACCATGCCGCGCTCTGGCTGACCAATCTCGCGCACATGACGCTGGGCACATATCCCGACGGGGTGCCCGAGCAGGACCGGCTGCCGGAGCGGTGCTTCGCACCCGAGGTCGCGTTCCCGCGCTTCCACAACATCGCTGCCGACGTCGGCCTCGACACGTTCGCCACCGCGGGTGGCGTCGCCGTCGACGACTTCGACGGCGATGAGTACCTCGATGTGATCGTCTCGGAATGGGCGCCGCGCGGCCAGCTGCGCTTCTTCAAGAACCAGCGCGACGGCACCTTCGTGGACCGCACCGAGGCGGCCGGATTGATCGGCATCACCGGGGGGCTCAACCTCGTGCACGCCGACTACGACAACGACGGCGACCTCGACGTGCTCGTGCTGCGCGGCGGCTGGTGGTTCGACAGCGGCAAGCTGCCGGTCTCCCTGCTGCAGAATCGCGGCGACGGCACGTTCCTCGACGTGACGTTCGACGCGGGCCTCGGCCGCCGGCAGCTGCCGACCCAGACGGCGGCCTTCGCCGACTACGACCTCGACGGTGACCTCGACCTCTACATCGGCAGCGAGAGTTCACAGCGTGTGCCGTGCGCGTGCCAGCTCTATCGCAACAACGGCGACGGCACGTTCACCGACGTCGCGAACGCCGCCGGCGTGACGAACGACGCCTACGCCAAGGGCGTCGCCTGGGGCGACTACGACAACGATCGCTGGCCGGACCTCTACGTGAGCAACATCGACGGCAAGAACCGCCTCTACCGCAACCGCGGCGACGGCACGTTCACGGACGTCGCCGAGCTGGCCGGCGTGACCGGCCCGGCCACGAGCTTCCCGGCCTGGTTCTTCGACTTCGACAACGACGGCGCGCTCGACCTGTTCGTCGCCAACTACAACACCGGCGTCGCGCACATCGCCTCGTACCTGCTCGGTCGACCGCTGCCGTTCGAGAAGTTGCGCCTCTACCGTGGCGACGGCCGCGGCGGGTTCCGCGACGTCGCACCCGAGTTCGGGCTCGACTATCCGATGATGCCGATGGGCTGCAACTTCGGCGACCTCGACAACGACGGTTGGCTCGACTTCTACCTCGGCACCGGCGACCCGCAATTCGCGAGCCTGATGCCCAACCTCATGTACCACAACCGCGCCGGAGCGGGCTTCGAGAGCGTGACGATGGCGGGCGGCTTCGGGCACCTGCAGAAGGGCCACGGCGTGGCCTTCGCGGACCTCGACAACGACGGCGACCAGGACGTCTTCGAGGTGGTGGGCGGCGCCTACCCCGGCGATGCGGCGCACAACGTGCTGTTCGAGAACCCCGGCTTCGGCAACCACTGGTTGACGCTGCGCCTCGTCGGCACCGCGAGCGCGCGATGTGCGATCGGCGCGCGCATCGCGGTGACGATCCGCGAGAACGGCGCGTCGCGCGCCGTGCATCGTCACGTCGGCACGGGCAGCAGCTTCGGCGGCAATCCGCTGCGGCAGACGATCGGACTCGGCAAGGCCGAACGCATCGAACGCGTCGAGATCTTCTGGCCGAAGACCGGAGTCACGCAGGTCGTCGACGGCGTGCCGCTCGACGCGACGATCCGCGTCGTCGAAGCGAGCGCCGGGTTCACGCCGATCGCGATCGCGCGCACACCGTTCCATCGGCGGTGAGCGCTGTGGCGCCGGCCGCGGCGCGCCGGCACACTGTACCTGGTGAAGTTGCTCGTGATCCTGGCGGTGGGTCTGCGGCCCAAGGACCTGGCGCTCGCACCGGTGCTGCGTGGTCTCGGCGAACACGGCTTCATGGCGCCGCTGCAGACCGTGTTCCCGGCCGTGACGTGCACCGTGCAGGCGACGTTCCTGACGGGACTCGCGCCGTCGGGACACGGCGCGGTCGCCAACGGCTGGTACTTCCGCGACCTCGCACAGGTGATGTTGTGGCGGCAGAACAACCAGCTCGTGCACGGCGAGAAGCTGTACGAGGCGGCCCGGCAGCGTTTCGGCGCGCGCACGGCGAAGCTGTTCTGGTGGTTCAACATGTATGCGCCGTCCGTCGACTGGAGCGTGACGCCGCGGCCCGAGTACCACGCCGACGGCAAGAAGAAGCCGGGCCTCTACAGCGAGCCGCCCGACCTGCAGCGCTCGCTGCAGCAAGAGCTCGGCCCGTTCCCGCTGTTCGACTTCTGGGGCCCGCGCGCGGGCATCGCGAGCACGCGCTGGATTGCGTCGTCGGCGCTGTCCGTGATGCGGGAGCACGATCCCGATCTCGCGCTCGTCTACCTGCCGCACCTCGACTACGACCACCAGCGCTTTGGACCGGACGACCCGCGCAGCCAACAGGCCGTGCGCGATCTCGATGCGCAG